>JAAUSP010000325.1 GCA_012032575.1 Anaerolineales bacterium | reverse complement strand
CAAAATGCGAGTTCATGAATGATACTCGCCATGACGAAAATCCTTTTGAGGTGTTATCCCTGGAAAGATTTTGACGACGCCGTGCAGATGGCCGCTGCCTTAAATGCGCAGGCTCATTATTTGGTCACCTGCAATCCCAAAGATTTTAAGGATGAGTTGGTTTCGGTTTTGCAACCCGGCGATTTGCTGGCTTTGTTTTCGACCCCGTGATCTCCTCATTGGGGCCGACGCGAAGGGTCCCTGCCGTGCGCTGCATCGGCCTCGGAGATTTCTCCCTGCGGTCGAAATGACATGGGTGAGTAGTTACGCGCTGGCTACTTAAGGTTGGGGCGTTGTGGGGGCTGACTCCAAAGGCAAAGGCGCTTCGCCTGCGGTGGTGGCCAGCGGCGTTGCTGTGACTGGTGAGGTGTTGGCGGGATCGGGGGTTTGACCGGGTTGGGGCGTCAACACTGAGGGGTCATCCACCTTTTCCCAGATTTGGTCTACCACCTGGCCTTCACCGCCCATCGGCCCACGATTGATGCCATTGACAATCACCTCCACGCCTCCGGCATTGCCGGCGCGAATGGCGACCCGGCGCTGGCCGGTCCAGTTTTTGCTCTCGCCGGGCTGAAGAATCCCCTCAAAGGCTTTGGCATCATCCACCAGAATTTGAATCCAGGAGGGCTGCTTGATTTGCAGTTCGACCGTGACTCCGCCGTAGATAATTGGCGTCGGCGTTTCGGTGGGCGGGAGAGGCGTCGGGGTGTTGGTGGGCAGCGGGGTGACGGTGGGTAGCAACAGAGCGGCATCGTCGTCCAGGCCGCCGGGGCCGGGTGTTTTGGTGGGGGTGGGGGTCAGGCTGGGCTGAATGACTGTAGTGTAAGTGACGTAGCCAAAGCCGCCCATCACCAACAAAAACAACAAAATTCCAACCACAAAATCCCAACTGATGATCGGACGCGGGGCCATCGAGAGATTCATGAACTCGATGCCGTTAGGGGTTAACCGCTGACCTTTGACCGGCACAACGCCGTTGCCATCGTACAAGGTCAATGCTTCAATCGGATCAAGATTGAGGAATTTTGAATAATTGCGAATTAAGCCGCGGATAATGACCGGAGAGGCAAACTTTTTGAATTCATTTTTTTCCAGGGATTCCAATACATGCCGCCGGATGTGAATTGCTTCTTCAACCTCATCCAGGCTAAACCCCTGTTCCTCGCGCGCAGCTTTTAAGGCGTCACCCAATCGGGCCACAACACATCTCCGAAGTAAATTGTGAAGTGTAAATTGTAAATTGTGAATGGTTCATTCGCAATTCACAATTCATTATTCACCATTCACTATTCCACCGGGGCTTCCTTCCAAAAAGTCCCGGCTGTAACAAATCGCGGCTTTATCTTACACACAGACAGACAAGAGTCAAGTTTTTGCGAGAGGAGGCGAAGAGGCGAGGAGACAAATCCCCGCCCCCTTGCCTCACGAGACATCGTTTCCCCGCCTCATCCAGGCGCGGAGGCGGGGTAAAGCGGTGGTGAAAGCCCAATACATAGGCCGGTTGACCGGATAATCAAACGCGCCCAAGCCCTGAACGGTCTGACCGCCAAAACCACTTTTGAAGCGATAAACCCCGGCCAGACGGTCGCTGTCGTCGAAAACATCGGGTGCGCCCCACATGTCGTAGCGCAGGCAGCCGCGCTCCCTGGCCCGGCAGATGGCGGCCCATTGCAGCAGATGATTGGGCATGGCCTCGCGGCGCTGGCCGGTGGACGCGCCGTACATGTACCAGGCCGTGGGGCCAAAGATAAACAAAATCAACCCACTGACCACCTGCCCCTCGACCGAAGCGAGCAGCAGTTCGGCCTGACCGGCGGCCAAAAATTGCTGCCAGACATCCTGATAATAGGCGGCGGGGCGAATCAAAAAGCCGTCGCGGGCGGCGGTTTCGGCGTACATGGTGTAAAAAGTGGGCAGGTCTGCCGTGCTGCCGCCTCGAATTGTCACCCCTTTGCGCTCGGCCAGGCGAATATTGTAGCGCCACTTGGGCTTCATGGCCTCCAGCAGCGCTTCCGGCGAGGGGGTCAGGTTGATGACCACCGTATTGCGAAACTGAATTTGCTCCGGCGAGAAACGCCAGCCGCGTCGGGTCAACAAATCGAGGGTGGCCTGTCCGACGGCTTCAAGCGACTCGTTGGGCTGTGGTTCGCCGTAGACGCGCGGCACGTCCGGGTCAATTTTGATGAAGAGGGCGTGGGTCCGGCGGGCATGGCTTTCCAAATCGGCCAGAACCTGGGCCGCCAAAACAGGGTTGTTATAATCCAAAGCCGGGCCTTTGGACACATACAGAAAGCTCCAGGGCGTCCGGGGAATGGCCCGCCGCAGAATTTGCGCGGCGGCGGCAGGGGTATCGTCATCAAACCAGAGCAGCCGCTCGGCCTGCCAGCCCCAGCGACTCTTGAAATCGCCCCAGTACCAGCTTTGCAGGGCGTGCGCGTTGGGCAGGGCAGGCAGGGCGCGATCCCACCTTTTTTGATCTTGACTTACTTGGAGTTTGAACATAAACGGTTATTACTGTCGTTGAGTTAAGCATCCTGAGTAGCACGGAACGAAGTGGAGTGCGTATCGAAGGGTGCGAGTTAGCAACGATTTCCTGACGGCGCAGCACCCTTCGATACGGTTCGCTTCGCTCACCTACTCAGGATGCTGCAACTTAATGACATTGAAACGGCTATTCAGGGGACAAATTTTGGCTGAGCGCCTGCAAAATCCCGCCGCGTCCCACCAGTCCCACCAGCCGGCCTTCGTTGTCCACTACGGGCAGGCGTTTGATTTGGTGGGCTAATAATAAACGCAGAGCTTCCAGCAGCGAGGTGTCGGGCGAAACGGTCCTCACCTGGGTGGTCATCACTTCGGCGGCGGTGCGTTGGCTCAGATGCAGCCCTTCGCCCGACCCAAGCGGCAGGCGATTGACCAGCGATTGGAGCAGACCGGCCCGCTCGGTGGCGGTGGCCCGCTTGATTAAATCACCGTCGGTGATGATGCCGGCGACATGCCGTTGGGCATCCACGACCACCACCCGCCGCTGGGCACTGCTGACCAGCCGGTCAACAACTTCATTCAAAGGGGCGTCAACGGCAACTGCCGGCACGTTGGTCTGCATAATTTCATCCACCCGCATGTGCTGGCCGGGCGGCGGGTTGGGGCGCGGCAGTTCGGCGACCGGCGGCTGGGCCAGCGCCCGCAGCACGTTGACCCGGCTGACCAGGCCAATCAGCCGGCCCTGCGGGTCAACCACCGGCAGGCGTTTGATGTCATGCGTCACCATCAAGCGCACCGCTTCTGTCACGGTGGTCTGGTTGGTGACGGTGACAGGGTTGGGAGTCATCACCCCGCCGACGGTCTGGCCGGTCTGGCGCAAGCGCTGCAACTCCCTGGACAGTTCTGCCTCGGTTAGCTCGCGCTGCACGCTGGCGGCCAGCAGTTTGGCTTTGGCTAACGGGTCACCCTCGGTCAAGATACCGATCACCCGCCCGGCTTCATCCACTACCGGCAGGGTGCGGTAAACCTTGCTCAAGAGCAGTTCGACGGCTTCGGCCAGCGGGGTTTCGGGGTTGACCGCCCGGACTTCACGGCTCATTACATCGTGGACCGGCGCGGCGGCGGGCAGTTCGCGCAGGCGGCGGTGGCTGTAGCTGATGACCTCGACCGGCTGTATGGTGATGAGTCCTTCCAGCACCATTTCGCGCAGGCGCGGCATCACCCGCTCGATGCGGGCCGGATTGTCCACCCATTCGATCACCAGCGGCAGGTCGGCGGACAGGTCGGTGAGGGTGGCCGTGTGAATCCGGCTGTGCGCGCCAAACCCGGCCAGCCCACGGGTGACGGTCGCTCCGGCGCAGTCCTCTTTTTTCAACAGTTCCAGGATGGCGGCGTAGAGCGGTTTGCGGCCCCATTTGTCGCTTTCGCCAATGTAGATGCTAACTTTTTGAGCCAGGCCGACGATTTCCATCATCAGCCTCCTTGTAACCAGCGGGCCATAAACATACCCAAAACCGCCGCGGCCAGTCCCAGGCCGGTGTTGCCGGCAAAATTGAGCAGCGCCGCCCCCCAGCCGCTCAGTTCGACCAGCCGCAGGGTTTCATAGCTAAAGGATGAAAAGGTGGTGTAACCGCCCAAAAAGCCGGTGGCGACGAATAAACGCAGCTCCGGGGAAATGGTCAGCCGCTCGGTGGCCAGGGTTAGAAAAAAGCCGATAATGAAACTGCCGCTGACATTGATAATCATCGTGCCATAAGGAAAATCAGCGCCCCACTGCCCGGCCGCCCATTGTTGCAAAATATAGCGGGTATTCGCGCCGATGAAGCCGCCCAGTCCGATTAAGAGATATTGTAGCATAAGGTCTCCTTCAAGGTAAAGACGCGAGGATACGTGACGCGAGGACGCGAAGACTCGCCTCTTCGCCTCACGGGTCCTCGCCTCATTTTTGTTTGCCTTTGGGTGCTGCACCAACGACCGCTTCAATCGCCCGCAGCCAGGAGTCGCCTTCGGGGCCGTAGCTTTCGTGCTGAAAGCGATGGTCTTTTTTGCGGATAAATTCGCTCAATTCGGCGCTCAAACGCTGCCAGATTTCTTTCTGCGCTTCGATCAGGGCAGTGAATATTTCCGCAGCGGTGACGGAAGCCAGCACTTGCCGAAAGTGAGGCAGGCACAACCCGTCCGAAGCGCGATAAGCCGGGGCCAGATTATCGGGGCCGGTGAGGTGCTGCCGCAGGGCCGCCAGATAGTAGGCTTCGTTGCTCTCAATTTTGAGGCAGACCGGGCAGGGTTTCTGGGGAGCCAGGTCGGCGGCGAGTTTGGCGGCTGTGCTGTTGGGCTGGGTAGCGTTGAAGATCTGCCGCAAGGAAAATGCAGGCGGCTCGAATTTTCCGGCTTCGGCCACCCGCCGCAGGGTGTCAATGATGTCTTTCATCATAATCGCCGCGCCCAGCGATGCGCCGTGGCGGACCAATAGCCAGGCATGCTCCCGGCAGTAGCCGCGACTCTCGTTCAACTCTTCGCGCAGGGCCGGGTCGTTGACCAGCTCCCAGAGCAGGGCGTCAATGTAACCGTCGGCGGCCTGAGCTAACAAACGGCACAAAGCGCAGCCCGGTTCGCCAAAAGCCTGGCGCAGGTCATAATATCCGGCGGATTTGGTCATAACGGCTCCTCCAAAAAGCCGGTCCGGTTCAAGTTAGATGGACCCTTTTTACCACATAAACCGTAAAACGTAAAACGGGTGATGATTTTCGTGTTAATTCGTGCAATTCGTGGCAAAGTTCTTGCTCAATGCGCAAGGACTCAACTGCCAAGGCATTAATTAATTTTTTGCTGTGGCGAAAGTTCTATATTGTGCTATACTGAGGTTACACAGCCGGGCCTATCAATTCCGCAGAGGTAGCTGTTGGTGAAATACCTCGAAGAGTTCAGCCTGATTGCCTTGATCGCTCTGTTTTACTTTGCCAGTGTCTATTTTGCCGTAGCGGCGCTTGTTCTGATATTGGCGCTACCAGTGGCTCTGGTCGCGGTGATTGTCGGGATGATTGGATATCGTATTTTAGATGCGAGGGGTAACAATAAACCTGACCTGCTCTTGGCCGTACTTTTTCTTGCTCCGACCAGTTGTATTGCTGCTGGAGTTATATGGTGGATAGTACGATTATTGGGGTTTTGGGAGGTTAAGTGAGGTAATTGTAAAATAGGGCAATGGCGGCGAGGAGGGCAATAATTGTAGCTGCCGTTGCTCTAATCCGTCTTTGTTGCTCATCCTTGGAGCTATACAATTCCATTAATTGGTAAAACCACTGTATTGGTAATTTTATAGCTTTCATAATAGGATAGTATACTACTAACCAATACAAAGTCAACCCATGAGAGTGAGGGAGCAAATGAAAGCCATTGCCATTCAAACCGACTTAGAAGACAGACCGTTGGTCTGGCAGGACTCACCTGCGCCCACCTACGGCGACGATGAGGTGCTGGTGGACGTTTATGCCACGGCGCTCAACCGGGCTGATCTGGCGCAGCGGGCGGGGAATTATCCGCCGCCACCGGGCGCGTCGCCGATTTTGGGGCTGGAGGCGGCGGGTCGAATTGCGGCGCTGGGAGCCAATGTGACCGGCTGGCAGGTGGGAGATCGGGTGTGCGCCCTGATTACCGGCGGCGGTTATGCCGAACAAGTTAATATTCCGGCAGCAATGTTGATGCCTATCCCCGATTCGTGGAGTTTCGAGCAGGCGACAGCGGTGCCCGAAGTATTTTACACGGCGTTTGTGAACATCTTTATGGAAGCCCAGTTGCAAAAAGGGGAAACGGTGCTGATCCACGGCGGAGCCAGCGGCGTCGGTACGGCGGCGATTCAACTGGTGCGGGCGGCGGGCGGGCGGGCTATCGTCACCGCTGGGTCGGAGGAGAAGATTGCTTACTGCGCGGGCCTGGGCGCGGAACTGGCAATCAATTACAAAAAAGAGGATTTCGCCGAGCGGGTGCGAGTACACACCAACAGCCAGGGGGTGGACCTCATTCTGGACAATGTGGGCGCGGCTTATCTGGAGCAGAATGTGCGGCTGCTCAAATTAAAGGGGCGACTGGTTTTTATCGGCACTATGAGTGGCAGCCGGGCCGAGTTGAATATCGGCGCGTTGATGGGCCGGCGACTGCGGTTGATTGGCTCGGTGCTGCGGCCCCGGTCGCTGGTGGAGAAGGTCGAAATTAAGGAAAACTTTATGGCCCAATTCTGGCCGCTGCTGTTGAACGGAACCATCCAACCGATTATTGACTCGGTTTATCCCATCGAACAGGCCAACGAGGCCCACCAGCGTATGGCCGCCGATAAAAACATCGGCAAAATCATTTTGAAAGTCAGAGAGTGAGGCGAAATAAGTTGCTCTGGTGTTGTTTTTTGGATATACTACCGTTGAAATGTATCTTCTCAATAATTCGGGGTAGGGGCACGGCCTTGCGCCTGCCCCACGGGGCGACCGCAAGGGTTCGCCCCTACATATTGAGAAGATACTGGTCAATATTGACCAGTATTCCGCCCCCGTAGCTCAGGGGATAGAGCAGAGGTTTCCTAAACCTTGTGTCGCAGGTTCAATTCCTGCCGGGGGTACTTCCCTACAATGACCAGCTTTATGCTGGTCATTTTTTATTTTCCAGGCGATGGACCGTAGAGCGAGGCAGCTCGGTTTAATTTTTTTGGGTACTGCTCAACCTTCATGTCATTTCGAGGCCGTAGGCCGATGCGAAGCGTCCCTACCGCGCTGTATCGGCCTCGGAGATTTCTCCCTTCGGTCGAAATGACATGGCTGAGTAGTTACTTTTTTGTAAGGTTTGGGTAAGCTCTGTGTAATAGATTTATTGCATCATTGGCGTTAGGATCACCGTGAGTGTAACGGATGAGGCGTTGGCGGGACTAATGGATGAAGAAAGAAATCCCGCCGCTGATACATAAATTCTTTTTGAATAATGATAATGAGAAAGGTATACTCTTATGAAAAATCGTTTGTGGTTGGTAGTAGCCGGCGCTGTAGCCCTGGTCATTGTTGCGCCGTTAGTCTGGTTTTTGGCCTCGCCCTTGTTTATTAATAATGTAGTCGAAGAGGAATTTCCGGCCCAAATTCCCAGTGCCGCAGAATTAGTCCAAATGCCCGAAGAAAAGCGCCAGGCGCTGGAAGTGGAGTTAGTGGAAACAGCGGCGAAGATGCCGGACAAGCTGATGGACGAGCCGATGCCGGAAACGGTCAGCGATACCCAGCCGGTATTGGTGGGGCAAGGTCAATTCAAGGATGCCGACAGTTTTCACCAAGGTTCCGGGCAGGCGGCGCTTTATCAATTGGCCGATGGCTCGTATGTGCTGCGCTTTGAGGAGTTTTCAGTGACCAACGGACCGGATTTGCATGTGATCCTGTCCAGTCACCCGGCCCCGGCCTCCAGCCAGGAAGTAATGCAGGGATATCTCGATCTTGGCTCGCTTAAAGGCAATATTGGCAGTCAGAATTACACTCTACCGGCGGGAACCGATGTTTCCCAGTTCAAAAGCGTTGTCATTTATTGCCAGCCTTTCCAGGTGGTTTTTGCTACAGCCTTGTTGAGTAACAATCAGTAATCAGTAGCCATTTACCCGTAAGCAGAAAGGATTTTTGTTGAGATGTTTTTTAAACGAAAAGAAGCTCAGGATCAGTTGGACCAGAAAAAGAAACTACCCCCTGGCCAGTCGTTAACCCAAAAGTGGCCGGTGCTGCACGTGGGTTCAGTCCCCCGGTTTAATCCGGCGGCCTGGGATTTTAAGTATCTGGGGCCTGGT
>JAAUSP010000324.1 GCA_012032575.1 Anaerolineales bacterium | reverse complement strand
GATGATAGCCCCCCTCCAGACCCGGATGACAAAACTGAAGAGTCTGAAGATTTGTTATTTTATGCGGCTGATGACACAGATACGGATTTTGATGTAGACGACTCCATCGCCCTGTATCTGAAGGAAATCAGCCGCATTCCGCTTTTAAGCGCTGAAGAAGAAGTCCAACTGGCCAAAGCCATCGAGCGGGGCAAAAAGGCGTTAATGCGGCTGGCGCAAGTACATACCCAAGCCAACGGCTACTCCCGTGAACGGCTGCGCAGTGAAGTCAGGCGCGGCAAAGACGCCCGGCGCAAACTGATCGAAGCCAATTTCCGGCTGGTGGTCAGCATTGCCAAAAAGTATATCGGGCATGGCGTGTCCTTTATGGATTTGATCCAGGAGGGCAATATTGGCCTCATCAGGGCGGTAGAAAAGTTTGAATACCAGCGCGGCTTTAAGTTCAGCACCTATGCCACCTGGTGGATTCGCCAGGCGGTCAGCCGCGCCCTGTCCGACCAGGGCCGAACCATCCGCGTGCCGGTCCACATGGGCGAACGGATTACCCAGCTTTCCCGCGTGTCCCGCGAATTGGTGCAGAAAAACGGCCACGAGCCAACCGAAGAAGAAATTGCGGGCGAAATGGGCATCAGCGTGCGCCTGCTGGAACGCATCCGCCAGGCCGCCCAATATCCCCTTTCCCTGGAAATGGAAGTGGGCGAGGATATGGACAGCACCCTGGGCGATTTTATCGAGGACGAGAACCATTTGCTGCCCAACGACTCGGCCATTCGCAAGCTGTTGTGCGAGCGGGTCAACGACGTGCTTTCGTCGCTCAGTGCCCGCGAATGCCGGGTGTTGCAGCTACGTTTTGGGTTGCAGGATGGCCGGGCTTATACCCTGGAAGAAGTGGGCCAGAAATTTGGCGTCACCCGTGAACGAATTCGCCAGATTGAAGCCAAAGCGTTGAGCAAGTTGCGCCATCCGCGTCGCAGCCGGCGGCTGCGTGATTTTTTGGAGTAAGGGTCCACAGATAGACACAGATAATTTTTAGGTGGATATACTGGTCGGAAATGAAAAGAGTGCATCCACTAGCTCTTGGGCCTATGAATGAATTCATAGGCTGATAGCTAAAGTCAGCTCAAGCTGACTCAAAACGCCCTAACAAGTACGCTAAAAGCGTACTTTCACTATCAGCCCTGAGCTTCAGCTCGGGGTGGTCAGCGACAGCTTTGGTTTCCAATGCACCCCTTTGATTTCCGATCAGTATAAAAAGAAGAGCCGACCGTTGGGTTGGCTTTTTTAGTTTATTAATTCTTCAAAGTTTGAACCAAAAACCAGACTCACGCCTGATTGAAATAACCTCCGTCTGTTGTCCCCTTACCTGTTTTAAGGCACAATTCTAACCAAATTCCTATCATTTCTAACCAAACTCTAAGAGAGATTGTGACATTTGTCACTAGCACCAGGGGGCGACTCGCTTTAAAATAAGCATGATGCAACCTGTAAAAGGCTATTGTCGGAATAGATATGGGCTGATCTTGAGCCGCTTACGTCTCCTTATGCTGGTCCTTTTAACTGGTTTAGGGCTGGTCTGGACCAGATACGAGGCTTTCGCCCAAGAACCGGCTGGAGAAATAGAAAACACTCTCTCAGCCGCCCGGTTACCGCCGCCGATCATTGAGCTGGCCGGTCAAATAGGGGGAACGGTTCACCATTCCTGGGGGGCTTCAGATGTTACGGTCGTTGGAAATATAGCTTACGTGGGGGCTTATGATGGCCTGCGCCTGGTAGATATATCCAATCCGGCCTTTCCCCAGGAAGTCGGTTTTGCCAACCTGGGTGGGATAGATAAGGTGGTGGTGGTTGAAGATATTGCTTATGCTGCCGAGGGATATTGGTTGTATTTTGTTGATGTTTCTAATCCAACTGCTCCTACTGAATTGGGTGCTTACCATGACCTTTATTTGGAGGATATAACCGATGTAGCTGTCGCCGGAAATATAGCCTACCTCACTGATTTTCTCACCGTGCTGCGTCTTCTGGATATCTCTAACTTGGCCGCCCCCAGAGAGATTGGCTGGTACCAACCTGAACAGCGTACTTTCGGCGTGGCGGTGAGCGGAAATATGACCTACATTGCCGGTGAGGGTGGCTTGCGGGTGCTGGATACCTCCAACCCCACTTACCCTATTGAGGTAGGATCCCATCCAGGGCTGGCGAAGTGGAGTAATGATGTAGTCGTCAAGGGCCAGACGGCTTACCTGGCCGATGATGCATTTCTGGGGGAGAATGGCCTCTCCATTATTGATGTGTCAAAACCTACGCAGCCGAAGCTGCTGGGTTATCTGAAGCTAAGCGGGGCCAGGCATGTAACAGTGCAAGGAAATTTTGCCTATATTTTGACTGAGGGTGATTTGTACATTGTGGATGTTTCGCATTCTCATAAGCCGGTTGAAGTAGGATTTTATGATAACGACGTTTACTACTGGGTTGACGAATTGGATGTACAAAACAATTATGTCTATGTAGCCGGTCTGGATGATGGACTCCTTATGCTGCGACTCATGCAGGGTAAGATGACAGGCAATATCCGCCCCAGCGGTGGCGTCTTACTATCAGCCGGAGAAGATACCCATCTCATCTTTCCCAGTGGCGCATTTACCGAGACGGTCACGCTGACCTATCGCCATCTCTGGCAAGATCAAGACGTGGGGGAACGGGTAGGGCTGGGCCACACCTTTGAAGTCAGCGCCGTTTCTGCCGCCACCGGCCAACCGGCTCAACTTGTCCCCGGCCAAACTTTTGCTTTCTTGATACGGTACACCGATGCCGAAAAAGGACCGGCCATTGAAGACACCCTGGCACTGTACTATTGGAACGGCCAACAATGGCTCAAAGAACCCAGCAGTGGGGTTGATCCAATCAGCAATACCATTACGGCCAACCCGGATCATTGGGCAACCCTGTGGGCCGTATTAGGCGAAACACGGCGCATGGTTTTGCCGGTTATTTGAAAAAGTAGGAGCAAATTGATGACACACTCCCTGATCAAGAAACTCAAAAACTTTTTTAGCCCTATCTTGACCCTGGTAGGGCTGCTGGTGTTGGGGTTAATCCTGACCTTGTTTTTTAGCCAGAGAGGAGTTCAAGCGCCTACAAAACCAGGCGCGCCGGCCACAACCCCGGCACTGGCCTTCCAGGCCGCCAGGGAGACGCCTACGCCTGTTGTAGCTGCCACCATAACCCCGACTGCTACCTCAGAAGTGATCCCGGTCATTATCACCACCTTCCCCACCCCCACCCCGGCCCCCAGCCCTAGCCCAACGCCCACCTTTGAGCCGCTGTCGGATAAGCCGATTATGGGCTTTGTCTTTAAGCCGCCGCAGGAAATTGCAATTACTCGTAATTCAATTGGCCAAAATGAAATAGTGGAATGGCTTCCCAATAGCTCGGAAGAAATATTACTCAAAGGGCCAGTGAGTTTGAGTACCGTAAATGTAAAAAATGGAACTATAAAAGAATATGCTCGAGTAAACGAACCAGGCAATCTATATCAACCTGTTTGGTTACCCGAGGAAAATGGAGTCGCATATCTTTCTTTCGACCTTAAAACAAATCAGCAGAATTTGTGGGTAGGCAAGGGAGATGGGCAGACAGAACAAATTGCGTCCGATGTTGTTCCTCCTCTAATTCCACTAGATAAAAACAATGTAGGGATCTTAAAACGAAATTCAGATATCGTAATCCTGTCTGACACAAAAGTAAGTGCAAATACCCAGCCTATACCTGCTTATTTAAGTGAGAGCAAACCGGAACAGAATGAGAATGTTGCTCGAAGTCCAAGGGTGACTGGATTGCATATTATAACAATCCTGAAACAATGTTGCAGCTTATTGATACAACAAACAACAAATCTCACTTTATAGATTTTGGACAAAACAAATGGGTTTGGCTTGCCAGATGGAGCTCTGACGGGAGAAAGCTTGCGCTACTGGTAACAGAAGGAATGCCTCCCGTAGATTATAGCCACTTGTATATTTTAGAGTGGCCAGAGAATAAATTTTACCAAATAGGTACTGATAAATTTAATTTTGTAACGGAGATGGCTTGGGCACCAAATAGCAGCCATCTCTTATTTCTTCCTGTAATTGATTATCAAGATGGAGTAGAAACTATAGGGTTGTACATTACTGATGTGGTTAACCCCTCCGAAACAGCTCCGATTCCTATTCCAGTTGAAGGGTTGATTGGCTATAAAGGAAGCTTAAGCTGGGCACCTGATGGTAAGAAGATTCTAGTTGAATACCTTAATAAGTCTGAGTACTCCTTATACCAAGTCGATGTTCTTCTACAATAAAAACTTGAACAAGGGATCTACAAATGTTAAAAAACGAACTCAGGACATCTCTTTTCTTCTTGGTACCTATCTTCATAGTAATTTCAATTTTCCTTTGGTCGGATGTGGCAATAGCTTTCTCCCCATTGAATTTTACTCCGCCTACTCAGGTGACATTGCAGATGTATGCCTTAAATTATCCCGGTGGAGGAATAACATCCAAGCTATGTCAGTTAAACGATATAAGATATGGTTGCGTATATCGGGCAGGTGGAGATGGGCCAATACCGGGTGTATATCCTTTTGGCTCTAACAACACACCTACCATCAGCATCGAGATTGGTACACAAGGTTACCTTCGTAATGTCGTCCCTAATGAATTGGACCCTGGCCATGCTGCCTCGTCGGTGCGGGCGCAAGCTATCGCTGCTCGCACTTATGCATACCGGCAAATTCTTGACACGCCAGGGGGTATTTTGAACAATTCTGCCACCAACTTTCAGACATACATTCCCTATAGCTATGATACCCTCTCGACATCTTATAAAGCAGTTATTGACCAGGCGGTGTCTGGACAGGTTTATCTTAGCCTACCTGGAAGTACCGATCCTATCGCCGCATTTTTTGGTCAAGATAATGATCTGTGGACTACGGGACGCAGTCAGTCTTACCTTAAATCTATATACGACCCTATTAGTCGAGCGGAAGGGCATGACGTGGGCACTTCCAACGGCGGAATGGGTCAAAAAGCCGCCGGGCGATGGGGCGCAGGCCGTACCGGTGAATATCCAGAGCACGGGTCGCAGTGGACTGTGCGTTGGGACACGGCCCAACAGATTTTGGCTCACTACTACACCGGCATCAACTTCATCGGCCTCAGCCCTGACCCGCCGGATGATTATCGCTTTAATATTCTCGATGTGCCGGGCCTGCCAGGTACTCTATATATGCGTCCGGGCGAGTCCATCACCGATTTAGCCGTTTATTTTCAAAACAGCGGCAATTCTGATTGGCCGGTTATCCCCGTGTACCCGGGTGGAAGCTGTCCTCAAGCCGGACATCGCACCTATTTGAGTTATCATCTGTATAATGCCAGCAATAGCAGCGCTGTGGCTTTTGCTATCCAGAAATACGGTCTGTGCCAGGCTAATAGCGGTGCTTTAACCCGCGGTAATTATGCCTGGATATCCAATGTCAGTCTGAAAATTCCGCATGGGACGCCGCCCGGCACGTATAAACTGCGCCTGGATGTTCAAATTGATGGGCGCTGGTTGAGCGGGTTGCAGGGAACTAACCATTGGCCCACCCAGGATATAGAAGTGGTGGTTGATCCGGGCGGCATGGGCGGCGAACCCGAAGTCAGCATCAATCATCCCCCGGCGGTGTTTACCACCGAGGTCTGGCGCAGGTACGGACAAAGATTTGGCTTTAGCTGGACTCCTGTCAATGGCGCGAATTACTTTGATTTCAGGTATCGCAGTCGGGTGTTCCATAGCGCCAAGCCCTGGAACGCCATTGGCTGGAAGGAGGAACTCGACAATGTCCAATTTACCAGCGTCTATGACAGTGTTAATTGCGATAGAAACCGGCGCGAGTATCAATTTCAAGTCCGAGGCCAGCTTGGACCAGACGGTGATGAAAGCGAATGGAAAACCACCTATACAAAATTGAAAGTGCTGCCTTTCTTGTCCATCAGTAATGTGACCCAGGGCTACGCTACCTTCTTTGAGGTAGACCCACCCAGCCAAATGCATACAGCCAACTTGTATGTGACAAACGAGGGCGGTGGGACGCTGCAATGGCAGGCCACTCATAATCAACCCGCCTGGATCAACCTTTCACCCACCTCAGGGACGGATGATGAAATCGTCACGCTGACCATCACCAAGCCAGGTGGGCTGGGGACTTATACGGGCCAGCTCACTTTTACCGTCACCGGCTCTAACCCTGCCGCTTGCAATGATAGCGTCCCTATTAATATTACCGCCTTTGTGCTTGAGCACGTGGAAAAGGGCTATTTACCGATTATCTTAAAAGGGGCCGTTCCTTAATTTCGCAGGAAATAAACAATGAAACTAAACAACCCTCAATCCTCTCAAACTAGCCGCTTGTTATCATCCCTTTTTGGCGGGCTGGAAATACTTTTGGTGGCTGCGCTTTTGATGTTTGGTCTGATTATCGTGCAAGGATGGGAGATAGAACCGGCGACCGGCAAACCTGCTTTCGACTCGCCCCTGCCCTCGCCCACGCCCGGCATCGTGCTGGTCAAGGAAACACCCACCCCTGGCCCCGACCCGGTGCTTGACCTCACCTTTACCCACGAACCCATCTATCTTTCGCTGGGCAACGGCGGTTCGTATCCCGTTGGCACCGTCGCCAATGTCAGCAATGAGGACATCTTGCGCTTCGAGGGAACCGACTTTGTCATGGTTTTTGACGGCTCCGATGTGGGCTTAAGCAGCATAGACCTTGACGCCCTGACCCTGGTTGACGCCGATACCTTCCTGATGTCCTTTAATGATCCGATCACCCTGAGCCTGGGCAGCGTGGATGATTCGGACATTCTCCAATTCGACGCCACTTCGCTGGGCAACACGACCACCGGCAACTTCAGTTGGTTCTTTGATGGTTCTGACGTTGACTTAACCCTGGACAGCGAAGACGTAGATGGGATAGACCTCTTACCCGATGGTCAATTGCTGATTTCTACCAGCGGGGGCGTCTCGGTCTCCGGCCTCTCCGCCGAGGATGAAGATGCGCTCAGCTTTACCCCGACAGCTTACGGGGAGAATACCGGCGGCAGTTGGGCGATCTACTTTGATGGCTCTGATATAGGGCTGGCCGATACCTCGGACGAGGATGTGGATGGATTAGGGGTCAGTACCAGCGGGTCAATTTATCTAACCGCGCTTGGCAGTTTTTCGGTCACGGGTATTGCCGGCGAAGATGAAGGCGTGTTTGTCTGCATTCCTACTAATTTGGGCAGTGATACGGCTTGCGCCTTTTCATCGGCGCTTTCTTTCGACGGAGCGATGTGGGGATTATCCATCAACGATGTAGACGCGATTGAAACGCTGCCTTGAAGTTTTTGCGGGAGTAATCCGCCTGCTGCCCTTACCGGCGTTTTATCCAACAAAATAATTGCTTACGCCTCACATTTGGAGTAAGATGTGGGTTATAATAGTGGGCAGCGCGGCTTGCTGGTTTATTTAAGCACTACTTTTTCAGCTACACAGCTCGCTCTCAGGTCTGAGAAGCGGGTTTTTTTATGATTACGGAGGTTCGTTTTTTAATGTCAAACAATCCAACCGTTCATTCATTTCTCGATGATTTGGCCAGCGCAGCGCCGACTCCTGGCGGCGGAGGCGCGGCGGCCTTATCCGGGGCTATGGGCGCGGCGCTGGTCAGTATGGTCTGCAATTTGACCATTGGCAAGGAAAAATTCGCCAGGGTTGAAAGCCGGTTGCAGGAAATTCTGCGCCAGTCGGAGCTGCTGCGGGGGCAGTTGACCCAAATGATCGAAGATGACGTAGCTGCCTTCGATACGGTCATGGCCGCCTATCGCCTGCCCAAAAACAGCGACGAAGAGAAAGCCGCCCGCACCGCCGCCATTCAGGCTGCGTCGAAAAAAGCCACCCTCGTCCCCCTGGCGGCGGCCCGCGCCTGCGCCGAAGTGATTGATTTGTGCCGCCCGACCGCCGAAATGGGCAACCCCAACGTTGTCAGCGATGCCGGGGTGGCGGTGCTGTGCGCCCAGACGGGCCTCAAAGCCGCCGCGCTCAATGTTCTCATCAATTTGGGTGCGATCAAAGATGAAGTTTTTGTGGCTCAACACCGGGCCGAATTGGACCAACTTCTGGCCGGGCACGATACGCTGGCAAATGAGGTGTATGAGTTAGTTAAAGGTAAACTATAAGTTGATACGTGATGCGTGATGCGTGAAGAATAAATATCACGCATCACGTATCACGCATCACGTTCACATTTTTTCAAAGGAGAATCACGCTATGTCCGTCCCCAAGCGATCTGGAAATCGCCCAAGCCGCTACGGTAAAACCCATTTT
>JAAUSP010000323.1 GCA_012032575.1 Anaerolineales bacterium | reverse complement strand
GGCGTCGCCGGACACTTTGGCTTCACAAATCATGGCCGCCGCGCGCACCGCCGCCAAAATGTTGAGCCGCCAGGCCGGGATTTTTTCGGCCGGCGCGAATATTTTCTATCCGGATGGGCCGGCGCAAAATGGTAGAGAGGGCCAGCGAAGTCCGCAGAATTTGACCGCCTCCTTCGCCAAAAGCGCCGTTGATAATGAGCATAGCGATCTCACTCTGGTTGATCTATACCTAAATTATACCACGTTGGAATAAAAAGCCTTATCAGCCGCCAAAATTTGCCAACTTTAGTTATTTAGGTAACATGATAACTCTATTTATTAAAATTTTATCCTTGTAGGGAGTACAAAATAAACAACAGAATATGCAGAAAGAGGGACAACAGCTAAATCTTAAGGAAGGAGATGCGTTTCCCTGTGAGCCTCACAGCACAAAGGCATTCCATTGTTGAGAAGTTGGTTAGCTTTACCGATTGGGTCAGCCAGGGGCAGTGGCACATTGAATCTTCCCAATCAGCAGACACGTTTCACTCCGAAATCTATCAGCTTGAAAAAACTTTAGCAAATGCTCCTACCCGTCCTATCCGGGTCATCCGCAACTCGAAACCCCTAGAACCCGTGACCGAACAACAAAAAATTATGGACCTGGCCGGTTAATTCTTTTGGTTGAGTTAACAATCGTTAAAAAAATAAATCCCGCCTCGATTTCGAGGCGGGATTTTTGTTTGTCAAACGTTTGCCATTTAAAACCCCCAGAAATTGGGGGTTGACAAGTTCTAAAAGTGGGCATACCCTGAGAGTTAGTCGTCGTTACTTCATTTTACGGTTCCGAAGCAATAGTATACCCCCGCCGGGGGATAGTTATAATGAACTCTGGATTGCTGGGATCGGCCTCAATTTTGTTTCTCAAGTTTCTAATGTGCATACGGACCAGATCAGGGCTGCCGCTTTCGGTGGGATAGTCCCAAACTTCTTGCAGCAGGCGGTCGCTGGTAAAAACCTCGTCTGGGTGCATCATCAAATGAACCAGCAAATCGAACTCAACCGGGGTTAATTTCACCTGTTTTTTGTTGGTCGTCACCTGGTAGCTGTTCCGGTCCAGAGTTAAATCTTTAATTTTTAGGATTGAAACGAGGGGAGCAGGGGGAGTCTGATTGACCCGGCGCAAAATAGCCGAAATCCTAAGCTGTAATTCATCCAGATTAAACGGTTTGGTCAGATAATCATCCGCGCCGGCCCGCAACCCCGCTACCCGATCTTCGGGGCGGCCCAGAGCGGTGAGAAATAAAATTGGCACATCGGCCAGGGCGGGATCAACCCGCAGTTCACGGCACGTTTCCAGGCCATCCATGCCCGGCATCACCACATCCAGTACAATCAGGTCGGGGCGGTGGCGACGGGCTTCTTTGATAGCTTCGATGCCGCTGTAGACTACGTGAACCTGATACTGCTTACGTAATGAGGCTTCAATAGATTTGGCGACTTCAACATCATCATCTACAACCAGCACACGGGGCACCGCAACTTCGGCCCGAGAGGACACAGCCATAGCTTTTCTTTCCCAAATTAACACTATTCTAACATAAGAATGTTACTATTATAGCATAAGGTCAACGCTGCGACAATCATCTAAAACTGAACCCAAAATTAACTTACCTTTAATTTATTAATGTTACAATAGTACGCAACAATCTTTGTGCTGCTAGACCTTAAAAATCGAACCGATACGTAAGAATTTTCAGGCCGGAAGCGTCTAATAAGACCAGAAAGTAGCATACTGGAGACGTGGACGGGATAAGGAATTTTCTTCGATGCTTGAATTTGACGCCGATATTCCTTTGTTTCCTTTGAATGTCGTTCTTTTTCCGGGGATGATGTTGCCCTTACACATTTTTGAAGAACGCTACAAAAGCATGATCAAAGAATGTATCGCTACCGGGCAAACTTTTGGCGTTGTTTTGGCCAAAAATAAACAGGCCCAGGCCCCCAATGTGGGCGGTCTTTTTCGCGATGATCTTTATGAGGTAGGGACAACAGCCCGGATTACGGCGGTAGAAAATCTGCAAGATGGCCGGATGAATTTGATTACGGTGGGTCATGAGCGATTTGTCATCAGGGATATTTATCCGAGCGCTGCTGATTTTTTAAGAGGCCGGGTTGATCCGTATCCGCTGGAAACAGAAAACTCGGCTGAGGTCAGCGGTTTAGTGAAAAAGCTTCGACCGATGGTCAGGCAGTATATCAATCATCTGGCCGACGCTTCGGGCGAGGATTTATCCAATGCTACCCTGCCCAACGACGCAATGGCTCTGGCTTTTCTGGCCGGTACGGCCCTGCAAGGGCCACTGACTGATAAACAAAAACTTTTATCAGCCAGGTCGCTGCGAACCTTGATTACGAACGCTGTGTCAGTGCTGGACAAAGAAGATCAAATTTTGGTTTATATGATCGCCGCCTATTCGGCGCATCAACGGGTTGAGCGATTACCTTTTGTAGATTACTCCTTAAACTGACCAGGCTGAACCATTTATCCGGACTTCGGCCTGGTCAAAATTAATAGCCATCTACAAAAGACGGGATTTTGGGCTGGCAGCACCACCACGGTGGAGATTGTTGCTAAAGGGGTCGTTTGAGAAGTAGGTCGGAACGCAAAATTTTTAGAGATGAGGTAAAGAGTTATGGCAACCACTTGGGCTCCTGAAGAAGCATTATTTAGACTGAGTATTGCCGATCTTGCGGCAACTGCTCCGGTAGCGCCTGCTGAGGAAAAACGCCTGATCAAGCAAATGCTGGAAGGCAAAAAAGCGGCCAAGCGGCTGACAAAAGATCAAAACCTGGATGAGGAGCTGCGCTGGCAGCTTCAGGTTAAAGTTGAAGAAGGTAACGCGGCTCGACGGACGCTGATTCAAGCAAACGGCCGCTTGGTTATTAGTATTGCTAATAAATATACCGGTCATGGTCTCAGTTTGGCCGAGCTTTCCCAGGAAGGAGTGCTGGGGCTGATTAGAGCTATTGACAAGTTTGATGTTAGCAAGGGGGTGCGCCTGAGCACCTACGCCAGCTACTGGATTCGCCAGAGTGTCAGCCGGGCGGTAGCCGTGCAAACGCGGGTTATCCGCCTGCCGGTACACAAGGTAGATCATCTGGGCAAAATCAGAAAGGCTATGGGCCAATTGACCCAGCAATTGGGGCGTGTACCGGAGTTGGAAGAATTGGCCGCTCACACCGGCGATGCCCCGGAGCAAATCCACGAGTTACTACAGGATGGCCAAGAGACCCTGAGCCTGGAAGAGCCTGTCGGCGACGATGGGGCCACTCTGGCTGACTTTGTGGAAAATGATCTGACCCAGGCGCTGGAGGACCAGGTTGACTCTACCTTGCTGGAGAGCGAAATCCGCCGAGCGCTGGCCGGACTGACTGCCCGCGAAAGCCGGATTGTTGAACTGCGCTATGGCCTGCGCGATGGACAGCCCTTGACCTTGCAGGATGTGGCTGAGCGCTTTGGTTTGACCCGCGAGCGCATCCGCCAGATTGAAAAAGAGGCCCTGGCTAAGTTACGCCGGCCCGATCAGGCTGTCCGGTTGATTGGTTTTGTCAACTAAATAATTGCTATAAAATTAAAAACCTCTGGCTCACAAAGCGCCAGAGGTTTTTTTATTGGCCGACATAAGCTCCAGGATTTGCCGGTTTTCGGGAATGTTGTTGAGGTAAGTCTGCTGTAAAGCCGGATCGTCAATTTGAGCGCTTTGGGCGGTAATGTAGCCATATCCCAGCGAAAGCATTTCCTGAGCTTGCTCGTATTTTTGCTGGGTTTCCATTATTTGATAGCAGGTCAAATAGATAATGGCGGGGTGCTCAATGCCCTGTGTGCCTCGATTGATGATTGAATTGAAGGCGTGGCGGGCGCAGGTATCGGCCAGGCTTAAATCGTTGGCCGCCAGCGCAGCCCGACCTAGCAAAGCAATGGTTTCGGTCATCCGCACTTCTTGCTGAATTTCCCGCTGGATTTTGAGCACCTCTTCAAAATATTTTTTGGCCTGGCGCGGCTCGCCCTGCTCCAGGAGCGTCCAGCCATAATAAATGAGGGCCGCGCTTAGCGCCCAGGCATCGTCTATTTCCCGCAGGATCAGCAAGGCTTCATCCAAAAGCGATAAGGCGGTATCATACTCTGCCAGGCGGGTATACAAAAAGGCCAATTGGTAAAGGGTGTGGGCTTCGCCGCGGCGGTCGCCGGTGGTTTGATTAATTGCCAGGGCATCCTTAAAGAGTTGAAGAGAGGTTACATAATTGCCCAGCGTCCGTTGAACCTTGCCCAAACTGCGCTGGGTGAGACCCTCGCCCGTCCGGTCGCCAATGGTCCGATGCAGAGCCAGGGATTTATCATAACATTTTTGAGCTTCTGCATAATTTCCCATGTCATAATAAACCCGGCCCAGGTAGCTGAGACAGTTCCCCAACCCGCCCTGATCGCCCAGGGTTTCCCACAACTCCGAGGCTTCCTTGAAGAAATAGTGGGCCACCTCATAATCGCCTTGATAATGCACCACTATGCCCAGATTCTTCATACAATCAGCCTGGGCGTGTTTATCCTGGTGATTCTGGGCAATAGCGAGGGCGCGATGCAAATACTCCTGGGCAATTTCATATTCACCGCGCAGATAAAGCAATGTACCCCAATGGCTGTACCCCTCGCCGACCAGCCTTTCTGCGCCCGCTTTTTCAGCCAGTTGAACGGAACGTTCAATCATTTCCAGGCCAGAGTCATAGTCACCGCTGGCCTCGTATAAACTGGCCCATTGTTTAGCTGCCTGGGCACGGCGATAATCATCACTGAGCGCCTCGGCCATAATTCCGAGAGTTCCCAGGTCTTCCAACTCTTCCTCACGCTGGCCGATTAAATTGTACAATTTGGCACGCTCCATCAACATGTCCCAATAATCGGTCGAGACCATGCCATGGCCGTTCGTTGTCGCGGGGCGTTTACGCAGGTAGCCTAAAATCTCGGTGTAATAATTAATTGCCGCATAATTGGCATACTCACGGCGCGCCTTTTCGCCGGCAATCTTCAGGTAATGCAGCGCCTTTTCGCTATCATCACTGCGATGGTAGTGGAAGGCAAGCTGTTCAACTGCATCGGGGACCAATTCTTCCAGGGCCAGCCCTACGGCGCGATGGAGCTGCCGGCGCTGCGCCAGCAGCAACCCTTCATACACCACTTCCTGGGTAATAACATTATGAAATATATATTCCCAGCGAGGAGCCGGCACTTCCAGGCGAATCAGCTTTTCACTTTCCAGGTCGTCCAATTGAGATGACAACCTGAACTGCGCTTGCTGGAGCGGATGAACCGCCAACAGGAGAGACCGCAAAAAACTGGGGCCAATGACCGAAGCAATTTTCAGGGTCAGTTTTTCGGTTTCGGGCAGCCGGTCAATGCGGGTCAAAATAACATCCTGAACCGAGTCGGGGAGATTGAAATCCAGTTGATTGGCCTGACTTTCGGTTACATGGTTAATAGCGCCAGTAATTTCCTGGATAAAAAAAGGATTACCCTGTCCCCGGTTAAGTAAGAGGGGGATGATCCCTGCCGGCAGAAGCCTGTCCCCCCGCAAAATCTTAATCAGCTCCAGGCTTTCTTCAGAAGAAAGCGGCTCCAGACAGATAGTATGCACATAGGGCAGGGTTTTAATGTCGGTCAGCAATTCCCAATCGGGCGAGGGCATGAGGCGATGGACCAGAACCAGGAACAGAGGTGTATCAACCAGGGCTTTGGCCAAATAGGCGGCCAGGGCGAGGGACAACTCATCGGCCCATTGGATATCTTCCAGCAAAACCAGGAGCGCATGGCGCTGGGTTTTACGGCGCAGCAGCGCTTCAATCAGGGCAAAGGTGTTGTTGCGGCGCAAATGACTGGAAATGCTCTGGGTAAAGTTGTTTTCCGGCGCTTCCAGGCCCAGCACATCGGCCAGCAGCGGCAACCGGTCGGCCCAGTAACCAGGCTGGCTGGGCGGATCTTCCAAATCGGCGATGACGGCAGCCAGCCGGGCCAACTGCCGGGCTGGAGTCAAGGTGGGGGTCAAATCACACAGGGCCGCAATCACTTCGCGCCAGGCCTGATAGGGGACTTGCCGGCCATAGCTGATACATTTACTGCCATAACCTACCCCACCCGCCGAAATCCACTCCCGGACCATTTCCGAGGCCAGACGGCTTTTACCCAGGCCCAACTCCCCCTCGATAAAAAGCAGGCGCAGTTGGCCCTGACGAACATCGGCCGCTATCCGCCGCATCTGCTCCAATTCGGCCTCGCGGCCAATCAAAGGATGTTCGTGCAGTAAATGGCGGGTTATAAATTCCTCGTGGGTTCCCTGCTCGCCCTTGACCAGATAGGCTGTTAGCCGGTCAGCTTTGCCCTTGAGCGCAATTTTGCCCAAACTTTCAAAAATAAACTGCTGGCTGACCCGTTCTTTGATCCGTTGGCTGGCCAGGGTGGTCCCCGCCCGACCATATTGCATCATCCGCGCCGCCAGGTTGACAGTATCACCGATAACCGTGTATTCCCGCCGGCTGGGTCCACCCACAGGCCCGGCAAACAAACTGCCTTCAGTAATGCCAATTGACATGCGTAGCCCTTGCTGTTTGGCCACTGCCTGCAAATCCAGGGCGCAGGCCACCGCGCGGGTTATGTCATCCTCGTGGGAGAAAGGCGCGCGCCAAACAGGATCAGCAGGACCGTGCCTTTGTCATCAACCGCCACTTTGTTGAGTGAACCCTCAAACCGTTGCACCAATTCCTGGATGGCCTGCAAAAAATCTTGCAACTGTTCGGCTACATGGGCGGTTTCGTAGTCAAAGCCGCCGATCCCGACAAAAAGCACGGTGATTCGCCGCAGTTCGGCCAACCAGTCGGACTGCTCACCCAGGCGATCTTTGACCGTATCCGGCACGTAGCTGCGTAGACCTTTTTCGGCAATAGCCGCTTCGACCGGTTCGAGTTGGCTCCAATCGAGAACCTCAGGCGGTGATGCGGGCAGCGGGGTTAAAATTTCACCCAGTCTGATAAAACCGGGGGTGCCCGGTACCGCCAGGCCGCTAAAAAATGATTGAGCTTCCTGCCAGGCTGAGGGACTGAGGATAATTTGGCCGGGTTGAGCGTAATGTTCCGCTTTGGCCACCTGCGCCAGCGGGTCGCCGCCAACCACGTACTCCCAATGCCCGGCTACCCCGCCGATATTACACTCCAGCACACTTCCAGCGCCAATCCCGGCCTTCATCGAGAGCGAGGCCGAGCCGCGTGATATTTTTAGGTTGGCAAATTCGGCCATTTTACCCTGCATAGCCAGGGCACACTCACCGGCCCGGCGGACGGCCGACGGCATTGAAATTTCCTGAGTGGGAAACAGAACGGTCAGCGCATCGCCGGAGAATTTGATCACCTGGCCGTGATAAGCCTGCACGATTTCAATCATGCCGGTGAAATATTGGTTAATGAGGTGGGTCAGTTCTTCGGTGCCGGTGGGACCGGCCTGGCTGAGCAATTCGCTGAGGGGGGTGAAACCGGAAATATCGGTGAACAAAACTGCCGCCGGAAAGCGGTGAGCCGTTGGCTCCGTTACAACATAGGGCTGCTGAAAAATAGCCCGGGCGACTGGCGTGGGTACATAGGCCGACAGTTGTTCTAATAAATTCGGCGGAGCCATCATGGATTAATAATTGGCTGAAAGTTTGAAAGATTAATGTGATTATCAGGGAAGCAGGTTAAATAGTCAATAGGCCAATTGTCAAAAAAAGGGCACTCCAGTGCCGGTCACTTTTTTAGCGCAGCCGGGCAAAAACTGTGGCTGCCCCCAAAAACATAAAGATACCGGGGGCCAACAGCGAAAACACGCTGCCCGCCAACAGCAAAAATATCAAAAAGGGAGCGGCGCCTAAAATCACACAGCCGGCAACCACGTGGCCCAAATAACGCGAGCGTCGCTTGCCAACCGCCCATCGTACGGCCTCGGCGATAAAGCCGGCCACCGCCGGAGCGACAATGAGGCTAATCAAAATGACAAAAAAGCCAATGCCACCCAGAATAAAGGTAAATAATCCGGCTGTAACCAGCGACAAGGGCAGGGCGATCACCGCTGCGATGACATAATCCATATTGCCGCCGCTGTAGAATTTTTCTTCCTGCTCGCGGATACACTCAGGACAGCGGAAACCAACCGGGGTGCGCCGGGCGCACTTGGGGCAAATTGGTCTGTTACAGCGATTGCAGCGCAGGCCGGTTTGGGTTTGAGGATGACGATAGCAATAAAGCAGGCCGGTTTCTGTGGTCTCATCCGCAATCTCGACCGAAGACGGGGAACCGGAGACCGGCACGGAAGGCCCGCTCCCGGTCACGCGGGCCAGCTTT
>JAAUSP010000007.1 GCA_012032575.1 Anaerolineales bacterium | reverse complement strand
CTCTGAGTGAAGCCATTGGGCGGATGCTCTCCAAAGGGCTGGAACTGCGTTACAATACCGGCGCGGAATTTGTGCGGGCCTTGTCGGTAGCGGCGGAGGGCACTGCCCCGGTGCGCGCTCCGGCGGCGGCAGCGGCGCAAATCAAAGAAGCCGGGCTGCAATCAAACCTGCCGGTCTGGAAACGGTCCTGGGTGTGGCTTTTGATCGCTATCCCGGTGATTGCCTTGCTGCTGGCTTTGGGTTTTTGGGTGGTCTCCATGTTAAACGTTTTCCAGCCCGCGCCTGGCAGCACTACGGAACCTGTTCCAACCACGCCTACTGCTGTGGCTCAAGGTTCGGCTGAGATTGAGGGAGAGCCAAATAATGCGCCCGCCGTCGTAGCAGTCGAACCGACCGAAACTCCTATGCCAACGCCTGAGTCCACCGCAACGCCCACCGTGACGCCTACCTTTGTGCCGCTGCCCACGCCAGGCGCACCCACCCTTGCCGCCGACAGCCCGTTTACCAACCTGCGCCTGACCCAGGAGATTGGCGAAGATAATCAACCTGAACAGATCGGGACTTCTTTCCGCCCCGGCACGCAGCCGGTCTATCTCTTTTTTGATTATGATGGCCTTAAACCGGGTACCACCTGGACCCATCGCTGGACCTGGGCCGATACGGAGTTGGACGCCTACCAGGATGTCTGGTCGTCGGGGTATAACAGCAGCGGCACCGCCTGGGTTTTTTACAACCCGACCGGCGGCTACCAGCCCGGCCCCTACAAAGTGACATTAGAAGTCAACGGCCAAACAGTGGCGACAGCCACCTTTGTGATTCAACCCGGCACGCCGTGATGAATCTGCGAATAAGCGAATGGCGAATGAAGCATTTTTGACCGTTATTCGCCATTCGCCCATTCGCCATTCCGTTAACTATTGACAACTCGGCGAATTTCACTATAATCAACTTCAAATAGAATAACTACCTTCGGGGCAGGGTGAAAGGTCAATCTATCGGGTTGGCCGTAATTCCCGACCGGCGGTGAGGCTGCGGGGGCAGCCAAGCCCGCGAACGCTAACCGGCTCCTGAATCAAATTTGATTTAGGAGGAGCTATTAAAAGAGATTAAAACCCAAGTTTAATCTGCCTGCTGTAAAAGTGGGAGAAGGTTAGCGCCGATTCAGTGTAATTCTGAAGCCGACGGTATAGTCCGGATGGGAGAAGGTAATTCATTCAGGAAACCTATTTTTTGGGTATTCACTGAAGCCAAGTTTGCCCCGGAGTACATTTATGCATGTGCTTCGGGGTTTTTGTGGCTGGCAATAGGCGTCAGGCTGTTAGAGTTATGTCAGCTTGATTCTGCCTTGTCAGACTACGGTTGCCCCGATGTTTGCGTTTGTGCTAACATTTGGGGCATTTTTGTTTTAGGGGCCGAAACTAAAGTTGACGCCTCGTTAAGAAAGGGTCAATCCAATGCACGAGATGGTTAAAATTCTGGATACAGCAGCGGTCCATTCTATCACTTTTCAAAGCCAACCCAAGAAATCTCACTGGCAGAAGATCGGTTTGGAAGTAGTGGCTTTGCCCTTGGGGATTATTCTACTGCTGGGCTTATGGTCGCTGATTGTGGCTGTGGGCAATTACCCCACCTTCATTCTGCCCGATCCGGCCAGCGTGTTCAATCAACTGGGCGAAATTATCGCTAACGGCCTGTTATGGCATCACAGCCAGGCCACCCTGGCGGCAATTATCGGCGGTTTGACCCTGGGATTGAGCACCGCCACAATCCTGGGTTATTTGCTGGCCAAAAGCCCGCTGTTGGAGCGGCTGGCCGGACCGTACATCGTGGCCTCGCAGTCCATTCCGGCGGTGGCGATTGCCCCGCTCCTGGTGATCTGGTTTGGTTCCGGTAAGGTCAGTAAAGTGCTTATTTGCGCCCTGGTAGTTTTCTTTCCGGTGCTGGTCAATACCATTGTCGGGATTCGCTCGGTGGACGCTGGTTTGAAAACGCTGATGCGTTCCCTGCGGGCCAATCGCTGGCAGACCTTTATTATGCTGGAAATCCCGGCGGCAATGCCGGTGCTGCTGGGTGGCCTAAAAATTGGGGTAACGCTGTCGGTGATTGGGGCGGTGGTCGGCGAGTTTGTTGGGGCGGACCAGGGCTTGGGGTTTTTGATTAATCTCTCCAAAGGTCTGTTTGACACGCCGCTTATGTTCGCCGCGTTGATTACGTTGGCCAGCATTTCGCTGTGTTTATATTTGCTTGTTACCGGGCTGGAGCATTGGCTCCTGGCCTGGCGGCGATAATAGAAGCCGAGATTGGAGATTAGAGATTAATCTAATCTCCAATCTCTAATCTCTAATCTCTATTTCTTAAGGAGCAGAAGGTAGGATGAAGTTCTGGATGAAGTGGGTTTTTCTATTCGTGGCC
The DNA here is from genome assembly GCA_012032575.1 of Anaerolineales bacterium. The sequence continues at coordinate 34,006 of JAAUSP010000007.1, read as the reverse complement.
CTGGTGGGGCTGGTGGCGTGCGGCGCAGAAGCCGCTCAAGCGCCGTCTCAGGCTGCCCCCGCTGTCACAACCGAAGCGCCGGTGGCGTCAGGTGAGCTGCGCAAGGTCAAATTAGGGGTCGGCTACATTCCCGATGTTCAGTTTGCGCCGTTTTACGTGGCCCAAAGTAAGGGCTTTTACGCCGAAGAAGGGCTTGAAGTTGAAATTGAATATGGATTTGAAAATGATTTTGTGGCCCTGGCCGCGCAGGGCGAACGGGAATTTGCCGTGGCTAGTGGCGATCAGGTGATTCTGGCCCGCGCTCAGGGCTTGCCGATTACCTATGTGATGAAGTGGTATCAACGTTATCCGGTGGCTTTGGTTTCTCCGGCTGATAAAGGCATTACCAAACCGGGCGATCTGGCGGGCAAAAAAGTGGGGTTACCGGGATTTTTTGGGGCGTCGTTTATCGGCTGGAAGGGGTTGGTTTATGCCGCTCAACTCGACGAAAGCGCGATCACGGTGGCAGATATTGGTTTCACCCAGACGGCTGCCGTACAGCAGGGCGTGGTTGACGCGGCTATGATCTACATTGCCAACGAGCCGAACCAGCTTCGCAGCCAGGGTATTGAGGTAAATGTGTTGCAAGTGTCTGATTACCTTGACCTGGTTGCCAATGGGATTGTGGTGGGAGAGAAGCTGATAGCCGATGACCCGGACTTGGTGCAAGGTATGGTGCGAGCCAGTTTGCGCGGTCTGCAAGAGACCATCGCCAAGCCTGACGATGCCTTCGCCATTGTTCGGAAAGTCATTCCCGAAATCACCGATGACAAAGCTCCCACCCAGCGGAAAGTGTTAGAGGATTCGATTACGCTGTGGCAAAGCGACAAACTGGGCGAGTCGAATCCCCAGGCGTGGCAAGAGTCAGTTGAGTTTATGAGCAAAACTGGCTTGCTGGAAAAACCGCTTGAGCCTGAAACGCTTTACACCAATAAGTTTGTCGAAACAAAATAGGACACATCCAAAATAACGTTGTAAACTCGGAGATTGGAGATTAGAGATTGTAAAATCTCCAATCTCTAATCTCGATAATCTTATGCCACCCATTCTTCAAGTTGAGTCACTCTACAAAGCATTTGACAGCCCCAATAACGGCAGCCTGTTAACTATTGCCAATATCAGTTTTTCCGTCTCATCCGGCGAATTTCTGTGTATTGTGGGACCGTCCGGTTCGGGCAAAACCACTTTGCTGCAAATCCTGGCCGGACTTTTTCCGCCGACTAAAGGGCAAGTCTGGCTGGCCGGTGAGCCGCTAACCAAACCGCAGCCGGAAATCAGTATTGTTTTCCAAAAGCCAAACCTCATGCCCTGGCGGACTGTGCTGGATAATGTGTTATTACCCCTTCAGATTCAAGCCGCCCCTGCCGTCGAAGCGCAGCAGCAGGGCCAGGAGGCTTTGGCGCTGGTTGGTCTGAGCGAGTTTGCCGCGGCTTATCCCAAACAGCTTTCGGGCGGGATGGAACAGCGGGTGGCTGTGGCCCGCGCCCTGATTCAACAGCCGCAAATTTTGTTGCTGGACGAACCGTTTGGCGCTCTGGATGCCTTGACCCGTGAACGGCTCAATGTGGAACTGCTCCGCCTGTGGCAGAGTCGCAATCTCACTGCCGTTATGGTAACCCACAACATCCGCGAAGCTGTGTTTTTGGCCGACCGAGTGCTGGTGCTCAGCCCGCGCCCGGCCACTATTTCTGCCGAATTTGTGATTAATTTGCCCCGACCCCGCCCCAAAGGGATTGAGTACAGCGAGGAATTTGGCCACCTGGCGTATGAAATCAGGCAGGCTATTAAAGATTAGCCCGCTGTTTCCTCTGGTACTTCTTTCGTAGTCCAGAAAAATCCCAGCGTTTGCAAAGCACCTCTGAAATAGTATATAATTTGTATAAGTCAACAGGTTCAAGCTTACTGGTCACCTGCCCGGCCAAAATCTATTTCTGTTATATACTACACTTACGTTTTTCACCTGGAACAGAGGGGAGACAATTTGATGAGCAGCGAAAAAATAATTGTCGTTGATGACGAATCCGATGTTCTTGACCTCTGCAAACGAATTCTGGAGAATAAAGGTTATCAAGTTACCATCGCTCATAGCGGGCGCGAGGTGGTAGAATATGCCCAAAAAGAGCATTTTGATTTGCTCTTAACCGATATTCGGATGCCGGGTATGAGCGGCTTAGAGGTGGCTCAGGCGGTCAAGCAGTTTGCCTCTAATATTATTTGTGTCACCATGACCGGCTTTAGCACGATGGACATGGCTATCGAAGCGCTGAAATTGGGGATTGACGAATTTGTGATGAAACCTTTTTCGCCCGATGAACTGAACATGGCCATTGCCAAAGCCCTGGATAAGGAACGCTTACGCAAGGAAAATGTTCGCCTGCGGTCTCTCATTCCCTTGTTTGAACTGAATAAAACTCTGTTGGGCACGGTTGAAACGGATGAGGTTTTGCGCCGCCTGTTGGATATTGCCAGCACGGAAACAAAAGCAGATTTTGCCCGCATCTATACCTTTTCTGGGGGTGAAATTACTTCTCATTTTCAAACGGAGGCCGATGACGAGGCCGGCCAACAACAACAGCAGGCCAGTTATCAATTAGCCAGAGTTATTTTGAAGGCAGTCCCCAGCTTCTATTTAATGTTCAGACTGCCACTTCCGAGCAGCAGACTTTTCTGGAAAAACTGGGGGCGCAGTTTGTCATTGTCACACCGCTTAAATCAAAAGAGTCGATCCTGGGCGCGTTGATTTTGGCCCGGGCCGGCAGTGATTTTACCACCGGCGACAGCAACTTCTTGTCAGTCCTGGCCGGTCAAGCCAGCATTGCCCTGGAAAACGCTCATCTCTTCTCTGAAATTCAAAAAGCCTATGATGAGCTAAAAATCCTCGACCACATGAAGAGTGAGTTTATCAATATTGCCGCCCACGAACTGCGAACCCCGCTGGCTATTTTAATGGGGTATGCCAGCATGCTGGAGGAAGATTTGGCAGGGGTCCAGCGCGATTACATGGCTACCATTATGCGCAATTCGATGCGTTTGACCCACCTGATTGACGACATGCTCAGCCTACAGTCCCTCGAAAGCGGCCTGGTTTCGTTATCAAGAGAGCCGCTGATCTTGCTCGAAGCTGTTCAGGCCGCCGTAGATGATTTATCCCTGTGGAGCGAAGAGAAAAAGCTATCTATCGAGATTGACATCCCGGTTGACTTTCCGGAGATGGTGGCCGACCAGCAAAAAATTGATCTGATTATTGTTAATCTCATTCACAATGCGGTAAAGTTTACCCCGGCAGGCGGTCAGATTATCTTTAAGGCCAGAGTGACTGGGGAAAACAACGCCACAATTTCCGTTACCAATACCGGTATCAGCATTCCTAAAAAGGAATTGACCCGCGTATTTGAGCGTTTTTATCAAGTGGAGAAATCACTGACCCGTGAGCATGGAGGCATTGGCCTGGGGCTTTCCATTGCCAAGGGCATGGTCAATGTCTGCGGTGGAGAAATTTATGCCGAAAGTGAAGAGGGTGAAAGCACCACTTTCACCTTTACCCTGCCGCTTGATAATAGCCATCTCAAAGAACAAATGCTGAAGATATAAGAATTAAGAAATAAGAATTAAGAAGTTGAGCCAGACAGTCAATCAGGTTAATTCTAATTTCTAATTTCTTAATTTTTTTCTCTCCCGACAGCCTCATCCAAAAAACGTTTTATTTCGCGGTATGCTTGCTCCGGCTCCTGGCCTACCTCAACCCAGGTAATGCGGGGATTATCCAGCCGGAACCAGTTGTACTGCTGGCGGACATAGCGGCGCGTCTCTTTTTTGATGAGAGCCACCACCTCTTCCAGGCTAAGCTCACCCCGTAAATAGTAGCCAATCTGCTTATAACCCAGGCCCGACATGGCCGGCAAGTCCCAGCCATAGCCGGCCTTCACCAGCCGCTCGACTTCGGCCACCAGACCCATTTCCAGCATGCGGTCAATGCGCTGGTCAACGCGCTGGTAAAGCGCCTCGCGGGGCATGGTCAACCCAAGTTGCAAAATGTGATAAGGCGGCGCGTTTTTTTGCTGGTGCTGGCTGATGGGAATGCCGGTTTTGTGATAAACTTCCAGCGCCCGAATCACCCGGCGCACATTGCGGGGATCGAGCTTTTGGGCCGCCTGTGGGTCAACCGCCGCCAGACGCGCGTGAAAAGCCGTTGAGCCGATAGTTTCAGCCTCGGCTTCAAGCGCGGCCCGCAGTTCTGGGTCCGGCGGCACGCGGGGCACGCCCCAGCCTTCAACCACGGCCTGAACCCACTGGCCTGTCCCGCCGACCAAAATCGGCAAGCGCTGCCGGGCGTGAATCGCGGCAATGGTGGCATAGGCGCGTTCTTGAAATTCAGCCAGGGTTAAAATTTGGTCGGGGGTAACGACATCAAGCAGGTGGTGGGGTGCTAACGCCTGCTGCTCCGGCGTTGCTTTGGCTGCGCCAATATCCAGTCCACGATAAATCTGGCGCGAATCGGCGGAGATGATTTCGCCGTTGTAGTCCTGGGCAATTTGCAGCGAAAAAGCGGTTTTGCCAACAGCCGTCGGGCCGACGAGGGCTAAGAGAGGCGAGGAGGCGAGGAGGCGAGGAGGCGAGGAGGCGAGAGTGTTTTCCCCCTCTCTTTCTCTTATCGTCTCTTCATTGCTTCGCCTCATCGCCTCTTCATAAGCCATAGATTTGGGTGTATTTGCGTTTGATGTAATCCAGATAGGGTTGAGCCTGGATGCCCTCAGTGCCGGTGATGCGCTGGACCAGTTCGTTGGCGGTAAATTTGCGGCCATGCCGGTGAATCTTGTCGCTGAACCAGCCTAGCAGCGCTCCAAACTCGCCCCGGCTGAACTGCTCCGGCAGGTCGGGGATGTCGCGCAGGGTTTGCTGATAAAACTGGAGCGAGAGCACATTCCCCAGGGTATAGGTGGGAAAATAGCCCATCATCCCGCTCGACCAGTGAATATCCTGCAATACGCCCAGGGCGTCATTGGGCGGAGTCAACCCCAACGACTCCTGCATTTTGGCGTTCCAGGCTTCCGGTAAATCGGCCACTGCCAGACGCTTTTCCAGCAAAGCCTGCTCCAGCTCAAAACGCAGGAAGATGTGCAAATTGTAAGTCACTTCGTCGGCCTCAACCCGGATAAGGGAAGGCTCGACCTTATTGATGGCTCGGTAAAAGGCGTCCAGGCTGACATTGTTTAACTGAGCCGGAAAGAACCCTTGCAACTGGGGATAATAGAACTGCCAGAACTCCCGGCTGCGGCCCAGAACATTTTCCCACAGGCGCGATTGCGACTCGTGGACACCCAGCGAGGTGCCGCCGGCCAAAAAGCTGCCTTCCAGGGCCGGGTCACTGTTCTGCTCGTACATGGCGTGGCCTCCCTCGTGCAGGGTGCTGAACAACGCCGACGGGAACAGGTCTTTATGAATGCGGGTGGTAATCCGCACATCGTTGATAGAGAAATTGATAGTGAAGGGGTGGACAGATTTATCCTGCCGGCCTCGCTCCAGGTTAAAGCCGATGGCTTTAAGCGGAATCATGCCAAAATCCCATTGGGCGGTTTCATCAAACTCCTGCTTCAAAATCGAGTCGTCCACCTGACCGGCTTGTGCGGCGATGGCCTGCACCAGCGGCACCAGTTCGGCCTTGAGTTCGCCAAAGACCCGGTTGACTTCCGCCGTTTTCATGCCCGGCTCAAATTGGTCGAGCAAAGCATCGTAGAGGCACTCATCATAGCCAAAGGCTTCGGCTACCTGGATGTTCAAATCAACAATCTTGGTCAGAATCTCCTGAAAGTGGGCAAAATCCTGCTTGGCCCTGGCCTGGGTCCAGATTTGCTGCCCCAGCGAGAAGGTCCGGCTCATTTCCGCTACCAGACTGGAAGGCAATTTGCGAGCTTTATCATAATCCCGCTGAACCACCCGGATCAGGCTGGCTTCGTCGGAGTCGTAGGGAAGATCGGTTTGGGCCAGGTCGCTCAACAGCAGCCCAATTTCATCCGTAGTGAACATCTCATGGCTGATTTTGCTGAGGGTAGCCAGTTGTTCGGCCCGCGCCTCGGCTCCACCGGGCGGCATAAACACCTGCTGATCCCAGCCCAGAACCGCCTCGGCGGCCTGAAGGTTTTTGATGTCTTTAAGTTTCGCGGTAAGGAATTCTAATTTTTCCTGCAAAAGGATACCTCCGTTTAAATTTCTTTGTTGAACTCTTGAGCCAAAATGAGGGCAACTTTGTGACGTAGGTCAGGAACATCGGTCGTTGCTGTTGCATAAATAATGGTGTCTTTGAGATGGTTCATAGCGAGCCACAGATAGGTTGACACTTTTTTGTACCTTAACAAAATAGGTTTAAGGCAGTACGCTTACGCCTCCATAAATAAGTGGTCCAGGATCGCTGCCAGAGCGGGTGCATCTATGACCCCAGCCAATTCCAGAGGCGTGTTTCCGGCCCGTTTACCCCGTTGAAAGCGATGATGGTTCCAGAACAGTTGTAATAACGGGGCGAGCCAGGCGGGCATGCCGCGATGGATTTGCAAATGAGGCCGCAGCCAGCTATGCAGGGATTCAGCCAGGGAAGAAGCCCGATGAAACAGGGTCAAAGCTTCGACAAAGGCCAGGGTTGCGGCTTGGAGCGCAGGCGGAAAAGCCTCGGTAACAGTCAGGGTCAGGCTGGACCGATGTTGATCATACCAGAGGATCAGCGCTTCATCGGCTGCTGATAGGTTAGCCCGCCAGGGCGAGAGGGTTTGCTCTAACCAGGCGATAGGAGCGACCAGGTCCTCCAAATGAGCCCGTAGGGTTTCAGCGAAAGCGATGACATCTTTGTGACCAACTTGTTTCATGAGCGTCACTACCGTCTGTAAGGTATCACGGGCTGTTTGGGCGCTCCCCAAGCGATAACCTGGCTGGATAGGTTCTAAAGCCAGGCGAGCCTCGTGCAAGAGCCAGCGCCATAGGTCAAACTGGGTGATGGCCTGGGTCTCTTGGCGGAGGGCTTCAGCCAAAGACCGGTCAACTTTAAGAGGACGGCCTCGCCGTCGTTGGTGAGCGAGCGCTTCCTGTTCTGCCCGTCGTACCCGCTCCACGGTTTCTATGGCCTGGTAGGCGTCTCGTTCCAGACGGCGGGTAATGGGATGAGCCTCCTGAAGCAGGTGGAACAAATCGGGCCGGAGCGGGATGCCTAACTGGGCCTCTTGAACCCCCGCCCGGATGCCTTTGGCTCCATCACTAACCAGGTCGTGGAATTGAACCCCGCGCTCCGCCAGTTCGAGAAAGGTCACTCCCCACTGGGTTGCATCGCGGCTCTCAGCCGGGGTCAGGTTCAAAGCCACAAAGGAACGTCCGTCCACTACGGTCAGACACGGTCGCCGCCCTTGAAAAATCTCATCTGCTTCCGCCAAGACCGGCAAAGGGATCACGACGGCTTGGTTATAGGCTGCCGCCTGCTCGCCCGCTGTCTGGAGCGTTTCGCTGATGTAGCCAACCGACCGCTCAACGCCCAACAACAGTTCCAGCCCGGTTTGGATGCCCCGCACGCTTCCGGTTAGCATCGGCCAAAGCGCAATCGCCCGCTGGATGAAACTGGAACTGATTTCCAGGCTTTGCCGGAGCGGGCGGGGTCCGGGACAATGAGGCTGCAACATTTCCTGTAAACTCTGCAAGGCTTTAGCCCGCCACTCGTACAACAGCGTCCGTGATACCCCATACTGTTGGGCCAGTTGGCTGGCTCGCCCCCACCCTCGTTCTTGGGCACTCAACACCATCTCGGCGGTGAGCCGCACTCGAGTTGACAATTCCAACTCACTAAGCCGATACTGTACCATTAGGAGCCTCCTTCGATCAGGTTTGATTGGTCTCGCAACCCTTATCTTGCCTGATCCGGTGGCTCCTGTAAACCTATTCTGTTGTTAATGTGTCAACCAATTTCTGAACCATCTCGTGTCTTTTATAGAGAAATACCCATGAACGATAATGTTTCGCAGACCGACGATCTTGGGCCATTCAACATCAGGGTAGCGATTCCGGAAATCATCGGGTAACCGAGCCACAGCCTCACCAATCACAATCAATTTTTGAAGTATCGCGCTTTGCCCTTCTCATCACTCAAAAAATCGTTAAGTTCAACTCCAGCGATAAAGCGACCAATTGCATCAGCAGCTTCAACAATATCTGTCAGATACAGTTCAGTACTTCGCATAAATTGTCTCAGCACTCGATAAGACCGACTCACGAATGAGCGGTTTTAAGCTATCGCGCAACACCAAATCAACCGGGCGTTGTAGAATTTCTGCTAATTCAATTTGCATACCGCTTAAGGTCAATAGAGTTATCCTGGCTTCTGGTTCAAATTCTACTAACACATCAATATCGCTGTCAGGTCTAAAGTCGTCGCGCAAGACAGAGCCAAATAGAGCCAATTCACGGACGTGATAGCGGTGACAAAAATCGGTTAATTGCTCTTGAGGAATTTCAACTTTTACCATTCTCGGAAGTCTAAAATTATTCTTGAAGGTAACAGATTACTCAGCCGCAAACAACTCTGCCACGGGTACACTGAACCCCGGCAAAACTTTTTCATCTGCCAGAACTTCGCCGCTGGAGAAACGCTGCACTTCGGTGAGCGAATGATAAACGTAAATCTGCTCCCGTTTCGGGTCGGCAATCCAGACTGATAGAGTCCCGACGACGAAGTACTCTTCCAGTTTCTCCATCACCTCGCTCCAGGCGTCATCCGGTGATAGAACTTCCACCACCAATTCTGGTGCAATATCCAGATAACTCTGCGATCTTACCTGGGCCAATCGTCCCCGTGAAATGAAGGCCACATCGGCGGCCCGCACCGTATCGGGGTTACGTTGAGTATAGATGCCAACCTCTCCTCCAATTACCCGCCCCAGCTTATGTTTGCGCACGAATTCTCTAAGAATGCCACCGATGTTAATTTCTATGTAACCGTGTGGATGCCCGGTGGGCGACATATAAACAATCTCTCCTTTAACCAATTCTGCGGGGCCAATATTTCCCAGTTTGGATAACATTTCACCTGTTATTGGTCGGGTTAATTCGGTTAGATTAGATTTTAATAACGGTTCAGCGATCACACTTACTCCTCTCCCAGCCGCAGCACCGACATAAACGCCTCTTGCGGAATCTCGACGCTGCCGACCATTTTCATGCGCTTTTTGCCCTTCTTTTGCTTTTCCAGGAGCTTGCGCTTACGGGTGATGTCGCCGCCGTAGCACTTGGCCAGCACGTCTTTACGCATGGCCTGCACATTGGCCCGGCTGATAATCTTTTTGCCTACCGCCGCCTGAATCGGCACCACAAACTGCTGCCGGGGAATGACCTCCTTGAGCTTGCTGACCAGCTTTTGGCCGCGATTGTAGCTCTGGTCGCGGTGAACGATGATGCTCAGGGCATCCACCGGATCGCTGTTGACCAGCACATCCAGCTTGACCAGGTCGCTGGGCCGGTAGCCCTCAAAGCGATAATCCAGCGAGGCATAGCCGCGCGTGGCGCTTTTGAGCTGGTCGTAATAATCCACAATCATTTCCGACAGCGGCAGGAAATATTCCATCATTACCCGTTTTTCGTCCAGGTATTCCATCTTGATAAATTCGCCCCGCCGCCGGGTGGTGATGTCCATAATCGGGCCGATATAATCCGCCGGGGTAAAAACGCTGATGTGCATCCACGGCTCGGCCACGGTGTCAATCAGGGTCGGGTCGGGCATGTCGGCCGGGTTGTCAATGAGAATCTTTTCGCCGTTGGTTTTAACAATTTCATATTCCACACTGGGCGAAGTTGCCAGCAAATCCAAATCATATTCCCGCTCCAGCCGTTCCTGAATGATTTCCATGTGGAATAGCCCCAAAAACCCCACCCGAAAACCAAAGCCCAAAGCCTGGCTCGATTCCGGCTGATAAATCAGCGAGGCATCGTTGAGTTGCAGCTTTTCCAACGCATCTTTGAGCAGGTTGTAATCCTCGGCCTGGGTGGGATAAAACCCGGCAAAAACCATCGGCTTGATTGGATTGTAGCCGGGCAGCGGTTGAACGCTGAACGTTGAACCTTCGGCGTTCAACGTGTTAGCCACTGTATCGCCCACCCGCACATCGCGGATGGTTTTCAGACCGGTGGCGATATAACCAACCTCGCCGGCGTTCAGTTGATCGGTCGGTTGCATGCCCGGTTTAAAATAACCAATCTCCAGCGGCTCGACCGTGCGGTTGGTCGCCAACAATTGCACCACATCGCTCTTCTTTAATTGCCCGTCCACCACACGCACATAGGCAATAACACCCTTGTAGGCGTCGTAATGGCTGTCAAAAATCAGGGCACGCAGGGGCGCGTCGAAGTTTCCGGTCGGGGGCGGAATGCGGGCCACAATGGCGGCCAGCAATTCATCCACACCCATGCCGGTTTTGGCGCTGACCGGCAGCACATCCGCCGCGTCAATCCCGATCAAATCTTCGACTTCCTGGGCCACTTCTTCGGGCCGAGCTGAGGCCAGGTCAATCTTGTTGACCACCGGCACAATTTCCAGTTTGTAATCCAGGGCCAGGTATAAATTGGCCAGGGTTTGAGCTTCGATGCCCTGGGTGGCGTCAACCACCAGCACCGCGCCCTCGCAGGCGGCCAGCGCCCGGCTGACCTCGTAGGTAAAGTCAACATGGCCGGGGGTGTCAATGAGATTCAGTTCATAAGTTTGACCATCGGCGGCGGTGTAAGGCAGCCGCACCGCCGAAGCCTTGATGGTCACACCTTTCTCTCGTTCCAGGTCCATGCTGTCGAGCATTTGTTCCTGCATGTCCCGCTCCGCAATAGCGCCGGTGCTTTGCAGCAAACGGTCGGCCAGAGTGCTTTTGCCGTGGTCAATGTGGGCGATGATACAAAAATTTCTGATCTGTACTTGATCCATTTGTTTTTCGATTTCTAGCCTGTGTTTTAGATTTGGGAGAATTATACAACAGGGGTGATGGATTTCATAGACGCGGCCACTCATTGTGAAAGACGCCCCTTGAGAAGCCTAACTTTTTCCCTATACTTTTCTCATTTATTTTCAATGATTCTGCGCCATAATTAAGGTTGGATTTTCAATGAGACAGCTATCGAAAGGACAATCCATGTATAGCAAAGCCGACACCCACATGCACACCCGCTTCAGCGATGGCCTGATGTCGCCCGAAGAGACGGTCGAAATTATTGCCCGCCAAACCGATATCCGGGTTATTGCCATTACCGATCACGACACCGCCGATGGTGCTTTTATTGCCCAGTCCCACGCCCACCGGCTGAGATTGCCTCTGGAAGTAATTATCGGGCAGGAATTCTCGACGGTGGATGGCGACGTGGTGGGCCTGTTTTTGAAATCTACCATGCCCAAATATAAAACCGCCGCCCAAGCCATCGAGGCCATTCATGCCCAGGGCGGACTGGCTGTAGCGGTTCACCCCTTTAGCCGCTGGTCAACCCTGAATAATATGTGTGGTCTGGGCGTAAAAATTTTTGACCTGCCCCTCGACGGGGTCGAGGCGCGCAACGGTTTTCCAACCAACTTTTTGAGCAACCCCCTCACCACCTGGCTGAACCGGCACAAAGGCCAAAATCTGGCCGAACTGGGCGGCAGCGACTCGCACGCCCCCTTTACCGTCGGCCAGTCTTTCACCTGGTTTAAAGGCCGCACCGCCGACGATTTGCGCCGGGCCATCGAAAGCCGAACCACCCGCGCCGCCGGCTCGCTCTGGACTCCCACCAGCCTGGCTCGTGTCATCCCCGTTTTGCTGAAACAAGGCGGCCTGCCTCGGTACAAGCATGTTTATGTGGAATAAGTAGTTTCAAGGAAAATAGTCTTTCAATCCGTGTTGCGTGTTCCGTAAGACAAACGGAACACGCAACACGCAACACGGATTAACCGAATTTCGTCTCGGAACGCTTTATCCGCCTCAGTTTATTTCAATTGCTCCCCAACTCTTCCAATAAAAATTTCTGGATGGACTCGGCGGCCAGCCGGTGGCCGGTCACAGTCCAATGCCCATCGTGACGAAAATGGAGCGGCGGTGTAGCCGGGTCAGTGGCGGCCTGGCGAAAAACCGGCAGCAAATCGAGGTAGGGAATCTGCTCCATCGCCAAAAAAGTACCCAGTCGCTGGTTGGGCAGCTCCAAATCGAGCGTCAAGTTTTGCAGCGCGGGATTGGCCGCCAGCAGCCGTTCCCCTTCCACCGGATAGACCTGTTCCGGCGCGCCAATGATGACCACTGCCAGCCTGGCCCCGTGGCTTTCCACCTCGTCGCGCAGCCGCTTGATAATGGCTTCGGTCAAAGTCCAGGCGGCTTCAAACTCCGCGCTGGGGGGGGATTGATAGACAAAAAAATGCACCGGCGTGGTCGGATGACCGGCCCGCACGACCCCCTCACCACCCAAGACCCCACTTGGCCCAATCTTCTGAACCACCGGCGGAATATCCCGCAGATACGGCACAATCAACCGATACAGCGCCGACCACCGCCACAACGTGTCCGCCAGCGGCAAAAGAATCGGATTGTGTTCAGGCTGCGCCAAAGGTTGAGCACCGTTGCCCTTAATCTCAACTCCCTCAGCCTCAGCCTTAGCCTCAGCCTTCTTCTCCGGCGGCGGAATCAACTCCCCCTCCGGCGACAGGCTAAAAAACTCCTTTTGTTGACTCCCACTCACACTGGCCAGTTCCAGCGGGCCATAATTGTTGACTGGATCATTGCGCACAAAAAAAGCCAGCAGCACCACTTTTGGCTCGTAGCGGAAGCCTTCGGCTACATAAAAGATCGCTTCCTGGTCTGTCCCCCAGCCACCGACGCCGCCATTAATCACTTCGACCGGCTGCTTTAAGGAATCGGCCAGCAGTCCTTCAAGCTGCTTGTGATAGGTCTGCTCCAGATTAACCTGGAGCGCCTCGCCAAACGAGTCGGCCAGCGACAGAACCCGCAGCGCTCCGGTGGGGTTATCATAACCAATTTCCCGGTCGCGCAGGCTGCGGGCATTGATGCGCACCTCGGCTTCAAACTCATTGTATTGACTGTGGAATAAACCGCCGCTGTAGGGGATGTGCCACCAGCCCAGCAGCGGGTGGGGCTGCCAGATGGCCGGGTTCGGTTGCGGGCGGGGAGCCAGACCGAGCACTCGGACCCCCATTTCCAAAACCAGCAAAGGCAAAAACAATCCCAGCCCCAGCAGCAGCGAGCGGCCCAAAAAATTGCTCAAGGTTTTCAAATGTCAGCTTGCCTCAAAGTGGAGTTCAGTATCGGATCGCAGTATAGCATGCCTAATCCGGAGTGCAAAAGACAAGCTTGGGGTGGTTCCAAAAAAACAGCGATTCAATCCGCGTGGCGTCTTGCGTCTTGCGTAAGATAAACGGAAGACGCAACACGCAACACGGATTGACTGATGCAAATCTTGGAATAGCCTCAGCCTCCTAATCCGCCCGCCTCCGACAACTCCAGCCAGCGCTCCTCGGCTGCTGTCAACTCGGCTTCGAGGGCGTGCAGTTGTTCCACCAGGCTTTGCAGCCGTACGTAATCGCTGCCGCTGGTATTGATCTCCGCCTGAAGCGCCGCCTTTTGCGTCTCCAATTGCTCAAGGCGTGGCTCCAAACTGTCTATCTCTTGCTGCTCTTTCCAGGACAGTTTGCGGGGACGGGCTTTGCTTTCGGCTTTGCGTTCGACGGGCGTCTCGGAGCGGGCCGGCAGTGCGCTGGCCGACCCTTCGGCCCGAAGCTGGAGATAGGTTTCAAATGGCGCGGGATAGCGGGCGCTGACCCGTCCAGCTTCAAAGCTGACCAGAAAATCTACGGTACGATCCAGAAAATAGCGGTCATGGCTGACCACCACCAGGCTGCCCTGAAATGATCCAGAAATTCCTCCAGCACCGTCAGGGTTTGAATGTCCAAATCGTTGGTTGTTCGTCCAGCAGCAGCACGTTGGGCTGGTGGATCAGCTTGTACAGCAGGTACAGCCGCCGCCGCTCCCCGCCGCTCAGAGTGCTAATGTAAGCGTATTGCTGCGCCCGCGGAAACAGAAACCATTCCAACATCTGAAAAGCGCTGAGCAAACTGCCGTCTTTGGTCCGAATCAGCGGCACTTCATTTTCGATAAAATCAATCACCCGCTGTGACTCGTCCAGGCCGCGGCTCTGCTGGTCGTAATAGCCCAGGTGGACTGTCTCGCCCCACTCGACCATGCCGCTGTCAGGCGTAAGCTGGCCTGACAGAATATTTAACAGCGTGCTTTTGCCCGCTCCATTAGGGCCGATAATGCCGATCCGGTCGCCCGATTCCAGGGTGAAATCCACGTTTTGGAACAGCGGTCGGCCCTCAAACGATTTGCTCAAATTACTAGGCTTGCAGCATCTTTTTGTCCAACCGCCGGCCCGCCAGCGCCATCGAGACGGTCTGATCGCCCCGCTCAAAAGCCAACTGCTGCAATTCTTCGACCCGCTGAATGCGTGCCTTTTGTTTGGTGCTGCGCGCCTGCGCCCCTCGCCGCAGCCATTCCAGCTCCCGCCGCAGCAAATTTTGGCGTTTGACTTCAGTCGTCACCAGCATTTCCCGCCGGGTTGCGCTCTGCTCCAGATATTGGCTGTAGTTACCAGGGTAGCCGACCAATTGGCGGCGGTCCAGTTCGATGATGCGGTTGACCACTCGATCCAGAAAGTAGCGATCGTGCGTGACCATCAACAGCGCCCCCGGCTGGGTCAGCAAATATTGTTCCAGCCAGGCGATGGTTTCGGCGTCAATATGGTTGGTGGGTTCGTCCAGAATCAGCAAATCGGCCCGGTCAATCAGGGCGCGGGCCAGGGCGACCCGCTTGCGCTGGCCGCCGCTCAGGCTGGCAATCGGCGCGGAAAAATTGGTCACGCCCAGGCGGGTCAAAATGGCTTTGACGTTGGCCTCGGCCGCCCAGCCGCCGCTGTGCTCCATCTGGTCGCTCAGGACGGTCAATTGTTCCTGCCAGTGGCGGCTGTCGGGCTGTTCATGCAACTGCTGGCTGGCCCACTCGTAATCGCGCAGCAGGCGCACCTGGGGCGAATCGCTGTCGAAGAGTTGGGCCAGCACCGTCAGCGAGTCGTCCAACGGCGGCTCCTGGGGCAAATACTGGATGCGTGTTCCCCCTCGCACCATCACCTGGCCGGTATCCGGCGCTTCCAATCCAGCAACGAGCCGCAGCAGCGTGCTCTTGCCGCTGCCGTTGATACCAATCAGCCCAATCCGGTCGCCGTCATTGACTAGCAGGCTGATCCGGTCGAGCAGTTGCCGCTCGCTGTATTGTTTGGAAACGTTTTCCAGAGTGATTAAGTTCATTCTTTGAGTGTAACCATAAAGCGGCGAAGACACAAACTGAAACTAAGGCAGTAGAAGAGTTTTGGTCACTTTCGTCCGGCTTGCCCAACCTTCAGTGTCAACGACCTTAAAGCCCACTTTAGCTTTCGCTGCACCGACAGTCCCACTGGTGGCGTCCCGGGCTTGACCTGCGAACTCTGCATCGTTTCCTCGGACGACCCCCTCGAAACGAGACGAACCTATGAATTCGGGAAGTTGTCCGGCCTGCCGCTGTTGTGGCTGACCACCCAATTTCCGGACTACCAATCCAGAATTGCCCCATCGTGAGCGCGAACGGTGGTGGCCTGGATGATTTCCTGCTTGAAAGGATATTTTTGGGCTGCCTGTTCATTCACTTCGATACCTAAACCTGGGGCGTCGGTTTTCTGCCAGTAACCGGCCTTGGTAACCAATGTGGATTGAACGACCTCCCAGCGCCAGGGAACATCAGTCAGCATATCTTCCTGGATGAGAAAGTTAGGGGTGCTGAGGCCAAAATGCAGAGCAACCGCATTGGCAATCGGACCAAGCGGATTATGGGGAGCGACACCCATATAGTAGGTTTCGGCCATTGCCGCGATTTTTTTTGCTTCCCATAGGCCGCCGCAGTGGCACAGATCGGGCTGGATGATATGACAGGCCTGCTTTTCAAAAATCTCCCGAAAACCAAAGCGCGTTACCAGGCGCTCGCCGGTAGCAATCGGCACCGGGCTGGCCTGTCGTACCTGAACCAGCGCGTCTATGTTTTCCGGCGGTACCGGTTCTTCGATAAAGTAGGGATGATAAGGAGCCAGGATACGGCAAAATTCAATAGCATTGCCGGGAAAATGGCGACCGTGACAATCGAGCATAATATCAATATCATCACCGACAGCGCTGCGCAGGGCGGCCATTGTTTTTTCGGCAAACTTATAGGCGGCAATGCTGTTGAGGGCTTCAGTGGGCGGGGTGATGAGCACTTTCAAGGCGGTGTAACCACGCTCTATCACCTCCAGTGCTCGATCCACAAACATCTGGGCATCCTGGCTGGCCTGCGTCTCGTAAACTGCATGCATCGCTCCGCCACCCAGATGGGTATACATACGTACTTTGTCACGCACCGCGCCGCCTAACAACTGGTATACCGGCTGGTTAAGCACTTTACCCCGAATATCCCACAGGGCCTGTTCAATGCCCGAAATGGCTGACATGCCAATCACGCCCATTCTAAAGAAGGATTGGCGATACATCTTTTGATAAAGGTGCTCAATCCTGTCCGCTTCTTCGCCGATGAGCATGGGTGCGAAATCCTCAACAGCTCCCACCACCGCCCGCGTTTTCCACTCCAGCGATGCCTCACCCCAGCCGTAGAGACCCGGTTGGTCGGTTTCTACCTTGACAAAGACCCAGTTGCGCATCTGGGCATTAACGACAACAGTTTTAACAGCAGTGATTTTCATACCAGCCCTCTGGATTAGTGAGATAATTTATAGACCGCTGCCTGACCGGCGGCCTGCTCAAATTGAGCCAGGCCGCGCTCGACCAGGCGCTCCAAATGCCCATTAAGCGCATACATCAATTCGGTATCTACAGCACGCGGCCACTGGCCCAGGTGCGGACCAAGTTCCAGGCAAGCTTCTGCCAGGGTGTGCGGCTTGATCAAAAATTCGCGCAGTAAATGGTCAGCTTTTTGAACAAATTGGCGTGACTCGGCGCAAAATTCACCGATTTCAGCGCCATGTTTGACCGGCCAATGGCAGCCAACATAGGTTGAAATGGGCAGGTGCTCGACAAAACGGATGGTGCTAAGGTAATCGTCCACGTGGAGGTAAGTCGGCCCCATTTTTTCTGTCCCGTCGAAACCCAGGTAGACCGCACCATGGATGGCATCACCGGCATAAAGGGCCTGGTTTTTGCGGTCCAGCAGGCCCAGATGTCCTTTGGAATGGCCCGGCAGGCTGAGGATTTCAATCTCCCAATCCGGTCCCAGACGAATATGCTCGCCACCGACAAAAGTCACCTCAATCGGCTCGGGCTGCCCGCACTGGGCAATAAGCCCCTCTCGCCCTTCACCGCTGTAGTAGAGATGATGTCTTTCTTTATAGGCATCATAACGCAGCCGCATGAGGTTGGCAGCGCTGGAGCAAGCTTCTCGGTCGGCGTCGCCGCAGGCTAACCGCGCCCCCGGCGCAGCTTGTTTCATTTCGTGGTTGCCGCCGATGTGGTCCAGGTCGCAGTGCGTGTTGATGATCCAGGTTAATTGGGCCAGGTTGCCGCCGGCCTGACTGATTTGGGGCAGGATGAACCTGGCCGGGTCGTCGGCGCAGCCCGTATCCAGCAGCAGCGACGTATTCTGACCTTGCAGGTAAACCAGTTGTAGGGGACGGCCTCCCACTTCACCTTCCAAAATAAAAACGTTATCAAATAATTTTTCATTGGTAACTTGCTCCTTGTAAGATGTTCAGGAGTCACAAAGCCTCCGGGCCGGTTCAGTCGTGATACAGGACAGAGCGCCCCCCGTCTACCATCAAGGCTGCGCCGTTGACGAACCCGGCTTCATCTGAAGCCAGAAAGACGATAGGCCAGGCGACCTCATCTACGGTGCCAATGCGCTTGGGCGGATGGAGATTGTAGGCATACTGGCGTTCTTTTTCGGGGTCGGGGAAGGTGTTCCAGTAATCCAGGGCGATTTGGGTTTCAATGTAGCCGGGGCAAACCGCATTCACCCGGATGTTCCGGGCGGCATATTCAATGGCCAGGGCGCGGGTTAGCCCGATGACGCCATGCTTGGCGACCGGGTAAGGAAAGCATTGGGGGATAATTTGGAAGGAGTGAGCCGAAGCCATATTCACAATCGCGCCCCTGCCTTTGTCCAGCATGTGCGGCAAGACAGCCCGGCAGCAGAACCACATCCCTTCCAGGTTTATCGCCAAACAGCGCTGCCAGTCCTCATCCTTTAATTGCAGCGGGTCGTAGAAAACATTGATCCCGGCATTGTTGACCAGAATATCAGGTGGTCCCAATTCCTCGACGACCGTTTTAACCATTTGCCTGACCGACTCCTGATTGGCGACATTGGTTTGGACAGCCAGCGCCTGGTACCCCTCGGCGTGTAATTGGGCGGCCATCGCCTCGCCGCTGTGGGGGTCAAGTTCGGCAATGGCGACCTTTGCCCCTTCTTCGACAAAACGCCGGGCCGTCGCCGCACCGATGCCTCGGCCCGCGCCGGTGATAACGGCAATTTTATCCTGTAGACGTCCGGCCATAGCGGTCCTCCCGTTCCTTTAAATAAACCTCACCCCTCTTAATGTACCTCTTCCACTTTAGATCCGGCCAGCTCCGGCAGCAGCTTCAACCGGGTATACTCTGGGTTCGATGGTGGTGCTGGCTTGATAAGTTTTTTTGACATGGCTGGCAAAGGTTTCAATTGCGCCCTGCTCTACAAAAGCAATCATACAGCCGCCGAAACCGGCTCCCGCCTGGCGAGCGCCGACGACGCCAGGACCGCTGTTCATCGCTTTGATCATCGTGTCCATTTCTCGGCAACTGATTTCGTACAAATCACGTGCTCCAGCATAAGACTCTGCGGTCAGGGACTTGATAGAGGCCAAGTCGTTGGCAACGAAGGCTTTGGCCAAGTCTAATACGCGTTGGTTTTCTTCGATGATGAAGCGGCAACGCCGGGCGACCACTTCGGGCAAATCGTGCTCGTGTCGGCTAAATTGGTCCAGCGAAACATCGCGCAGGGTGGTTACGCCGGGATAGAGCGCGGCCAGGCGACGAGCGCCTTCTTCACACTGCGCCCGGCGCTGCCCGTACTCCGAGCCGGTCAACTCGCGCTTGGCCTGCGTATCGCAAATAACCACTTGCAAATGAGTTGGGAGGGTTGCCATTTGACGGGTCAGGTGGCGACAATCCAACAAAAGGGCTTGTCCGGCCTGGCCCAGCGCCGAACTGTACTGGTCGAGAATGCCGGAATTGACCCCAACAAACTCGTTTTCCGCTCGCTGGCAGAGCAGCGCCAGTTCTATCCGATCAAATTCCCTATTGCCGGCCAACACGTTAAACATCATAGCCGTGACCACTTCAAGCGCCGCCGAAGAACTTAAGCCTGCCCCAAAGGGAATGGTGCTGTGGATCAGGCCATCAAAACCAGGCAACGAATAACCGGCTGCCTGGAAGACTTGGGCCACGCCACGCACATAATTGGTCCAGGGGGGGTGGTATCATGAACGATATGATCCAGATTAAACTTACCTTCCCCGGTTAAATTTAAGGAGTAGATGACCACATTGCGGTCGGAACGGGGTCGGGCCGCCAACCAGGTATCACGATTGATGGCCATGGTCATAACATAACCCTGATTATAGTCGGTATGGCTGCCCATAAGATCAACCCGGCCTGGTGCGCGAACCCATTCTGTTGGCGCTTGGTTGAAGCGTTTAAAAAATTCATTCGTGATTAATTTTTGGCGTTGATCTTCATTCATAAAACGCTGCTCCATTGTTAGTTAAATGAAACTTGGTTCTTCAGGATTTCATGGGATTTGGGCGTGATACGTGATGCGTGATGCGTAATCACCCTGATCCCGTATCACGCATCACCTTGTCGCTGTCCCCGGAATTCCAAAAGAGCGGGCGCTATTGGTTATCGAATCTCAGTTCGGCGCAGGTTTCTATAAAAGCTTCAAGGTTGGCCATTGGAATATCCACCAGCATCCGGTGCGAGGGAGCGATCAGCAGGCCGGTGTTGTTGGGCGCCAGGTTACGGGCACATTCTCTGGTGGCGGTTCTTACCGCGTCGGGCGTGCCGAATGGCAGCACACTCTGAGTCGAGACGCCGCCATAATAGGCCAAATTATTGCCAAAGGTTTGGCGCAGCCAGATATGGTCGGTCACTTCCGGCTGTACCGGGTTAAAGACGTTCAGGCCGATTTCGACCAGGTCGGGCATGATAATAGCTATGTCGCCGTCGGAGTGCATAATGACGGGCAGTCCAGCCTCGCGGAAAGGCGCAAATAGTTTAGCCAGTCGGGGTTTGAAAGCTTTGCGCCATAATTTGGGGGAGAAGAGCATGTTTTTCTGTGCCCCGTAATCGTCGCCAAAGTAGCCACCGTCTACCCCCAGGGCAATGAAACGATGGATCAAGCTCAATTGGATTTCGACAATCCGATCCAGCAGCGCTTCGACAAAGTCCAGGTCTAAGGCCAAATCAAGGCTAAGCTGCTCGAACCCACGCAGCGACCAGGCCCGCTCGAACAGGCAGAAGCCGAAGTTGGGGATGATAAAGTGTTTGCCGTTGTCGGCGGCCATAATCCGGGCAGCGTCGTCCAAAAGTTGGGGCGCGCGCGGGTCGGGCCAGGTGATACTATCCAGGTCGGTAGTGTTGGCCAGGGGGGCATCGGCCGGCCAATACCCTTCCACTTTGGTATCCCAGCCTACCCCCACCAATCATACCTGGCCGAACCATCTTCGTTTAAATAGGCAGTGTGGCTCACATCAACCCGAACCAGATGGTTATCCAGACGATGAGATAGCTCTTCGGGTGATGTCTTAAAATGGTCACAGAGTATTTTACCCATATCATCGGTGTAATTGATTTGGGTCGGGATGCGGTCAACCGGCTCGTGCCTTAAGGCGTGCCGTGTCCGTTCTTTGGGAGTTAATGTCATTAAAACCTCCATTTATAACTTTTTCACAGGTCTATCCTGAATTTTTTACTGGTCCTCTTCAGGGGAGGTCCTGAGGCTGCTCCCCTTTGACGCCAACACCGCCATCCACCTCATAATTGGCGCCGGTGACAAAACTGGCCTCGTCGGAAGCCAAGAACAGAAAAACATTCGCCACCTCTTCAATTGTGCCGACCCGGCCAATAGGGTGAAGTTCATCAAAGGCCTGCCGGGTTTTTTCAGGGTTTGACTGTCTGGCAGCAAAGTTGTGCAGCATGGGTGAATCAATGGTGCCGGGCGATACCGAATTCACCCTGATCCCATGCCGGGCATAATCGGTAGACATTGCCCGGGTTAAGGCAATGAGCGCCCCCTTAGTGGCTGAATAGACGGCTATACCAGGGTAGCCCAAGGTGCCGGTAACGCTGGCCATATGGATAATACAGCCCTGGCCCTGCTTCAACATCGAGGGGATGACAGCCCGGCAAATCAGATAGGTGCCGCGCAGGTTCACACTGATACAGCGATCAAAATCCTGCGGTGATGTTTCGTGCAGCCGGCCGGTGGGCATGACTGCGGCATTGTTGACCAGAACGGAGATTGGGCCGAAAGTGCCGGTCAGCTTGTCCACAGCTTCGGCTACCTGCTCTTCGCTGGCGATGTTGGCCGGCAAGGCAATAGCCTGACCACGCGATGCCTTAATTTCGGCTGCCACCTCCTGGCAGGATGCTTGGCCTAGATCAAGAATACCTACCCTGGCTCCTTCGGCAGCAAATCGAAGGGCAATACCCCGACCTATGCCTCGACCAGAGCCGGTAACTAAAGCAATTTTCCCGTCTAAACGTCCCATGCAGTTCCTCTTTTGGAAAATTCCCTCAGTATTTGGTTGTCATGAAAGCAGGGGGAAACACTCGAAAGTCCCCCTAAAATGATTTTAAGTAACGTATGGTAGAAAGTGGGACAGCAAATCACTTATTGCGAAGCTCGCGTCTGGCCCACTGCATCACATGTTCTTCAATAACGCGCGCGGCTTCGTCCGCATTGCCCTCGCACATCGCTTCGACAATAGCTTTGTGAGTTTTGGCAATATCGCGCAGATTAGGGAAATGGTGCCGCTGGGTTTGAATGAGATAGCGCTGAATCTGGGCATACAGCGGGTTCCAAATATTCAGCAGGGCCGGATGTTCGGCCCAACGGCACAGACAGCGGTGAAATTCCAGGTCGTACTCAACCACTGTAAACAGGTCATCCCGGTCGGCGGCGCGGTACATCTGCTCAATGAGTTGATTAAGAATATCGCGTTTGTCGCCATCGAAATGAACAATAGCCCGCCGAACCGCAAAACATTCAACCATATTGCGGATTGAAAATACCTCAAAAACTTTATCACCTGATAACTCGGCCACAAAAGTACCGCTTCTCGGACGATATTCTACCAGTCCATCTCGTTCTAATTGGCGTAAAGCTTCTCTCACCGGGGCCTGACTCGTCCCCATCTGTTTGGCAATTTCAACCTGGGCCAGGCGGGTATTGGGTGCCAATTTGCTCAAAACAATGGCGGTGCGGAGTTTGTTGTAAACCTGGTGGGTTAAAGACTCACGCACCGCCTTGGGTCCCTGCAAGGCATCTTCCAGCGAGGTTAAATTTGACAATGGCAATAAGTTGTTTGACATTTTATCTGTCAGTCTGGCCAACGCCCCGATAAAGGAATGCTTTAATAAACGCCATATTCCCGCAATGTTTCCCACATCGCTATATAATTCTCCGGTGGAACGGTGGCTTGAGTATTGTGAATAGGGGTAAAAATGTAACCGCCACCGGGGGCCATGATCTCAATATTCTCTTTGACATCGGCCCGAACCTGTTCGGGGGTACCCCGATCAAAAACCAACTGGGTATCAATCCCGGCCCCCCAGAAAGTAAGGTCTTTGCCGTACTCTTTCTTCAGTTGTTGGTAATCAATCCCGGCAGCGCTCTTTTGAACCGGGTTCAGAATGTCAATGCCCGACTCGATCAAATCCCACAAAATGGGCACCAAAGCGCCGTCGCAATGATAGAATAATTTAGCCGAGGTTTTGCTTTTGATATATTGGAATAATTTAGTATGGCGAGGTTTGATAAACTGGCGGTACTGGTCGGGATGAAAGAACAGGTTTTTTTGGCCGGCCAGGTCGTCGGCCTCGATCACCACATCTACCAGATCGCCAACCTGCTCCAGGGCTTTTTCCCAGAAGACCATTTTTATATCAACCACCACATCCATAATGTATTCGGCGACATCGGGATAGAGGTAAAAATCGGTAAAATACTTTTCAAAGCCTCGCGTCCAGGCATGCATTTCGGAAATACCGGCAGAGATAGAGCCAATGACGACAGCTTTACCCTGCTCGATGGTTTTGAGGGCCTTTTCGCGCAGACCGGCAAAGCGATTAGGGTCGGTGGGATCGGGCCAGACATAATTGGCCTTTATCTCTTCGACCGTATCATAAGGAGCCAGGGGCCAGCGATACATATCGTAGTATAAGCCGCCCTTTTTGGGCTTCCGCCAGCCAATGCCCCATTCGTCGGTGTAGGTAGTATAGTTACCCTCATCCTGGTAAACCAGGTTATAGGCCGCCGACGAGCGGGGCGCAATGTTGTGGATGTCCACTTTGAGGTAGTCGGTCAGATCATTATCTATAACTGCTAACTGCTGAATAGTGTCGGAAATTCTAATATCAACCGGGGGTAAGTCCAAAAACTGCCGTAGGTTTTTGTAGGCAATGGTATGCATACCCGACATTGGGGTTCCGCCCAGGTCGAAGGGGACGCGGTCAGGCTCCTGGTGGTTGAGCGCCGCCTGTACACGTTCTCTAGAGTTCATCATATCCTCCGCTGACTAAAATGCACCGACCAATGATTTAGCAACACGGGCCGCGCTACCGGCATCGGCTGAGTAGCCATCAGCCCCAATTTGATTGGCATAATCTTGAGAAATTGGCGCGCGCCGACCATTACCTTTACCTGTTGGCGCAACCCGGCTTCCTTAAGCGCGTCAATAGTCTCTCCCATAGACGCAATGGTAGTGGTGAGCAGGGCCGACAAGCCCACTATGTCCGCCTGGTGCTCTTGGACCGCTTTTACAAAAGCTTCGGGGGAAACATCGGTACCCAGGTCAATCACTTCAAAACCGGCTCCTTCCAGCATCATGCCGACCAGGTTTTTGCCAATGTCGTGCAGGTCTCCGGCGACGGTGCCAATGACCACCTTACCCAACTTTTGGATATCGGCTTCAACCAGACGAGGTTTAAGCAGGGCGACGGTTGATTGCATCGCTCGGGCCGCGATGAGCATTTCCGGGACAAATTTTTCACCGGTCTCAAAGAGACGGCCTACTTCGGTCATAGCGGGAATACAAGCCTGCTGTAAAATATCTTCGGCCGGAATCCCGGCCTCCAGGGCAGCCTGTGCTTCCGCTACCGCGCCTTTGGCATTGCCTTTTAAAACGGCAGTATAAACAGATTCAAGAGACATTTTTATCTTCCTTTTATATCAAGTTTTATTAAATTTTGTTGTTTTGTCCGGTTGTCACTACTCAGCCATGTCATTTCGACCGAAGGGAGAAATCTCCGAGGCCGATGCAGCGCGGTAGGGATTTCTCGGCCTTACGGCCTCGAAATGACATGAGGGTTGAGCAGTTATGTCCGGTTCAAGATTCTCGACAAGACAGCGATCCAGATTGGCTTGCAGTTTCGCCGGGTCAAGCGCCCCCGGTTCGCCGATAAACACCAGTTCCGTTTGGGGCGGCTGAGTCCCCCAGACCTGGTCGCCATCCAGCCGGACTCGTTTGCCGACCAGTTGCAGTATGTAACGCTGCTCAGGGGAATCAGCCAGGTAGACGAAGCCTTTGCCTCGATAAATGGAGCGCGGCAAGCCTTCCAGGGCAGTCTGAAGGGCGGCCTTCAAGAGAGGTTTGCTCGTGGTGTAACTCCAGGTTTCGTAAAGCTGGTCGTGGTCGGCGTGAAGCGCCGGATGGGGCGAAGCACCGAACGGGATTGGTCGCCCCACCCCCAAAATCAATTCAAGCGGCACTTGAGCATAACTTGTTTTCAGGATGCGGGCCTCCGGGGCAATTGCGCGAATCCAGTCCAGCACTTCGGCCAGGGTATCGGCATCAACCAGGTCAGTTTTGTTGACCAGGAGCGTGTCGGCTGACCTGATCTGGCCCTCCAAAAAAACAACCACCCTGGCCAGTCGGCGCACGTTTTCGGCATCAATCATGGTGATGATACTATCCAGGGTCACAAAATTTTGGAGAGCAGGGATTTCCAGAATGGCCGCCACATCGGCAGGCGAGGAAACTCCACTGGCTTCAATGATGATATGCTCCGGCGGCTGCGGGGTCTCGATTAAATCCTGGACTACTTTAACCAAATTACCGAACAAGGTGCAGCAAATACAGCCGTTAGGCAGGCTGACCATCTGACCAGGTTGGGCCGCAGCCAGCAGCCGGGCATCAATATCTATTTTCCCAAAGTCGTTGACCAGGACTGCAATACGTAACCCATGCTCCGCGTGCAAGATGCGATTGAGCAAGGTGGTTTTACCGGCTCCCAGAAAGCCGGCAATAATAGTTATTGGGATGGAGAACGGCCCGGTCTGTCCGTCCATTAATTAAAGTAATTCTGCAAATAATCGAAAACTGCCTTGCGACCCGACTTTAAATCGCGGCGAATGGCATCATAACGGCCGCCTTTTAACAGGCCCACCACCGGCGAAAATTGGGAATCAATCACAATCCCTTGATAGGATAAAGTAGAAAGCAGTTCCTGGTAATAATCTTCGTAGTGAATCGGCGTAAAGTCGCACACAAAAAGCGCCACGCGATCCCTAAGCTGGGCCTGCAACTTCGCCACCGACGGAATATTGTAGAGGTTATAGATATTCAGGCCGCGCAACCCTTCCATTTTCAAAAAGCTTTCGGCGTGGTGGGTAGCATTGCCACAGTAATGGACAATGCCTCCGCCAAATTCGGTCAAGATCCGGGAATTATAGGGTACGACAAACTCGCGATAGGTTTCGGGAGACATCAGGACGGCGTCATCATCAGAAAACCAGATGCCGGCGTGTTTGCCCAGGTAAACCTGCTGGTCGCTAATACATTCATTCAGCGGCTCGCCGATCACTTCTTTTTGCTTTTTGACCCACCGGATTAACCCTTCCGTCACCTTTTCCATCAGTTCGTGCATCAAATCCGGGTAATCGAACATGAGGTAAATTAGTTTGTCGTAGCCGATAAGCTGGTTGGCGGTGGTCAAAGGGCCTTGAAAATCGGTTATCCCCACCGGCAAAAAGCTGTTGGCCTTCATATATTGGATATATTCCAGCACTTTCGGCATCAGGCCATCTTTTTCGGGGTCGGGAATGGCTAAAGTTTTAATATCTTCGGGTTTTTGAATGGGATAATATCTGGGGTTAGCTGCCGGGTCTTGCTTAGGCTTAAATTCAATCTTACAGCCAAAAGCAGAAGCGGTTACAACGGTTCCAAACCAGGGCATCAGGTAGGGTACAAAGTCGTCGTCAATTTCTTTGACCTGGTCATAATAGGTCCGTTCCTGGAAGTTGGTCATCACCGCCGGATCATCAAAATAATCCGCCGGAAAGGTTTCGAGGTCCAGCCCAAACACCCAGTATAGGGCGCTGTTAACTATAAAGGGCGGCTGCTCTACTTTTTTGAAGGCGAATACATCATCAGTTTTTACTTTTACTTTTGCCAGCCGCTTGTCAAATAACTGGCGAAAATCTTCACGTTCGGCGTTGGTCAAAGGGTCTGTCAGAGCCATGGTAAACTTCCCTCCCTTGCTAAGAGTATACGCCATATTTTTTGGCCGACTCAATCAAGGCGTGGATATTGTCAGCCGGTACATTGGGGTCCAGCGCGCAGCCGGGTCCCAGGATAAAACCACTATCAGGTGCCATAATTTCAATGGTTTCACGACATGCATCTTCAACTTCCTGGGGGGTACCTTCCAGCAGTAAAGAGGTATTGAGCGGGCCGAGCAGACAGGTTTTATGCCGGGTGGCATCTTTGGCCTTTTGCATGTCGGTTTTATGATCAATCTCCAGAATTTGAGCGCCGGTGGCAATGAAATTGTCAATGATAGGGATGGTGTTACCACAAATATGATTGGCCAGAATAATCCCCGCTTGTTTCAGTTCGTCAATCATGCGCTTTTCGTGGATAAAGGGATATTGGCGATAGTGCTGGGGCGAGATAAGATCAGGCCCGGCAATGGGTTCGCCAATAGAAGTGGAATGTCCCCCGGCTTCAATCAGGGCGAAGGCATAACGGGTCGCCACCTGCCGGCTAAAATCAAGTAATTTATGAATAATCTCGGGCTGTTCATCCAGGGCAATTGCCAGCATCAACTCCTGAATCCCCAAAAGCTGCGCCGCCAGGTCCATCGGTCCTTGATCAGCCCGGGCCACAATCCAGGCCTTATCGCCAATTTCTTGGGAAAGAATACGGGTGGCCTTGATAATTTCACACATGGGGAAGGCGGTGTAAGGGTCCGGCACTTCGAGCTGATCCACATCCTCTAGCCGCTTTAATACCGGGATGTGCGCCGCCGGAGCAGCATTGTCCCGATAAACAACCTCGACGCCGCAGGCCTGCGCATTGCAAGCTGTGCCATTCTCCAGCAGGATCATATCATGTCCAAATTCTCTCCAGGCTTTGAGCATTGCTTCGGCCAGCAGTTCCCCATTACGAAAAACCTCCGACAGCGGCACCCCCATCGCTTTGGCTGCTGGCTGAAAATTATGCAGATCAACTGGAACCCGGTCAGGTGGGCGCAGGTCAATGGCGGACTGAACACGTTCGATGGAGTTCATGAGATTACCCTGAAATAACTCTCGAAAAACTAAAAAAATGGAGCGGGAATGGTTATTATTGACCATTCCCGCTCTCAGTCAAGGCTTATTCGTGATAGAAGAAGTTAGCGTTGTCTTTGGTGATAACGATGGTGCCGGTATCAACCGATTCAGGCACGGGCACGATGCTGGCCGCGGCATTGTCAGGCACAATCGGCACAGGGGCGTGGTTGAGGTAATAGAGAATCTTGGTGCCGAGGTAGCTCATCAGCGCCGTCTTTTGTGCGACTGAAGCGTGGATGACGCCATCTTCGATGAACTTGAGCGTGCATCGTCACGGTCCATCGAGACAATCTTCAAAGTCTCGGTTACACCCAATTCTTTGGAGGCAGTGGCCGCGCCAACGCCGCCGGCGCTTCCACGCAGCCCACACCGACGAGATCAGGCGTCCGCTGGATAACGGCTTTCAGCCCATCCGCCGCTTTGGCCGAGTCAGAGTCGTCATTGATAATCTGCACGATTTCAATATCCGGGAAGTTCTCGGCAAACTCATCCTGGTAGCCCTTGATCCGTTCTTCCAGATTGCTCTGGCCTACTTTGGTGATGAGGGCTACTTTGCCGGCACCGCCAACCGCTTCGGCCAGCAGTTGAGCGCCGACGCGGCCGGCATTGTAGTTGCCGGTACCCAGGAAGGTTAATCGCTTGGAACCGTACACTTCGGCGTCTAAGGTGACCACCGGGATACCAGCTTCGATCGCCATGTCAATAGAGGGCTTTAAGGCATCGTCAAAACCAACCACCAAAATACCGGCAGGTTTTTCGGCAATGGTTTGTTCCAGAGTGTTGACCATAGCAGTCATATCATAGTCAACCGGCCCAACAAACTTGGTTTTGACGCCCAATTCTTCACCGGCAAATTCCAGGCCCAGGCGATGATCAATGAAATAGGGCAGGTTGACCAGGGCCAGCACTTCTACATAAGTTTCATCGGGAGCGGGTGGGGTGACTTCGATGGCGCTAAAGTCATAGGGGTCTTTGGTGTGATAGAAATTCTTGGCGTTATCCGCATTGATAATCACTACACCGGTATCCACCGACTCAGGCATCGGTACAATGCCGGCGGTTTCGTTGTCACTCACAATCGGAACGGGATTGTTGACCAGGCCATCCATCAATATGGTGCCCCAGAAGGTCATCAGGGCGGATTGTTGGGCTACCGAGGCATAAATGACACCGTCTTCGATGAACTTGAGCGTGCCGTCGTCACGGTCCATCGAGACGATCTTCAAGGTCTCGGTTACACCCAATTCTTTGGAGGCAGTGGCTGCACCAACGCCGCCGGCGGCTTCCACACAGCCAACCCGGCCAGGTCGGGCGTTCGCTGGATCACGGCTTTCAGCCCATCCGCTGCAATAGCCGAGTCGGATTGGTCGTCAATAACCTGGACCACTTCAATATCCGCGAAGTTTTCGGCAAATTCATCTTTGTAGCCTTGTAATCGTTCTTCCAGGTTGCTCTGGCCCACTTTGGTGATGAGAGCTACTTTGCCTGCACCACCAATCGCTTCGGCCAAAAGTTGAGCACCCACCCGACCAGCGTTATAATTGCCAGTGCCCAGGAAGGTTAATCGCTTGGAGTCATACACTTCGGCGTCCAGTGTGACGACCGGAATGCCCATATCAATGGCCTTATCAATGGTTGGTTTTAAAGCGGCGTCAAAACCGATGACATTGATACCCGTGGGGCC
Organism: Anaerolineales bacterium; assembly: GCA_012032575.1. The sequence goes on along the minus strand of JAAUSP010000007.1, from coordinate 4,360 downwards.
TTCGGCGATGACTTGCTCAAAAGCATTCACCATTGCCGTCATATCATAATCCAGCGGGCCGACATATTTAGTTTCAGCGTCCAATACTTTACCGGCAAAATAAAGACCAACCTGGTGGTCAATAAAATAGGGCAGGTTGGCCAGAGCCGTCATTTCAAAATATTTCTTTGCTTCCCCTGGCTGCGTCTCATCGGTAGATGATTCTTGGCTGGGTGGCACATTGGCCGGGCTTTCGGCCTGGGCTGGAGTTGGGGAATATTGAGCCGTCACGGCTAACAACGCCGTCAAAACAATCAACAAGGTTACTAATTTTAACCAACGACTATTCATTTTTTTCTCCTTTGAATAAATGTGACAGTTAAATTACCTGGTTTGATTTGGAAGGACACTCCATTAAGTTTTTAGTTTGTGAACACCCTCCTGGTATCTGATAGGTTTTTAGGCGCGGCCGCGGCGGCTCAACGAGTCGGCCGCAACGGCAATGATTAACACCCCGCCAATGACAATGGTTTGCCAATAGACGTTAATCCCCAACAGGTTGAGGCCATTCGAGATGAGCGCCATCAGGGTGACACCCAACAGTGCTCCCAAGACAGTACCTTCTCCACCGGCCAAACTGGCCCCGCCGATAACCACGGCTGAGATGACCCGCAGTTCTGTCCCCACCCCAGCGGAAACCGAGGCTGTACCAAAACGCGCCGTCAACAAAATGCCGGCTATAGCCGCCATTAAGGCGGACAGCATAAAGTTTGAAATCTTCACAAAATCCACGTTGATCCCGGAAAGCCGGGCGCTGCGCTCATTACCGCCCACAAAATAGCTCTGCCTAAAAAAGCGGGAACGCCGCAGCAGCACATCCCCCGCAATCACAAAGAAAACCATAAACCAGACGGGGTATTGCAGCCCCCACAAACTATCCTGCGCCAATTGATTAAATGAGTCCGGCAAATTGGGAATACCGTAACCGGAAGTAAGTAATAACACTACCCCCCGCGCTACCGACATCATCCCCAATGTAGCAATCAAGGCATTGACCCGCACCTTGGCTACCAACAGGCCGTTGCATAACCCGATAGCCACACCCGCCATCAGGCCCAGGAGGATTCCAACCGGTACCGGCAGTTCCCAGTTAACAATGGCAAAGCCGGCCACTGCTCCGGCCAGAGCCAACGTCGAGCCGACCGACAAATCAAACTGCCCGGAAACCAACAAAACCGTCATACCGACGGCTACAATGGCATCAAATGATAACCCCAGCACCAGGGCAATCAAATTAGCTTTTGAAGCAAAACTGGGGGAAGAAAAGTTAAGAAAAAGAGCGCCGGCCAGGACCACCAGGAAAATTCCTATTTCACGTTGAGCCAAAAGTTGTCGCCACCGGGTCGGTGAACCCGACTTCTGCTCAAATTTCAGTTCCTCTTTATCTTGGGGCAGGGTAACATTTGCCTCTGGAATGGACATAACAACCTCCCTAATTAATTTATCCCCGCAGCGAGTTCCATAATTCGCTCCTGGGTGGCTTCGTTTTTTGATAAGATACCGGCTAACCGTCCTCGCGCCATAACCGCAATCCGGTCACTAATGGCCAACACTTCGGGCAGGTCGCTTGAAATAGCCATAATCGCCTTGCCTTGTTCGGCCAATTCTCCCAACAGGCGGTGGATCTCTAATTTAGTACCCACGTCAATCCCTCGGGTTGGCTCATCTACAATCAAAATATTGGGATCATTAGCCAGCCACATGCCCAACATTACTTTTTGCTGATTTCCGCCCGACAGATTTCTCAACCTCTGATCCAGACTGGGAGTACGAATTTTTAAGGCATTGACAAATTTGATGACTAGATTAATCAGCTTATCCCACTGCAACCAGCCACCCGGTGCAACTGAGCGCAAGTTAGCCACCATAAAATTCTCTTTGATGGACTTGTCCAGAAAAAGCCCCTCGTTCTTGCGGTCTTCCGAGAGGTAAGCCAGGCCCAAACGCATCGCCGCGCCGGGATGTGTCGCCCTGACCGGTTTTCCCTGGATAAAAACGTCGCCGCCGGTGGGGCTGTCCAAACCCATCAGCGCACGCGCCAACTCGGTTCGACCCGCGCCCACCAGTCCAAAAAAGGTCAGTACCTCCCCGGCCTGTAATTTAAAGCTAACATTTTCAAACACACCTTTGCGGGAGAATCCTTCCACACGCAGCATTTCCGGCCCGGGTTCCTGGGTTCGGGCCAACGTTTCTAACGTACCCAGATCACGTCCCACCATCATACTGACAATTTCACGCTCATTTGTTTGCGCAGTCGGTTTTATCCCAACCAGCTTGCCGTCTCGCAGTACCATAACCCGATCCGAAATAGCAAACACCTCTTCCAGGTGGTGCGATACGTAAATAATCGCCATTCCCTGCTGGCGTAACTGCTGGAGCCGGTTGAATAACAGTTGGGCTTCCTGCAAAGACAGCGATGAGGTCGGCTCGTCTAAAATCAAAACTTTGGCATTGACCGAGAGAGCCTTCATAATCTCGACCAGTTGCTGGTTACCCAGAGAGAGCAAGCCCACCCGATCACCCGGCCTAAAATCAACCTGGAACCGGTTTAGCATTTCCTGGGCCGAGTTGTGCATCAACCCCATGTTGATCAACCCACTCAACCCGGTTGGTTGCCGGTTGGCAAAAATATTTTCCGCCACTGTAAGATTGGGAACCAAACTGAGTTCCTGAAAGACCGTGCTGATCCCAGCCGCCTCAGCTTCTTGAGGACTCTTAAAGAGGACATGCTTGCCATTTAAAATAATTGACTGGTCGGTCGGGCTGGAGAGCACCGGCCAAAATCTGGATCAAGGTTGACTTGCCCGCGCCATTTTCGCCAACCATGGCCAGGATTTCACCTGAATTTAGCGCTACACTGACGTCAGATAGTGCTTGGACACCAGGAAAGGCTTTTGACACTCCTTCAACTTTCAACAGACATTGTTGATCGTCCATATTCACTCTCGCAAAATTAAAAAGTGGGTAATTATTTGTAGATGGTAAGGGGAAGTTGGATAAAATTATCGTTTATCGATAATTTTTACCGCTTAATATCATAAAAGGAATATGAGTTTGATGTAAGTGACACTTGTCACTAATTTTTACGACAGAAGTAATCAGGACCAAAGTTGTGTCACATCTTATTGATTGAAAAGTATTGTGCCCTGTTGGGGACGACCCTGGCGGGAATAGTGAGTTACGAGGACCGGGTGGCTGTCAATTCCTTAGCCTCCCGCCCGGAGGTAATTTCTGAAAAAATCGGTTGCATCGGCTTATCGGGTGGATGATGCCGGGTGGCCCTCCTGCAAGCTACCTCAATCAAAATTGTCGCCGCCGTGATTGTAGGGATGATGAGTACTTACGAACATGTACTGGATCATAATGTTGCTTTCCATACCTGGATGTTTTTCCTTCCAAGTGGGCGATCTGGGGCGATTGACCTGACCTGGCCGCGTGCCGCGCACCTTCACCCTTGTTGGTGCAATACGACTTGGATGGTGACCTATTCACCGAGGAGGGTATATGCGCTGCTCATCAGCGCCTGACATCCCACTATCAGAGTGTGGGAAAACCAGGTAATTATGTCGGTGAGTTCTATCCAGGACCTCACCAGTTTGATCTCAAAATGCAGTTAGCTGCCTTTACTTGGCTGAAAAAAACCTTATCTGGGTGGGTAGCGTAATATCCTCTTTGGCGCAATCCAGAAAAAAGTTTTGGCTGGCATACGTCCACCCCCACCGGTGATTGTATAACCAACCTGGTATTTTGCCTACCCCCTTCAAGGGGTAACGGAAAATGTCAGCCTTGAACTTTTCGAGAACTGTATGAACCTTGACCATGTCCCTAATTGTGTCGGCATCCTTTAGAACTGTACAGCCCTGCATGATGGCGCAACAGCAGAAACCAGTGTTGGTGCAAAGCCTCACAGATTTGTCTGACCTCATCTCAACTCGACCAGGGTGCCGGTGGGGTAGGGGCGCTTAATCAGGATAGGGTGTGACCGTTACTTCAGAAAGTAGCGGTCGTGTGTAACCATCAACAACGCGCCGGGTTGGGTCAGCAAATATTGTTCCAGCCAGGCGATGGTTTCGGCGTCAATATGGTTGGTGGGTTCGTCCAGAATCAGCAAATAGGCCTGGTCAATCAGGGCGCGGGCCAGGGCCACCCGCTTGCGCTGGCCGCCGCTCAGGCTGGCAATCGGCGCGGAAAAATTGGTCACGCCCAGGCGGATTGACGTTGGCCTGGGCCGCCCAATCGCCGCTGTGCTCCATCTGGTCGCTCAGGGCGGTCAATTGTTCCTGCCAGTGGCGGTTGTCCGGCTGTTCATGCAACTGCTGGC
>JAAUSP010000322.1 GCA_012032575.1 Anaerolineales bacterium | reverse complement strand
TGTTGAGCCAGCACGTCATCAGATAATGGTTATAACTCCACAAAGCCCAGGGTCAAATACAGGGCGCGGGCTTTGGCATTAGCCTGCTCGACCTCCAGATGGAGCGCCTTCACTCCCAGTTCGCGGCACATGGCCTCGGCCCAGGCGATGGCCTGGCGGCCAATTCCCTGGCTGCGGTGCGCGGGGCGGACATAAATTTCGTCAATAAAGGCGTAGCGGCCATAAGCCAGCCGGAAACCCAGCGTCAGCACCAGATAGCCGACCGTTTCCGCGTCGTTTGGATCAACCAAACCCGGCCCGCTGCCTCGTCATTCAAGAGACGGATCAACCCGGCCCGTGCGATGGCTTTGTCGAAGGGATGGTGGTCCTCCAGGTTAAACTCCTGGGCAAAAGCGAGCAGGGTATTTAAGTCAGATGCTTCTGCGTTTTTGAAGGTGATTTTCGTAGTCATAGCCCGGACAGACCCCCTGTGGTTAAAAAGGATTTGAACCACGAAGACACAAAGTATTTTAATTTCTTGGTGTCTTTGTGCCTTTGTGGTTAATCTACTCAGGCATGTCATTTCGACCGAAGGGAGAAATCTCCGAGGCCGATGTAGCGCGGTAGGGATTTCTCGGCCTACGGCCTCGAAATGACATGAGGCTGAGTAGTTACCATTGTGGTTAATTTACTCAGATTCAATAATTAAGAGGCGTGATGCGCCGGGACAGGGGGCAGCGAGTTTTGGGCCAGGATGCACCAGGCGTTCCAGTCGAGCCGTTTCAGGGCATCAATGGTGTTCCACAAATCTTTGCCGGCGACAAAAATGCCATGCCGTTCGGCCAGCACCGCCGCGGCCTGTTTGCGGATGGCGGCTTCGCGACCACGCAGGCCGGCCACAATATTTTCGGCCAATTGGGGGCTGTGGGCGGGGGCAAAGGGCATGAGGGGGGTCACGCCGAATTTTTCGGTTTGTTCCAGCACCGGCTCCATAGCTCGTCCGGCGGCGCAGAAGGGCAGAAGATGAAATGGATGGGCATGGATGATCGCACCCACATCGGGGAAGGTGCGATAGATAGCCAGGTGCGCCCGACCTTCGCGGGAAAAGCGGGGATGCTCCAACAGGGCGTCGGTGGCGATGTCGCCGCTGATAATATCTTCGTCATTGAGCTGCCAGTGCTGTTTGCTGCCGCTGAAACGGGGCGTAATAAAAATTTGGTCTCCCTCGCGAACGCTGATGTTGCCGCCCGCCAGGTCGGTTAGCCGCCACTCGAACATGCGGGCCGCGACATAGATAATTTGTTGGGGAATGGTGGTCATGAAAAATCCTCCGTGAAGATTTAAGAAATTAGAAAAAGAAATAAGAGGTAAACCGTTTTCTAAAGGTTTATGGATACTTTTTAACCATTGAACTCATGGTCATATCTACGCGGGGATGCGGTATTTCTACTTCCAGCAACAAACCGCCCTCCGGTTGATTCTGCAATTTTAAGCGTCCCCCCAGCAAAGCAACCCGCTCGCCGATGCCCAGCAGCCCGTAATGCCCTCTGGCCGAAAGCGTCGCCAGATCGAAGCCGCTGGTCAATCCGTGGCCGTTATCGCTAATCGAGATCATGACCATGCGCGGAGTGGTATGCTTCAGGCTAACCTTGACGCTGCTGGCGTGGGCGTGCTTGCGCACATTACTCAGGCCCTCCTGCACAATGCGAAAAATGGAAAGTTCGAGCGCTTCGGGCAGGCGGCCCAGATTGGACGATAAATCGAGCGTAACTTTTATGTCGGTGCGGACTTCCCAATCCTGGCTGTAAGATTGCAGCGCTGCGCCCAGGCCCAAGCTGTCAATCGTCGGCGGGCGCAGATCGCCACAGATGCGGCGCAGGTCGTCCACCAGGTTGCGGATGCGTTCACGCGCGTCCAGTAGATCATCTTTGAGCGGCAGACTGTCTCCGTTGGCCTCTTCCTCAATCTCTTCCAACTGATAGTTGACGCTCAGCAAATCCTGGATGACCTGATCGTGGAGTTCGCGGGCCAGGTGTTTGCGTTCCTGTTCCCGTTCGGTTAAAAGGCGGCGTTGGGCGTCCTGCAAGGCAAAGTTGGCCTGGTCGAGGGCGCGGACCTGTTCGGCCAACTGGTCAATAAGCTGCTGGTTGAGGGTGTCCTGCGCCGCCAGGTTTTGTTCCAGCAGGGTTTGTTGGTGGCGCAGTTTCTCGGCCTGTTCGCGGGCCTGATAGTAGCTGTCCAAAGCCCAGATGGCCGGGGTAAGCTGCCGCCGGTCGGTGGTACCGACGAGCGCCGCCACAATCTCCTCCCGGCTGGTTTCATCGGTGCGGCAGTTGGCTACCAGGCGGCCATCGCGGAGGGCCAGAATCCGGTCGGCCACGGCAAACAGGTGCTCCAGGTTTTTGCTGCTAAAAATAATCGAGATGCCTTGCTGCTGCCAGGTTTGAATCAGGGAGAGAAACTGCTGCTGAAAGGAGTAACTTAACAGGCCGGTCGGCTCATCGGCTACAATCAGGCGGGCGGGACAGGCAATGGCGCGGGCAATGGCGACAAGCTGGCGCTGTTCGCTGGACAGGTTTGAGACTTTTTCTTCCAGCGAGTTAAAGCGGACGCCCAGATTGGTTAAAATCCGGGTGGCCTCCCGGTCCATGCGCCGTTCATTGGGCATCTTTAGCCAATTGATAAGCGGGGGCCAGCCCATTTCATTGCCCAAAAAGATATTGCTGGTAATAGACAGGTTTTCCGCCAGGTTGGGCCGCTGGTGAATCACCTCCAGGCCGATGCGCCGGGCTTGAAACGGCCAGGTCAGCCGTTGTTGGGCAAAGTAAATTTCGCCCATATCCGGGGCATCGAGGCCGGCCAGAAGCATAGCCAACACCGATTTGCCGACCCGCTCCGGCCCGCCAGGCCAATCACTTCACCCGGATAAACATCAAAATCTACCTGCTGGATCGCGGTCAGCGTACCATAGCGTTTGGAAAGGTTGAAAACTCTAAGCAGTGGGTCCATCAGCTTCACCTGTGCCTGAGCCATTAAACGCCAGGCACACGGCGTGATGCATAATATACTCTTTTCAATGGATTAGTTCAAGCAGGCGGGGTCAAAATCAGGCGATGCCGGAGCGGCTGCGGTTGTGGCGTGAAATTGAGTCAACCAGAACGGCGACCAGCAGCACCAGGCCGGTAATTACAAATTTGACTCCCGCGCTCAGGCCGAGCAAGCCCATGCCGTTTTCGATGCTGGCAATGACCAGCGCACCGAGGAAGGCGCTGGAAACTTTGCCGCTGCCGCCGAACAGGCTGGTCCCGCCAATCACCGCCGCCGCAATCGAGTTGAGCAGGAGGTTGCCGCCGCCCGCCGCCGTATCCACCGAGCGCAGGCGCGAAGCCAGCACAATGCCCCCCACCCCGGCCATCAAGCTCGAAATCATAAATACCATCACCCGGATCTGGTCAACCTGGATGCCGGCCCGCCGGGCTGCTTCGATATTGCCGCCGATGGCATAAACATAACGGCCAAACTGCGTCCTTTCGGCCAAAAAGGTGAAGCCGGTGAGCAAAATCAGGAGAACCAGGCCAATCAAAGGCACGCCTCGATCCTGATTGGCAAAATAAACCGCCAGCACTACCCCGATGGTCAGAATGATGATCTGGATAACCAGCACGGCTAAAGGGGTGGTGGCAACGCCCCGCTGCCGGCGATCTCGCCAGCGCACGATCCGGTTGAGGGCAAACAAAATGACAATGACGCTGGCGACAATCCAACTCCAGGCAGCCGGCAAAAAATAATTGGCCAGGCCGATCACCACCGGGTCTTGAATCACTACGGTGCCCCCGCTGCCAATGAGAATCAGCACCGCCCCGTTCCAAACCAGAAAACCAGCCAGCGTAACGACAAATGAAGGCAAATGAAACCGGGTGATAATCATCCCCTGGATCATGCCAATTAAAGCGACAAACAGCAGCGCCACCCCGATAGCCATAAACCAGGGCCACCCATCGGGCGGGCGCAGGCGCAGCGTCATAAAGACGGCGGCGACGGCGCTGACATAGCCAATTGAAAGGTCAATCTCGCCCAACAGTAGCACATAAACCACGCCAATGGCAATGGTGGTGATACCGGCCATTTGGACAATCAGATTGACAAAATTGCGCGGGGTAAGATAGTTGGCGTTTAAGCTTTGGAAAATCACGGCAATAATCAAAACTCCGAGGATAATCGGGAGAGAACCCAAATCACCGGAGCGCATCCGTCGCAAGTAAGCATTCACATATTCCGAGAGGGGTTGAGCAGTCTGACCAACCAGAGGGCTGCTCTCGGTGGGGGGAGGAAATTCTTTATTCTTTATCACAATTGCCTCGTCCTGGCTGGAGTATGGTGGAGTTTGCCCGATGTTATTGCCTGGACCACCTCTTGCTGATTGGTCTGGGCCACGCAAAACTCATTGACTTTCTGGCCTAGCCGTAGCACCGTAATGCGGTCGGCCACTTCAAATACTTCGTGCAGGTTATGGGAGATCAGAATTACGGCCAATCCTTTGCGGGCCAGCGTCTTGACCAGTTCGAGTACCTGCAGGGTTTGCACCAGTCCCAAAGCGGCGGTAGGTTCATCCAGAATGACCAGTTTGGAGTTCCACAGTACCGCCCTGGCCACCGCCACCGCCTGACGCTGCCCGCCGGAAAGTTCGGCCACGGCCTGACGAACCGAGTGGACGGTTGTGACCGACAGCGAGGTGAGAATTTCGGCGCAGGTTTGCTCCATGCTGTTTTCGTTGAGCCGCCACAGATTTTGAATGCGTTCACGTCCTAAAAACATATTGGCCACCACATCCAGATTGTCGGCCAGGGCCAAATCCTGATAAACCACCTCGATGCCCAGAGCCACACTGTCGCGGGGAGTGCGAATAAGGGTGCGTCTCCCTTCAAAGTAGAATTCGCCTTCGTCAAAGGGATAAATGCCGGCGATACCTTTAATGAGGGTAGATTTGCCGGCCCCATTATCACCCACCAGAGCCACAACTTCACCCAGGCGCACCTCAAAATCAACTTTGGCGAGCGCCTGAACTGCTCCAAAGCTTTTTGAGACGCCTTTCAATTGCAGGAGTGGTTTCTCTGACAACGCTTTTTTCTCAGGCTCAGTAGATCCAATTTTTGAAGCGGAGCAGGCTCCCACGCCTGCGTAGCGGCGGCGTGGGAGCCGCCACTGCTGGCAAATTTGGATCTACTGAGGCTTAATAATTTACTGGGCAGTACTGTTCATACTCGCCCACACAGATTTCGGCCCAGGTTCGGAAGCCATCGGCAATAACGGTCTCGGCAATGTTCTGCCGGGTAACGGCAATAGGCGTCAGTTTGATGTAGGGGATGTCGTTTTGACCGTTATAGATGGTATCCGCAGTAATGTTGGCCGGGTTTTCACCCTTGAGCAGCCGAATTGCTACATCGGCAGCGGCCTCGGCTTCCAGTTCAATGGGCTTATAGACGGTCATCGTTTGCCAGCCGGAGAGAATATTCTGGATGCCGCCGATAGTGGCATCCTGCCCGCTGAGCGGAATAGGCGCTAACTTCTGGCCTTTGAGGGCAGAGACCACCGAACCGGCCAGCCCATCGTTAGCGGCGATGGTCGCATCAACTCTGCCTCCGGCTGCGGTCAGAATTTGCTCGTAGATGACCAGGGCCTGTTGATTATCCCAATTGGGCACGGCCTGTTCATCCACTTTCTCCCACGCACTCGCCGCAAACCTGGGTTCGGCGATAGACTTGTAACCCTGGGCAAAGAGCGAGGAGTTGTTGTCGGTAGGCGAGCCGTTGAGGACAACTATCCGGGGTTTTTCAAGGTCCAATCCATCAATGATCGGTTGGAGCGTTTCTCCCATCAGTCGCCCAACTGCGACGTTGTCAAAAGAAACATAAATATCCGCGCCGGGGCCTTCGACGGTCAGACGGTCGTAGTCAATCACTTTGACCCCGGCCTCGCGGGCTTGGGCAATGATCGCCGCGCCGCTGCCGCTGTCGAGATTGACCAGAAGCAAAACTTTGGCTCCGTTGGTAATGGCTTGTTCGGCCTGGGTTTGTTGGGCGCGGGCATCACCGCCGGCATTGACAATGGTATAGCTGACGCCGGCCGCCCGGAAGGCTATTTCAAAAAAGCGCCGGTCATCGGCTTCCCAGCGGGCAGAAGAGATGCTGTCGGGTAACAACACCGCAATCGAACCTGATAACGGGTCGCCGCTCGAAGCCCCCAGTTCGGGAGAATTTGCCGCCGGGGTTTCAACCCCAGCAGCACTGATTTTTTCCGTCTCAGTGCTGCTGGTTAAGCCGGTACAGGCGCTTATCCCCAAGAGCGTTACCAGAAGAGAGAGTAATTTTAGAAATTTGCTCACATTTCAATTCGGTCTTAAAAGAGGAGTGTGTATGAGCCTGAGCAGGCCGCCGATGATGAGGCGGGGAGGCGATGACGCGAGGAGGCGAAAGATTCTGCGCGTCATCGCCCCCGCCTCATCGCGTCTTTATGCCTTTATCGCTTCTTGAGATACACGTCGGCGTAAACAGCGACCACCAGCACCACACCTTTGAGCAGATATTGCCAGGCGGGTTGGACGTTCATCATTTGCAGGCCGTTGGTCAGGCTGGCCATAATCAGCGCCCCGATCATCGCCCCAAAGATAGTGCCTTCGCCGCCCAGGGTTGAGGTGCCGCCCAGGATACAACTGGCAATGGCGTCAAGTTCGTAGCCGGTGCCGGCGGCGATGGTGCCGTAGCCTACATAAGAGGCCAGCACAATCCCGGACACGCCGCACAAAAAGCCCATCAGCACAAAGATGAGGAAAACATTGTTGCGAATACTGATACCAGACAGGCGGGCCGCTTCGCGGTTGCCGCCGATGGCGTAGGCATAACGCCCAAAACGGGTATTGTTGGACACGTAAGCCATTATCGCGGCGGTGATAGCCAACAAGAGCACCGGAATTGGTACGCCGTTATATAGACTAACAACGTAAACGTAAACAATCACTGCCCCGGCAAACAACCCTGTTTTGAGCATATCCAGGTAAAGCGGAGTCAACTCAAAGCCATAGCGGCGTTTTTTGCGGCGGCTGTTGAAGGTGGCATAGAGTAACGCGGCGACGACGATTGCCGCGAGAATCCAGCCGGCCCAAACGGGCAGATAACCCTGGGCAATCACCGAAAAGGCCGGTTGGTTGGCCGGGATGGTTTTCCCCTGGGTGACAATCAAAATGGCCCCGTTGAGAAACCACATGCCGCCCAGAGTCACAATAAAGGCCGGCACCCGCAAAAAGGCGATAATATAGCCCTGGAGCACGCCAAACAGAATACCCACCGACAAGCCCACTACCACCGACAAAATGGTGGTCAAAATTTCCTGGTCCGGCAAAATCTGGTTCCATAAGCGGGCTTGAGCATAAGCCACCACTACGGAGACAAAGCCGGCCAGTTTGCCCACCGACAGGTCAATATTGCCCGTCACAATCACCAGAACCATGCCGACTGCCAGCAGCGCTGTCACCGTCATCTGGCGGAACAAATTTGAGAAGTTTTGCGGCCCCAAATAGGCCCCCTCAGTCATGATGTAGAAAAACCCCCACAGCACAATCAGGGCCACAATCAGGGCGTAAGTTTGGATATTAGCCCGGAATCGCTTGGTTACGCCGGAAACCGCGCTGGTGGATGGTACACTTGTTGCTGCGCTCATAGACACTCCCTCTTTGGTATAACTTTAGGCGATGCCGGTGGCTAACGCCATAATTTTCTCTTGAGTTGCCTCAGCGATATCGAGGGTGGTGGTAGATTTGCCTTCGTGCATCACCATAACCCGGTCACTCATACCCAGCACTTCTTCGAGTTCGCTAGAGATCATAATAATAGATATGCCTTTTTCGGCCAGATCGTTCATCAGCTTGTAGATTTCGTATTTAGCGCCCACATCAATGCCGCGGGTGGGGTCATCCATAATCAAGACCTTGGGCTTTGACATGAGCCATTTGGAGATAACCACTTTTTGCTGATTACCTCCCGACAGGGAGTCGCAGGGAACCTGGAGGTTGGGCGCTTTAATGGCCAGACTTTTGGAAAAACTTAAACAGGCGTTGAGTTCGGCATTATCGTCAATTCTTAACCAGGAAGCAAATTGGTCCAGATTGGCCAGGGAAATATTTTTAAGAATAGATTGAATCAGCACCAGACCATGTCGTTTGCGGTCTTCGGGCACCAGGCTGATGCCTTGCAGCATGGCTTCACGCGAACTCCCAATCTTGAGTTCGCGGCCTTCAAGCTTAACCTTGCCCTTGGTAACTTTGCCGTATTCGCCAAAGATTGTGGTCACAAGTTCGGTGCGCCCGGAACCCATCAGGCCGGCAATCCCCAGAATTTCGCCCCGGCGGACGTCAAAACTGGCCCCCTTAATCACCTCCTGCTCAGGATCGTGCGGGTTTTGG
>JAAUSP010000321.1 GCA_012032575.1 Anaerolineales bacterium | reverse complement strand
CTTCTCGACCTCTGCCGGGCAGATTACCAAACGGGAGGTCCGGCTGCTGGCGCTGGCCGAATTGGGGCTGGGGCCGGGGGAAGTTCTGTGGGGACATCGGCGCGGGGAGCGGCGCGGTCAGCATCGAGGCGGCCCGCTCGCAGCCGGAGGCGACCGTTTACGCTGTCGAGAAGCGGGCCGAGTTGAGCCAGCATTTCCAGGAAAATTTACGCCGTTTTCCGGCGGCCAATATTCACTGGGTCGAAGGGCTGGCCCCGGAAGCCACCTGTGATTGGCCCGACCCCCACGCCGTTTTTGTCGGCGGCAGCGATAAAAAATTGCCCGAAATTATTGACACGGCCCGGCAGCGACTTCATCGCGGGGGGCGGCTGGTCATCAACCTGGCGACCCTGGAAAATTTGCACCTCGCCCGCGCCTGCCTGCCCACCGCGCGCGTCACCCAGGTGCAAATCAGCCGGGGCACGCCCATTCTGGACATGCTCCGCTTTGAAGCGCTCAACCCGATTTTTATGATAACATGGCAGAAGAGACACGATGACTCGTGAGGCGAGGAGGCGAGGACACATTCTCTTTCTCGCCTCCTCGCGTCCCCGCCTCTTCGCCTCACCTCAAGAAAGGATAATAATAAAATTGATTACTCCTCATCTCACCGCCGTCGCTCGGCCCCGGCGATCCGGAATTGATTACCCTCAAAGGGCTGCGGGCTATCGAAGCCGCCAGCCTGATTTTTGTACCGCGCAGCCAGGACGGCGAACAAAGCCTGGCCCTGCGGATTGCCCAACCCTGGCTGCACCCGGAGCGCCAGCAGGTGGTCGAACTGACTCTGCCGATGACTCGCAACCCGGCCCAACTGGTCGCCGCCTGGCAGGGCGCGGCTGACCAGATTGGGCAAAGCCTGGCCGCTGTGGGCCAGGAAAACCCGCGTGGCGTTTATCTGCTGCTGGGCGATCCCCTACTTTACGGCACGTTTACCTACATCTGGGGCGAACTGGCCGCCCGCCATCCGCAGATTGGGATTGAAATTATCCCCGGTGTGACCTCGTTTGCCGCCGCCGCTGCTCGTGGCCAATTCCTGCTCTGCGCCACCTCCGACCGGGTGGCTATCCTGCCGGCCAGCTATGAAACCGATGCGGCCCAACTCCGCCGGCTGCTGACCGACTACGAAACCGTCATCATGCTCAAAGTCGGCCCGGTGCTGCCCCAAATCTTGGCGGCGGTCGAGGAAATGGGGCTGCTGGACTCGACCCTCTATGCTGAAAGAGTCGGCATGCCGGAGGAACTGATCGCCATAGGGCCGGAGGTTCGGGCGCTGCACAAGCAGCGGCGGCCCTATTTGTCCCTCTTGATTGTGCGGAAAGATGGCGATGAGGCGATGAGGCGAGGACGCGAAGAAGAAAAATGATCAATATAGATAAAGAATTTACTGGAAGCATTGCCTCACCCGGCACGGTTTATTTCATCGGCGCGGGCCGGGTGCGCCTGACCTTATTACGGTGCGCGGGCGCGATTTGATTGCCCAGGCCGATTTGATTCTCTACGCCGACAGCCTGGTGGAGGAAAGTGTGGCCGGCCTGGCCCGCAAAGCGGAGGCTCAAATTGTTGGCTCGTCCAGCTTGCATCTCGACCAGATTTTGGCCCTGATGGTCGAAACGGCGCAGCGCGGCGGGGTGGTCGCCCGTGTTCACAGCGGCGACCCGGCTCTGTACGGCGCAACCCACGAACAGATGGTCCACCTGGAAGATCACCACATCCCCTACGAAGTGGTGCCGGGCGTCACCGCCGCCTTCGCTGCGGCGGCCCGGCTCAAGGTCGAACTGACCATCCCCGATTTGGTCCAGACGATTATTCTGACCCGCACCGCCGGCCGGACCACCATGCCGGCCAGGGAAGATTTGCGCACCCTGGCCGCAGCCGGGGCGTCGCTGGCGATTTATCTCAGCATCAGCCGTATCCGCCACGTGGTGGACGATTTGCTGGCCAGCGGCGGTTATCAGCCGGAAACGCCGGTGGCCGTGTTTCACAAAGTGACCTGGCCCGACGAAAGTTATGTACTCGGCACGCTGGCCGACATTGCCGAAAAGGTCCGCGCGGCGGGCTATACCAAACACGCCCTGATTTTGGTCAGTCCGGCCCTGGAAGTCAGCCTCAAAGGCGCTGAACGCCGGACCAGCAGCCATCTCTACGACAAGAGCTTTACCCACCGCTTTCGGCGGGCCGAAGATTTTGAGCGGGGTAAGGAACGTCAGGTAGCCGCCGGTACGGTAGCCGGGGAGAAACATTTCGGCAGCAGCTCCCCTCGCAGCGGAGCTGTGGTGATCGCCGTGACCCGCCGGGGAAGCCAACTGGCGGCAAAGCTGGCGGCTGAACTCAAAGCAGACCTCGCTGTGCCGGATAAATTTATACAGGAGATTAGAGATTGGAGATTATCTTCAACTCCAATCTCCAATCTCCAATCTCCAATCTCCAATGGGCACGCTGTCTCCAATCTCTACTCCAGTTCTGCTTTGGCTGAGGTGCGGCGCTGCTGGCCCCAATACAGCCACCTGATTCTGGTGATGCCTGCCGGGGTGGCGGTGCGGGCAATTGCGCCTTTGCTGGGCCACAAAGCCAGCGACCCGGCGGTGGTTTGCATGGATGAAGTGGGAGAGTCAGTCATTCCCTTGTTGGGGGGGCATCGGGCCGGAGCAAATGAACTGGCCCGGCAGCTTGCGGCCATCACCGGCGGTTATGCTGCCGTGACCACCGCCAGTGAGGTGCAAGGCAAACCCGCGCTCGATCTCCCTCCCACGACAGAGGGAAAGCGCTGGCAGATTGACCCGACCAGTGTTCTGACCCATGCCAGCGCTTGCCTGGTCAATGACGAAACGGTGGGAATATATCTCGATCCGGCCCTGACCGCTCTGCGCTCTCAACTCACCGATTGGCTGGGCGATTTTGATAACCTGACCTGGGTCGAAACGCTGGACGAGTTGGATGTGGATGCCTACGCCGCCGGACTCATCATCAGCCACCGGCTGTTGGATGACCACCACCAGCATTTACAGCGCAAAAGTGTGCTTTACCGGCCCCCGGTGCTGGTGCTCGGTTTGGGTTGCAAACGGGGTGTGCCGGCCGTCGAACTGCGCGAAGCCCTGGAAGCGACCCTGGCCGAAGCGAATCTGGCGCTTGAAGCGGTGGCGGCGGTGGCGACGGCTGACCTTAAGGCCGACGAGCCGGGTTTGCAGGAGTTGGCCCGGCAGATGGATTTACCCTTGCGCATTGTCGAAAGTACCCAATTGGGTTTGTTGGAACCGGCTCAGTTTAGTTCCAGTGCAGCCCAGGCCAAGTTTGATCTGCCCGGCGTGGCCGAACCCTGCGCTCTGCTGGTCGCCGGGGGTGAATTGATTGTACCCAAACGCAGTTTTGCCCGCTGCACAGTCGCGGTGGCATTGAAAGGATGAAGGCGGAAGGATGAAGGATGAAATAATGACCCCGGTAGATACAACACGCAACACGCAACATACAGCACGCAATATGCCTCACCCCCTCCTCTCCCTCATCGGTATTGGCCCCGGCGATTTGCAGCAGATGACTCTGGCGGCCCAGGCTGCCCTCCGTGCCGCCGAAACTGTTATCGGCTACAAGGTTTACATCGAACAGGTGCGGCCTATCCTGCGGCCAGAGCAGCAAATCATCATCAGCCCGATGGGCAGCGAAATGGAGCGGGCGCAGCAAGCGGTAGATTTGGCCGCTTCGGGCCGGCACGTGGCCCTGATCAGCAGCGGCGACATCGGCATTTATGCGATGGCCAGCCCGGTGTTTGAGGTTTTGCGCCGGCAGGGCTGGTCGGGACAGGAGCCGGAGGTGGAGGTATTTCCCGGCATTAGTGCGGTTCAGGCCGCCGCCGCTCGGTTGGGCGCGCCGCTGGGCCATGACTTCTGCACCATCAGCCTGAGCGACCTTCTCACCCCCTGGCCGGTCATCGAGCGGCGGCTGCAAGCGGCGGCCTGGGGTGATTTTGTGGTGGCTTTTTATAATCCCCGCAGCCAGAAGCGGGACTGGCAGTTACAACGGGCTATCGAAATTTTGCTGGCTTACCGTCCGGCCACCACCCCGGTGGCGATTGTCCACCACGTCACCCGGCCCGAAGAGCGAATTGACTTGACCACCCTGGCCGAGTTGCAGCCAACCCAGGTAGACATGTTTACCCTGGTTTTAGTCGGCAACAGCCAGAGCTATGTTTTGGCCGACCACTTGGTGACGCCGCGCGGGTATGAGGCCGGGAGGGGAGCAGAGGAACAGAGGAGCAGGGGAGCGGAAGAAAAATTTCACCCCCGCACCCCCGCACCCTGCACCCCTGCACGGAGTGTTTATCCAGTATCATTGATTAATATGACCGACCAGCAAGCGCTCGTCGTCGGCGGGGGGCCGGTGGGGGAGCGGAAGGCGCGAGGGGTGCTGGCGGCGGGAGGAGTTGTCCGTCTGGTCAGCCCCGAAGCTACGCCGCAACTGCAAGCCTGGGCCGAGACCGGGCAGATTCAGTGGGAGCGCCGGCCTTTTCAATCGGGCGACGTGACCGGCACGCGGCTGGTTTTTGCTGCCACCAATCAGCGGGTGGTCAACGCCCAGGTCGCCGCCGAGGCGAACCAACTGGGACTGCTGTGCAATGTAGCCGACCAACCCGAAGAAGGCAATTTTCACGTCCCGGCGGTGCATCGCAGGAGGGGTTGGTGGTGGCAGTCAGCAGCCTGGGCGAAAGCCCCGTGACAGCCAGGCAGGTGCGGGATCGGATTGCGGGGTGGCTAAATCAGGCGAATGGCGAATAAGCGAATAGGCGAATGGCGAATGAAAGAGATTCGCCATTCGCCCATTCGCCATTCAATTATTAGGAGTTTTTGATGGCTGGTAAAGCATATTTAGTCGGCGGGGGGCCGGGCCGGGCCGATCTGATTACGGTGCGGGGCTTGAATTTATTGCGCCGGGCCGAGGTGGTGCTGTACGACCGCTTGATTGCGCAAGAACTGCTGCAAGAGGTGCCGCCGGAGGCCGAGCTGATTTTTGTCGGCAAGGGGCCGGATCGGCACGTGATGACGCAGGCGCAAATTAACCATCTGCTGGTCGAGCGGGTCAAGGCCGGCAAGCAGGTGGTCCGCCTGAAAGGGGGCGATCCCTTTGTTTTTGGCCGGGGCGGGGAAGAAGTGTTGGCCCTGGCCGAAGCGGGACTTTGTTTTGAGATTGTGCCGGGGGTTTCCTCGGTGCTGGCCGCGCCGGCTTATGCCGGGATTCCGGTGACGCACCGGGGCTTGGTGACTTCGTTTGCCGTCGTCACCGGCCACGAAGACCCGACCAAACCGGGCAGCACCACCGACTGGGCCGTGCTGGCCCGCATTCCCACCCTCATCCTGCTGATGGCGGTCAAACACATTGCCGACATCTGCGCCGAGTTGATCGGGGCCGGCCGGGCGCCGATACCCCGACGGCAGTCATCAGTTGGGCCACCACCGATTACCAGCGGGTGCTGCGGACAACCCTGGGGGACCTGCCGGAGGCTATCCACAGCCACAAACTGCCCACTCCGGCCATCATCGTCATCGGCGAAGTGGCGACGCTGGCCGATCAATTGGCCTGGTTTCAACCCGAAGGCGATGCCTCGGGCTTTGCGCCGATGGAGGAATAATTACTCGTGATGCGTGTTGCGTGTTGCGTGTTGCGTAAGGCAAAGCGAACGGAACACGCAACACGCAACACGTTTTAGCTAAGAGGATTATGGCCTGGACCAGTAGCGATTGATGTAAGTCCCTTTATTGCAATCGCGCTGGCAGACCCAATCGGCGTTGATAACCGTTTCGTCGGGGTAGACAATTTTGACCAGGTGGTTTTCCGAGAGGCGGGTGAACTCTTTGCACTGGGCGTCGAAACCGTCGTCAAAGTGGGGGCAATCGTAGGTGACAACGGTCAGAGTCCACCAGCCGGCGGCGTCGGTGGGGTTGGTCAGGATAATGTCCCATTGGCCGGGGCGCTGGTCGGGATACCAGCGGCTTGGCCCGCCGGGATGGGAAACGACGCTCCAGGTGCCGTTATCGGCCAGCACGCTGAAGCCATTCACCGGCCGGCCCTCCGCATCTTTAAAGACACCCTTAAAGTGAACAATGGCCTCGTTGCCCGAAGCGCTCCAGGCCGTTGGCATAAATACGTCTTTGGCCGGTGATAGTTTGGCAGGCAGAGGCAAGGCAGGTTCAGCCGCCTCTCGCAAATCCTCCAGTGGGCCGGCCACCTGGGTGAGCGGGGCATAAATCCAGGCTGCTCCATCATTCAGCGGGTAGGGAATTTTCAGCCACGAGCCATCCTTGTTGCGTCGCAAAGCCGGGGCCGAGGCCAGTGGCGGGGCAAACCCCACCGGACCATAACGCAGACCGGGGCCGGCAAAAACATTCGTTTTTTGTACCGTCGTCACCGTCACCGCGTCGGCGGCAGCGTTGGGAGCGGGGGCGACGCGGCCGGGGGAATTGTACCAATCGCACAGGTCAATGTTGGTCGTGGTCTGGCCGCTTTCAACTCGGAAGGGTCGGGGCCGGTGATCGGTGTCGGAATAAATGCCGGCCACTTCGGTGCCGATGGTCAGGGCGTAGGCAGTGTATTCGCCGGGGGGGACGGTCAGGCTGTAACGGGGTTGGCTCGGCAGAATTTCTTGTTGGATCAGTGTGCCGGTCGCGGTGTTTTTCAGATAGAGCACAACCGACGGATTTTTGTCGCCGGGGTAACAGATCGAGCCGCTGACCCGGCCGGGTGCTGGTTTCGGTGTCGGCGCAGCGGTTGAAGCGGGCGGTGACGCGGACTGGGGGCCGTCAACCGGGGTGGCGTAATCGCACCCATTCAGAAGCAGCAGCCACAGACCCAGTCCAACCCAAGATAGTTTGGTAATCAATAATTTATCTCCATTCATCAACCCCGGCATTATAGCATAAAGGGTCGTTATTGACAGGAGTTACGCAGCCCACATGTCATTTCGAGGCCAGAGGCCGAGAAATCCCTCAAAACTCCTCTTGCCAGACGAGGTATTAGGGATTTCTCCCTCCGGTCGAAATGACATGCTTAGGCTCACCGCGTAACCTGTTATTGACAGTCTCTCGACTGTATGTTATAGTCGAAGGACAAATGGTCTTACCAATTGACCAATTAACAGAGGTGTAACTCATGAAACTTATCAGATTTACTCTGGGTGAAGGCGCTCGGCTGGGTCTGGTGCGTGAAAATGACGTGATTGACCTGACCCGCGCCAGTGACGGTCACCTACCCGCCGATATGTTGACTTTTCTCCAACAAGGCGAAGCCGCCCTGACCCTGGCCCGGCAGCTTGAACACAGCGCCACGCCCGATGCCGCTTTGGCTGAGGTCAAACTTCTGGCTCCCATTGCGAACCCCTCCAAAGTGGTGGCGATTGGCTTAAACTATATGGACCACTGCCGCGAGCAAAAAGTCGAGCCGCCCAAAGCGCCGCTTATCTTTACCAAATTTTCAACCGCCATCATCGGGCCGGGGGAGACCATTCGCTGGGACCCGGCTTTAACCAAACAGGTGGATTTTGAAGCCGAATTGGCGGTGGTCATGGGCCGGACAGCCCGCAATGTGACCGAAGCCGAGGCCCTGGATTACGTGGCCGGCTATACCATCTGCCACGATGTGAGTGCGCGCGACCTGCAATTCAGCGACGGCCAGTGGGTGCGGGGCAAATCGCTGGATACGTTTTGTCCCCTGGGGCCGTACCTGGTCACAGCCGACGAGATTCCCGACCCGCAAGCGCTGGCAATTCGCTGCACGGTCAACGAGACGGTTCTGCAAAACTCGAACACTTCGGAGATGATCTTCCGCATACCTCATCTGATTGCTTACATTACCCGCGCTTTCAGCCTGCTGCCGGGCGATGTCATCACCACCGGCACACCGGATGGCGTTGGTGTTTTCCGCAACCCCAAAATCTTTTTGAAAGACGGGGATGTTGTCATCATTGAAATCGAGGGGCTGGGCCAACTGACCAATCCCTGCGCGGAAGAGCGCTAACGATGAGCGCCGAAACCTTTCTCCTCACCGGCTCGATGGGCTGCATTGGGGCCTGGGTTTTGCGTAACCTGGTCGCCGAAGGGGTGCGGGTGATCGCCACCGACTTGACCACCGACCCGGTTCGGCCCGGCCTGATGATGACCCCGGCACAACTGGCCCGGATTTCCTTTGTTCAGCTTGATATTACCGATTTGAAGGCGCTGCAAACCCTGGTTGAGCAGGAACAGGTGACGCATATTATTCACCTGGCCGGCTTGCAGGTCCCCTTCTGCCGGGCTAATCCGGCTCTGGGGGCGCGGGTCAATGTGGTGGGGACGGTCAATATTTTTGAGGCGGTTCGCCAGGCGCAGGGGCAGGTGCGCGGACTGAGCTACGCCAGTTCGGTGGCGGTGCTGGGGCCGAATCACCTCT
>JAAUSP010000320.1 GCA_012032575.1 Anaerolineales bacterium | reverse complement strand
TTTCCGAGCGGACGCCGAATTTACGCTCAAAGTCCAACAATTCTTCTTCGAGGGCGTGAATATCGGCCAAAATGTCAGGAATGTTCATCGTCCACTTCCAGGATGGATTATACCGCAGTTTACAATTGTATGACGATTATGTGGCAGTTTTGTGATTTTCTTTTGCGGCAAAGATAAACTGTTCATATCCTTCGTTGAACTTGTTGATTATGCCGCTGATTTCGTCCACTAACTCATCTAAAATTTTCGAACGCTTGACTGTATCTGCCAATGCAAAAATATCTTCACTGTTAAATGTCTCAAAATCAAGTTTTCGATTCTGATTTTTCCAACCTATTGAATGACCTGTACGTGCAAAATTGTTGTCAATGACCTTAACAATAATATCCGCTAAATAATCGTATTTTTCTCCCTTTGCATCCATCCAATGCTGTTTTTCTCTTTGGTAAACTGAAAAACCATAGTATAGTGACCAATAAATATTTACATAAAATATCAGAACTTCTGAATCACCAAGATCGTGCATTTCAATAAGTAACCCATAATGCTTTCGATTCCTTGCGCTTCTTCGATAGAAATTCTCTACCATTAATCTGGTGTACGATTCGCCGTCCAGATAATATATTTTGTGGTTTTTGGCAGCTAATTTCTCTTTCAATTCTTCCCAAAAATTAAACTGTATTTCAATCTTTGCTTCTGGCAACGCGCGACTAACATCTATGGCGAGTTTAATATTCCTTTCATTTAAGAGTAACTCTTTTATTTCCATAGTGTATCCTCGGACTAGCGACTGACCACTCAATTTCTTTATCAATCTTTGATATTGAACAAGTGTTTCTCTGAGAACTGGATATTGTGAGGCTTGTTTTATACACTCTTCCAACCACCCATCAATATCATCCCTATAAGATATAGTGCGTAAAAAGGAATCTGCTACTATTCCCTTTGTGCTTTGTTCGCTTGGGTTATCACCGTTAAGAGTTAAATAAATAACTGAAATATCTTCAAACCCTTGCTTCTGTACTGACTCATAATACCTTGCCAGTTGCCCTGGTTGATCTTCAGCATAAATTTTGTTTTCTAAAATAATTGCTTGGGTTCCATTAGCCATAAAAATATCAATGCCATTGTATTCTTTTTTACATAAACGTTTTTCAGGTTAAAGTTTGGTAGGTCAACCTGCTGAAGAAATAAACCAAGCAAAATATTACCTTGATTGTGTGAACCTTTTGGATTGAGCAATTCAGCTAAGAATTGAGAATGCAAGTAAACTTCATCTGACTCACTTCTCAGAATGGAAAAGATGTTGAAATCTTGTTGAGCCTGCTGGAGTACTTTTTCATACTTCCACTGGATTATTGCAATACTGTCAAGGAACAGTTTAAATTGGTCCATTATCAAAAATATTGGGCTAACCAATCCCAGTTAAAATTCAACACAGTTTTTCAACAACATAACAATAACTCACCCATGCGCCAGCTTCACCACCGTAACGCCTTCGCCGCCTTCGCTTTCGTCGCCGGGACGGTAGGAGCTGACCATCGGGTGGCCGGTGAGTTCCTGGCGCACGGCCTGACGTAAGGCCCCGCTGCCCTTGCCGTGAATGATCCGCACCCAGGGCAGCCGGGCCAAAAAGGCCTGGTCGAGATATTGGTCCAGTCGCAGCAGCGCTTCTTCTGTCACCTGCCCGCGCAAATCCAGTTCCATTCCCGGCGATTCGACCGTGAGCATCTTAACGCTACTGTAGGTTGACTCGGCTTCGCGGGGGGCGGCTTTTTCGCGCAGGGTCACGCTGGCCAGCGGCACGGTCGAGCGGAACGCGCCCAACTGCACTTCGACCTGCTTGTTTTGCAACCCCACTACTTCTCCGACCGTATTGAACTGGGGAATAAAAACCTTATCCCCCAACTCCACCGGGCCGGTTGGGGCCGGTGGAGCCTCGGCTTTGGGTTTGGCCTTGGGTTTCTTGTCGCTTTCAATCTTTGTTCTGATTTTAGCCTCAAGCTGTCCCAATCCCTCCTCTGCTTCAACCTCCGGGATGGCCTCCGCCTCAGCTTTAGCCTCAGCCTTAGCCTTTATTTCCGCCTCAGCCTGTTCTTTGAGCGCCCGGATTTCCTCACGGGCTGCCTTGATTTTCGCGGCGGGCATCCTCACGCACAGCATTAAGAATGTCCCGGCGTTCCTTGTCAATTTCGGCCAGGCGGCGCTGCACCTGCTGCGTTTCCTGTTCGGCCCGCTGGCGTTCGGCGTCGGCGTCGCGGCGAACCTGCCGGGCCGCTTCAGTTTGGGCCTTGATTTCGGCCAGCATCGCCTCGATTTGCTGGGCGTCTTCGCTGACCAGTCCCCGCGCCCGGTTGATAATATCCGCCGAAATTCCTAATCGCTGGGCAATGGTGAAAGCGTTGGACGCGCCGGGCAGACCAATCAGCAGCCGGTACGTGGGCGAGAGGGTGGCAACATCGAACTCCATGCTGGCGTTGGTCACGCCGGGGGTGGTGTGGGCAAACGCCTTCAACTCCGAATAGTGGGTCGCCACAAAGGTCATCACCTGCCCCTCCAGCAGATAGGACAGGATCGAGCGGGCCAAAGCCGACCCTTCGATGGGGTCGGTGCCCGCGCCCAGTTCGTCCAAAATCACCAGCGAGTCATCGTCGCACTCGCTCAGAATTTGCACAATGTTGGTCATGTGCGAGGAAAAAGTAGACAGGCTTTGCTCGATGGACTGCTCATCGCCAATATCGGCGAAAATGCGGGTGAAAAAGGGCAGGGTCGAGCCTTCGCCGGCAGGAATACGCAGCCCCGCCTGGGCCATCGCCGCCAGCAGCCCCACCGTTTTGAGCGAGACCGTTTTACCTCCGGTATTCGGGCCGGTGATGATGAGCATGCGCGTTTCCGGAGGCAGGTTGATGGTGATAGGCACCACTTTAAGCGGGTCGAGCAGGGGATGGCGGGCCGCGCTGAGTTTGAAAGCAGCAGGGGAGCGGGGGGGCAGGGGGGCAGGAGAGAATCTTTCTCCTCTGCCCCTCCGCTCCTGTGCCCCCCTGCTTGGATTAAACAGTATCGGCTCGACGGCATCAATCGCCTCGGCGTACTTGGCCTTGGCAAAAGCCAGGTCGAGTTCGGCCAGGGCGGCGACGGTGTGGTCAATCAGCCGGCTTTGCCCGCCGACCTGTTCCGACAGGGCCAGCAGGATTTTGCGGATTTCCTCTTCCTCGTCGAGTTGGAGCTGCCGCCATTTGTTGTTCAGTTCCACCGTCGCCAGCGGTTCGATAAAGAGGGTCGCCCCACTGGCGCTTTGATCGTGGACAATGCCCTGAATTTTGCCCTTAAATTCGGCTTTCAGGGGAACGACATAGCGGCCCCCTCGCTGCGTTACCAGCGGCTCCTGTAAATAGCGACTGTACTGGCTGGATGCGACCAGCCGGTTGAGCCGTTCCATCAGGCGGCTATGGGCCGTTTCCAATTCGCGCCGGATACGGGCCAGGTTGGGGCTGGCATTGCTTTTGACCTCGCCGTGGTCGTCAATGGCCTGGCTGATGTCGTTGACCAGGCCGGGGCACGGCTCGATGCGTTGGGCAATATCGGCCAGGCGCGGGTAAACTTCGATCAACCGGGTAATGGTCCGCTGCAAATCGCGGGCGGCAATCAGCGTTTGACGGATTTCCAGCAGTTCGACCGGCAGCAGGATAGCGCCACGCTGCGCCCGCGCCGTCAGCGGCCGGACATCGCGCGACCCGCCGACACTGATGCCCACTTTGGCCGAGAGCAGATGGGCCGCTTCGCTGGTTTCGGACTGCCAGGCCTGCGCTTCGGCCAGGTAGGGGCTAGGGCGCAGAGCCAGCGCCAGTTCCTTGCTGGCCGAGAACATGGCATAGCCGGCTAATTTATTTAAAATTTTGGGGAATTCAAGCGTAACGAGGTGTTTATCCACAAGCAATCAAACAAATTAACCTCAGGCAATGATTTCCAATACGCCCTTGAGAATATCGGCATTGCGAGGCACAAATAAGCTGACAGACTGAACGATAGTCCCCAGAACCTGATTAAACAACGGCAGCAGCAGCGAAGTTCTTAAATTACGGACAAACCCGGCGGCAAAGCCGGAATAGGGGACAGACGTATCGGTTGGCTGAAAAATAAATTGGATGACCCCCAGCAGCAAGGCTAACCAGATTGTGGTCAAAATAAAGCCCATCGCCAGGCCGCCCAGCGCGTTTAACGGCCCAACAATAAACCGCTGGACCGGAGAGGGGGTGACTTCCTCCTCCACCCCAACCTTGCCCCTTTTCTTTAATTTCTTCTTTTTGGCTTCGGGCGGTACAGCCAGATATTTAACCAATAATCTAAAGGCGTTAAAGAAAATAAGCAGCAGCAACAAAAAAGCCAGAACGTCGGCGGCGGTTTCCTCCATGCCAAAGCCGGAAGTGTCCGGCTGTAGAATACGCTCGCTGAGCGATTTATAAAACCACAGAGTCGTTACCAGCCCCAGCCAGATGCTCACTACTGACACAATTTGCGAGACTGCCCCTCGCACAAAGCCGGCCAAAACTCCCACAAACAGAATAACAATAAACAATAAATCTAAGGTATTTAAACCTAAAAGTTGCATTATGCCTTTTCTCCTGAATAAATCTTATTCGGAACATAACGCTATAATAATAACATTTTTTTTCAAAAATGACACATCTACCCTGAGCATGCGAAAGACGATCTGGCCTCAATTTTCATGACCTTTTGGGCAAAATAAAAGCTCATCCTGGCTTGCGGATGAGCTTTTGAGTCAATCAGGGTTTAACCTCAACGGTTACTCTGTTTTTGCTTCTTCAGCCGGCTGCGGCTCTATCTCAGGAGCGGGATCAGCGTCTTCCTCATCCCCTAAAATTGAGCCAAAATCAGGTGGTTCCGGCTCGTCCTTCATGGCCAGATTACCCCGGAAGTAGCCCTCTTCATCCAGCAAGAAACTGCCGACATCCACCGTCCCCCAAACCTTGCCGGTGCTGAGAATTTCCAGGCGGCCCGAAGCCTTGATACTGCCGGTCACCGCACCGCTGACCGAAACATTTTCGGCAATCAGGTCAGCCGCCACTTTGGCCTGGGGGCCAATCACAATATTGCCCAGCGTTTCGATGACTCCCTCTTCGCACACACCGTCAATGCGGATGCTGCCATCACAAACCAACCTGCCCCTGAAGCTTGTGTTCGGACCGATGACCGTTTCTATTTTGTCAACCGGGGCACCTTTGTTTCGACCAAGCACACCGTCCTCCTAAAGTAAAGGATGAAAGATGAAGGATGAAAAAGGAGTAGGGAATAGGGAGTAAGCAGTAAGGGGTTTTCCCTACTCCTTACTCCCTACTCCTTACTTCCTGCTTTCATCCTCTTCAAGGTTCCCACTATACTTCAACTGGGGGTAATTGTCAACGTTATTGAAATTCGCTGGGTGAGGATGATTCGACCGGCTCGGCTTCTTTGGGGCGGTGGTGGTCACGCTGATTGACCAGCAATAACCAGGCCATGCCAACGATAATAAAACTATCGGCCAGGTTGAAGGTGGGCCAGCGGGCTGTGCCAATTCCGGCATCCAAAAAGTCGGTCACTCGCCCATCTATCAGCCGGTCTATAAAATTGGCAATCGCGCCGCCCAACAGCAGACCAATCGGCCAGCCGGCCTGCGGTAGAAACTGGCCCGATTTCAGGGCTTGCCCAAACCAAACAATCAACCCCACAATCACCAGGCCGGTCACAATCAAGGGACCTGACCCACCGTTAGCGAACATGCCAAAGGCCACCCCGGTGTTATAGCCCAGGGTCAAACGAAAAAATTCTCCGATAACCGGGATGGGTTGGTACAATTCAAGGATTTGCTCAGCCCAAATTTTGCTCAGGCCGTCCAATGCCAGGGCCAGGCAGAGCGCCCCAAAGACACGAGTAAAGGCTTTCATAACGGCAATAGACTAGCCTGAATGGGCGGGTCTGTCAAATTTTCCCGTCTACCGTCTACTGTCTACCGTCTACCTGATTTCACTCCCAAATATACCAGGCCGGCACATCCGAAAGCAGCCAGGCCAGCCCTTCGGCGGGACGTTCCAACAGCAAATTGATTAAGGCTTTGGCTTTTTCGGGGGCGTGGGCCGGGGCCAGGCTGCCAAATTCAACCCCAATCAGGCGATAGTGACCGCGCCGGGCATGCAGCATTTCGCTGTACGTTTCTACCAGGCCTTTCAGGACATTAATAACCACATGGGCAATGGACGAAGGATTGGTCATCCCGCGCCGGCGGCACTCCTGAACCAGCAGTCGAAAAAAACGCAGACTGTAATCCAGTTTGGCCACCATGGCAAAATCTTCGCAAAAAACATCAATCCGATTGGTGAAAGTTGTTTTCAGAATATCGCTGATCAACTCTTTATCGTCAATTTCGGGCCATTGGCCGCTGTCATCCCGGCTGATAGTCATCAACAAGCGCCGGATACGCTCGACGGTGCTCTCATACTGTCGCGCCTCCTGCACTACATGCGGCAGCAAGCGTCCCCGGTCGCCCCAGGCATTTTCCAGCGCTCGGGTAAAACGGCTCCAGTCGCGCATCACCGTTCCGGCAATGCAACTATCCAGCGGAAACGAAGCCACCATATCGGCCAGGCTGACCAGCATCAGCGCGGTTAAACGCTGTTCCTGGACTTTAACTTCCTCCTGCATCAGATGCGCGGTTGAAGCCAGAAGCGGCAGCGAAGCTTCGCCGCTGCTGAGTACGCCAAATTTATCATGGTCACGAATAATTGTCAGCAGCGTGCGCAACTCGGAACGGGTCAGCATGGCCTGAAGTTTGGCCCGCTCATCGGGGTACATGGATGAAACCAGGTACCAGCCAATCGTCGGGTGGCGATCGGTGTTGACATACTTGCCAATATCGTGATAGAGTGCCGCCACGCGCAAAAAGGTTTTGACTGCCCTGTGCTCTTCGGGGGGAAACAGGGCGGTTGTGGTCACATCCGGGCCAATACCGTGCCAGAGGTGATGGTAATTCCGCTCGAAAAAAGATAGGTCGGCGGCGCAGTGGGGATTGGCTCGATCTACCAAAATATCGCCGGGACGGTCTGCCAGCAGCACGGCTATCTTTTCCATCACCGCATGCAAATGAGACGCACCTTTGGGGTCGCCCTGGCGAACCCTCTCAACCGGGGGATAGAATAAATCGCTCAACTGCTGACCGAAAGGCAAATCTCGCATCGTAGCCGGGTCTGGCACGGGGCCAGTTGCAAAAACTTCATCGAATTTGCAGGATAGATTCCGTTTCACAGTTCTGCTATTACCCCTTGAATCAATCGTATATTCTGGCCTGGTTTGCGGTGCGAAACTCAGCAGAGGCGGCTCCCACGCCGCCGACGACCGCAAGGAGTGCCGGGCGTGGGAAGCCCGGCCTGCTCGTTTTGCACCGAGGACTAGCCTAATAATAATCAGAAGCGGGCAGAAAAGCAATGTCTCCCGGCTTGATGTTCATTATCTCTACGCCAATTCTCCATAAAATCTCCATAGTTGCTTGGTATACTGTAACTAAATAAAGAAAACATCAGCCTGACTTCAACCAGGCAATAAAGAATGGAGCAGATTAATGAAAACTCAGAAATGGATGTTCATAGCAAGTATTGTTCTGTTGCTGGGGGCCGCTGCCCTGGTAGTGTTTACCACGCTCACGCCCTTTGCCTGGGCGCAGGGGCCGATGGGCTGGAACGGGCGCGGCGATGGGATGTTCGACGGTGGCTTTGGCCCGCGTATGGGCCGGGGCATGATGCAAGGTGGCGATTTTGGGATGGGGCCGGGCGGCATGATGGGCGGTCGCTGGGGCGGGCCGGAAAATTCGCTCTTGACCGTCGCTGCTGAAAAATTGGGACTGACCACGACCGAACTGCTGACCGAACTTCAGGCCGGCAAAACTATCGCCGACGTGGCCGCCGAAAAGAATGTGGAAGTGTCCACAATTGTGGACGCCGTAGTGGCTGACCGGACTGAACAACTTGATGAAATGGTCGCCAATGGACAGGCCACCCAGGAAGAAGCCGAATCCCTTCATCGCGTTCTTGCTGCCGGTGAACCAGGCAACCCACCTGAAAAGGCGGTCGCCTCCGGTGCTGCCCGCCACCTGATCCGCCGTCACCTTGATCGCGGATTTGCTCGCGGTCTTGGTCAGATCCTTGGCGACGCCCGCCAGGCCCTGGGCGCCCACGGCCCACGCCACCGACAGCGCCATGCCCCAGCCGGGATCGAGCGCGGACAGCAGCAGGAAGGCGGTGATCTGCGTGGCAAGCCCCACCGCCAGCATTGCGCGCGATGCCCGAAGCGCACGGCCAAGCCACCGCCGATCAGGTTGGCGGCTGATGCCTGGCCGCCTCGTACAGCAGGAACAGGAACGCCAGCACGAACGGCGAGAAACCAGCCGGAAGAAGTGCAGCAGCACAGCATGCGCAGCGCGAC
>JAAUSP010000319.1 GCA_012032575.1 Anaerolineales bacterium | reverse complement strand
CACCTGCGCCCGCTGCCGGCTTGTATGATGACTTTGCTGACCCGGCCTTTGATGGAACATGGAATCCAGCTTTGTGGGAGGCGGACTCGGACAAGCCTTGCCAGGTAGAGCAACAAGAGGGCGTTATCAGGTTTGAAGCGCCGGCTCAATCCGAAACCACGAGCTGTGCCCTTGCGCTCAACCAACCCAGCCTTGTTTCAGCAGAGCAGTTGGGTACAATTGAGGCCCGGCTGCAAATTGCCGACGACTTCAACGGTGAGCAGGTAAACCTGGGTATCGGCCTGGGTACCGAGGATTTGCCCGAGGGCGACTGGTTTGCCTTTTGCGGCCTGACTGCCCACCCGGATGAAGCTGAAGCCTATTTTGAAATGGCCAATTACGGGGCCGGCTCAGCACCCGATATTTCCCAGGGCGTTCCCGCCGCTTTCGACCGCTGGTATACTTTTCGGTTAGAAGTTACCCCCGACCCGCTCACCTTTGCCTGCTTTGTCGAAGATACCCACATCGGCTCCGTCACCCCCACCGATGCTCCAGCCCTTAGCCAGGCTCGCTTCCACCGGGCGCTGGACTATGAGGAGGTTGAGTTCGGGCAGATCGGGTTTGTCGAGGCCAGGTTGAAGCTGGACAGTGACATATCCGCAAAGCAGGGGGCGGTGTCGGTGCTTTTGACCAATTCGTTGGATAGTTGGGCCGGCTGCGGCCTGGCCGGGAATGCTGACATTGACCAGGCCCAACTGTCCTGCAATGTGGCATCTTTTCGCAACGAGGTATTCGCCGAGGTGTACCGGGCGGATGGCCCAGCCGTGGATTACGACACCTGGCATACTGTCAGGATTGAAATGAATCCGGAGTCGGGCGAGCTAACCTTTTTTGCCGATGACCAGCCGATTGGCACACACACGCCGGAGGAAATCGAGCCGTTGAAAACGGCCCAATTCAACGCCGAACTGCAACTTTATCTGGAGGATGGCTCGCTGGTGACCGGCTACTTTGACGATATACAGATTGGACCGGCTCAATAGTTCTGTCTCACATCCGTCCCCGCAGACTCTCGTAATAGCCGGTTAGCTCCACGTAGCCGTAGCCGGTGTGCGACCCTTCTACCCGCACGGCCCCTTCCCAGTAGGTAAACGAAACCCGCAGTTCCTGGTCGCTAATGAGCGGGGTGATATGTAGGTCAATGCCCTGGTCGGGAATGGCGAGGTTCCACTCGGCGGGATAAACCGCGCCGCTGGCGGGGCTGGTCCAGGTGCTGAGGTTGGTAATTTTTATATCGTCCAGCTTCAAAACCTCGGTAGTGCCGTCGGGATTGACCAATATCCCGGCGGAAACCGGCTCGGCGCTGCCGTCTTTGCGGCGAATGTAGTAAAACGTCACTTCGCGTTCATCGTCCAACTGCAATGAAAACCAATCCCAGCCCACCGCCTCCGGCCCCAGGTCCGAGGTGCTCCATTCCCGGTCTTTCCAGGAATTGCCGGTCACATCAAACGTGCCACGGGCGGTCGTCACCGTGCCGGTGGTGAGGTTGTTGGTGAGGGAGTAATAGTAGCTGGCGTTGCCCGGCGCGTCGCTCTTGGCGCTCAGGCCGCGATCCCCTTGCAGCGCGGCGGGTTTGGCCTGTTCCAGAATCAGATCAATGCCTACATTGCCATCGCCGGCTTTGAGCTGCACCTTGCCCGGCGCAATCTCCTTGGCAAACCAATCGTCCAACCAGACGTGATAGGTCGGCAGGCCCTGCGCTCCGGCCAAATTGGGGCTGGCCCGACTGTAGCGCTCGTGGAATTCAAAGGCGTTACCGCTCACATCGGTCACGGTGAAGTGGGCAAAATAAATCTGGCGGGTGGCCCACTCCGAGGCTCGCTCCGGCTCGCCGGGGACGATACCCCGCCGGAAGATAGTAAACTGGTAGCCAAAGCGGTTGCCCTGGGCGTCGGCCAGGTTGCCGGTGTAATACCACCACTCGGCCCGGTAATCGGGGTGAGGGCCGTGATCTTTGGGAAACTCAAAAGGGACAACCTCGTAGACTTTGCGAAAATCCTCGCCGGTGTACTCTTCCCCCACCAGATTTTCTACCTCGGCGCTGATTTCATCGGGGTTGAGGTTGACCTGATCGTAGCGAAAGACGATGAAGCCGGAAATTAAAAGCAAGGCGATAATAGCGATGGCTAGTTTCATAGTTTGTTACCCCCAGATGAATGGCGAATGGCGAATGGCGAATGAAGAATCTTATTCGCCATTCGCTGATTCGCCATTCGCTGATTCGCCATTCGCTTATTCGCCATTCGCTGATTCGCCATTCGCTGATTCGCCATTCGCTCATTCGCCATTCGCTACTCCTCCCTCACCGCGACGGCAATCTGCATATTCTTCAGTCGAATGACCGGGTAAATCCCGGCCAGCAAAGCCGCCAGCAGGGCCACCAGCAGAGCCAGACCAAAAATGTCGGGGGTGGTGTGCATTTGCAGCGACCAGCCGAAGGAGCGCAGGTTGATAAAATGGACCAGAATGTAGGCCAGCGCCCAGCCGATGGGCATGGCCATCAGCCCGGCGGTCAGGCCCATCAGCGCCGTTTCCAGCAGGGTTTGGCCCCACAATTGTAATATACTCATGCCGTTGGCCCGCAGCGTGCCCAGTTCGCGGGTGCGCTCCAGTTGCAGCGACATGATGGCGCTCAACACGCCAATAAAAGCAACCACCGTCGCCAGCAGGCGCAGAGCGGCAGTGATGGTGAAGGTCCGGTCAAAGACCTCCAGCGCGTTCTCTTTGATGCCCCGGTTGGAGGAGACGGACAGAAAATATTTGGCCGAAAATTCGTCGGTTATTTTTTGGGCCAGCGCGTCCGCCTGCGCCGCGGCTTCGGGCGAAAGGAACAGGGCCATGTTGGAAATAGCCGTGTCGCTGGGCCAATGGGTCCGATAGGTTTGCAGCCGCATCAGCACGTAGCCTTTATCCGGCACGGCGTAATCGTAGAAAATGCCCACTACGTCGAACGGCTGCGGCCCGCTTTCGGTGATGAGGGTGATGACCGAAGGCCGGTCGAGCGGCAGGCCCTGGGTGCGGGCAAACACTTCGGAAACCAGAACCCCGCCGGCTTCTCTGGCCGCCTCCAATTCTGCCGGACTGCCACTGGCCCACAGCATCGGGCGGAGGTCCTCGCGCGGTTCCGGCGACAGGCCGCGCAGCTCCACTTCTTCATAGTCCTCTGAGAAAACCACCGTGCTTCGCAACAGGCTGACCGCCTCCACCCCTTCGATTTGGCTGGCCTGCTCGATAAAGTCGGGGCTGATGTCGCCCTCGACGCGCAGGTTTTGCCCGGCCGGACTGATGTAAATATCGGCGGCCAGAATGCTGTCCAGCCAGGTCACCACCGTGTTACGGAAGGAGTCAATCATCACGCTGACGCCGATAATCACCGTGACCGCCAGCATCAGCGCCGCAATCGTCACCGAGGTCCGGCTGAGGGAGCGGATGATGTCACGCGGGGCCATCACCCCGATGATCCCAAACAGGCGCGGTGTGACCCGCTGGACCAGGCCCATCAGCAGCTTGGTCAGCAGCGGGCTGAGAAAGGCCGAGCCGAGCAGAATAATGAACAGCGCGGTGAAACTGAGCGGGAGCGAGCGGCTGGCGAGATTGAGCAGCACCCAGCCCGCCAGCATCATCACCACGCTGGCCACGGCCAGACCGGGAATGAATCGCTGCATGCGGGCTTCGCCGAGGGAGCGTTTGAGGGCGCTGTTGGGAGGCACGGTGGTCGCTTCCAGAGCCGGGACAAAAGCGGCCAGCAAACCGGCAGCCAGGCCGGCGACCAGCCCTTTGTACAGGGTCAGCGGTGAGAGCGAGACGCTTTGCACGGTCAGGGTAAAATAAAGATCATTGATGGATCTGCGTGACCAGCCCGACCAGGCCGCGCCCCAGGATGACGCCCAGCCCCAGCCCAATGACCGCGCCGAGGGCGCTCAAGACCAGGGCCTCGCCCAGCACCAGGCCAAAAATCTCGCGCCGGGTGACGCCCAGACAGCGCAGCGTGCCCAGCACCGGCCGGCGCTGCACCACCGAAAAACTGATGGTGTTATAAATCAGAAACATGCCGACAATCAGGGCCAGCAGGCTCAGCGCCGACAAATTCAGCTCAAAGGCGGCGGTCATCTGGTTAAGGGTTTGGTTGCGCAGGGCGGCCTGCTGCAAACGGGCATTGACCGGCAGCCGGTCGAGGATGGGCTGCGGGTCGGCCTGGGGCGGCAAAATCAGGTCAATGTGGCTAAGCCGACCGACCATGTTCAGCACTTCCTGGGCGGTGCTGATATCGGCCAGGATCAGGCCGTTGAGGGCGCGCTGGCTGAGTTCGTCGCTGGGCTGGAGCAGGCCGACCAGTTGGACGGTTTTGATCTGGCCGCCCGCCAGCAGGGTCAAGGTATCGCCGGGGGTCAGGTTGTACTGCTCGGCCAGGGATTGGGGCAGGAGGACGGTGTTTGGCTCGATCAGCAAGCTGAGCAGGGCGTTAAAGGAAATCTGACCGCTGCCGTCGCCCAGATAAGTTCTGAACGGCGGCTCGGCAAAGGGGTCAATGCCCAGCAGTTGCAGCGGCAGGTCATCGGCGTTTTTCAGCAGCACCAGGCCGGTCACTACCGGAGCGACATCGGTCAGGCCCGCCTCGCGCCGCAACTGCTCGTAGAGCGAGGTGGGCAAATCGCCGGGCGCGGCCACAATCTGGTGGGTCGCCTTGCCGGCGATGCTGTCGGTGGACAGGGCAAAGGCCTGGCTGGCGCTGCCGTTGGCCAGGTCAATGGCTACAATCATCGCCACGCCCAACGCCACCCCCAAAATAAGCAGCAAACTTTGGATCGGGTGGCGGGTGGTGTGACGCAGAGCGAGCAGGGTGAAGGGAGAAGGTTTTGTCATCAGTGTGTCATATAATCAACGTGGTGCGTGGTGCGTGGTGCGTTAATTGACCACGCACCACGCACCACGCTACTTGGTTAAAATCAATTCCCCATGTTTAATCCGATACACCTTGTCCGCCAGCGGAATGATTTCCGGGTTGTGGGTGGCCATGATCAGGGTTTTGTTGGCCTGGCGGGTCAGTTCGAGCAGGAGTTCGATGATGGTGCGGCCGGTGTCTTCGTCGAGGTTGCCGGTGGGTTCGTCGGCCAGGAGCAGGGTGGGGTTGTGGGCGATGGCCCGCAGAATGGCCACGCGCTGCTGCTCCCCGCCCGACAGGCGGTCGGGAAAGGCATCTTGCCGGTGGCTCAGGCCGACCCGCTCCAGCAGGTTTTTTGACTCTTTTTCTTTGGCCGCAGTGACGCCGCCGTTGAGATGCAGGGCCAGGGTGATGTTTTCAAAGGCGGTCAGGGTAGGGATCAGGTTGAAAAACTGGAAATAAAGCCGATATGCTCCCGCCGGAACATGGTCCGCTGGCGCTCGCTCAGGCGGTTGATGGCCACGCCGTTGACCAGAATATCGCCGTTGTCGGGCGCGTCAATGCCGCTGATGAGGTTGAGCAGGGTGCTTTTACCGGAACCGCTGTGGCCCAGCAGCAGGATAAATTCGCCGGTGTCAAAGCTGGCATTGACATCTTGCAGAATAGCCCGGCTCTCCTTGCCTTCGGTATAACTTTTGGTCAAATTTTGAAGCTGAACAATTGGAGTCATAATTTACCATTCATCGTGAAATTCAACACGATTAGTTATAACAGAACAGAGGAATTTTGTCAATGTTTTGTCAATATTTAGCCCAGATATAGAGCAACGAGCGCAAACGTGTTGCGTGTTGCGTGTTCCGTTTTACGCAAGACGCAAGACGCAACACGAATCAACCAGGGCATTATACCCGAAAAAATATGAATTTGAAGGCAAACTGATAACAATTAACCCTTGACCCCTGTTTGAAGATGCCTTAAAATGAACGTAACCCGACTCACTAAAGGACTCCTCATGTCAGATAAACTTCAACAAGGACGAACCGCTGCCCGTGTGGGCGACACCGCTGAGGCCCGCCGCCTTTTCGACGAGGCGCCCAGGAAGACCCAAGCAACGCCGCCGCCTGGCTGGAATTGGCCGGCGTGGTCGAGGATTTGGCTGAAAAGAAAGCTTATTTGGATCGAGTGGTGGCTTTGGAGCCTGGTAACGCTTCGGCCAAAGCGACGCTGGCTTTGCTGGAAAAGAAGACTGCCGACCACCGACCCTTCGTCCCAGCTCAGGACAGGCAGCCGACCGCCGCAGGTTTGGTTCAAGAGGGTGGCTCAACCGAAGAAACCGGCCCGCTGTACTGCTACCAGCATCCCAAAGTGGAGACAGGGCTGCGCTGCAATCGCTGCAACCGGCCCATTTGCCCCAAGTGCGCCCAGCGGACGCCGTGGGATTTCGCTGCTCGGACTGTATGCAGGCGATTGAGGATCGCTATTACAGCCAGGTTCAGGGCGACTATCTCAACCCTTATGAGCATCCGCCGGCCAAGCCATTCTTTACCTACCTCCTGATGGGTGCGATTGTGCTGGTTTGGCTGGCCCAGGAGTTGGCCGGCGGCTCCCAGACGGACGAAGTCCTGATCAAATTTGGGGCCAATTACGGCCCGTTGATCCTGCAAGGCGAAGTCTGGCGACTGTTCACTTCGATGTTTTTGCACATTGGAGCGCAGCACCTGGCCTTTAATTTTATCGGTCTGATTGCCTTTGGCTTTGAAATGGAGCGTTTGTATGGCCGTGCCCGCTTTATTATCGTTTACCTGCTGGCCGGTCTGTTTGGCAGCCTGACCAGTTTTGCCGTACACGGCCCGATGACCTATTCGGCGGGCGCGTCGGGGGCGATTTTTGGGATTGTGGGCATGCAGTTGGCCTTCTTTCTGTTTTACCGGCGGCGCTTGGGCGAATTTGGCCGGCGGCAACGCAACACAGCGCTAGTCCTCATTGGCGTGAGCCTGGTGCTGGGTTTTAGCGGCCTGATGCCAGCCGATAACTTTGCTCACCTGGGCGGCTTTTTAGCCGGGTTTGTCCTGGCCTACCCACTGGTTCCCCGTTACCGGATTGACCCCAACAATACCCGCCGCCGCATCCAGGATCGGGCTTCGCTGCGGCGGCGCTGGTGGATGCCCGTGCTCAGTGTGGTCGCGTTGGTCAGTGCGACATGGCTGGTCTTCTCCTTTTGGGCCAGCGGTTGGGGGGGAATAGAGCCGGGAGGCCATTCGGGCGGCGGGACGATTGCCTACGGCCAGACCGTTCAAGGCCAATTGAGAGACGAAGCAGGCGATTTATGGACCTTTGAGGGCAAAGCCGGCCAGGTAGTGACCATTAGCATGCAGAGTAATGAAATAGACGCCCAGATTGGTCTGTTTGACCCCGATAACGAATATCTCACCGAAGATGACGACAGCGGCGGCGGTTACAATGCCCGGATTGAAACCTATATCTTGCCTGTTTCCGGCACTTACACCATCTACGCCGTCAGCAGCGACGGACAACCCGGCGCTTATAATTTGATCCTCAAGCTGGACAACTCGATCAATCAGACCTCTTAACCTGTTTGGCGCTCTCGGAATTCCGGGGGTAATCGTGATGCGTGATACGTGATGCGTGATGAAGAGGCTCACGTATCACGCATCACGTATCACCTATTTGTTAACATTGCCGGTTGACATTTGACCCTTTAAGATTGATAATTAAGTAAAGAGGATGAGGCGACGCACTTCGGGTCCTCGCCTCCTCGCCTCACGAGTCATCGCATCTTTCTTTTCAGGAGGTAACCATGGCCGAAATTGATCAAAAATTAGAACAACGCTTGCAGGATATGCCCAATCGGGCCGTTGATTTGATTGTCCGCACCGACGGCGACCCCAGCCCACACCTGGACTGGCTGGCCGCTCAGGGTATCGAGGTCAGGCACGTCTTCAAGCTGTCGCCGGGCGTGGCCGTATCGGCGCCGGGCCGGGATGCCTTGAAGCTGCTCACCCAGGAGTGGGTGGTCTCGGTGGAGGCGGATGAAGGTATGAGGACCGCGTAGCAAAAGCGTAGAGACGCGAGGACGCGAAGACGCGACAGATCGGGACGACCGGATTATTGAAGCGATATCTTAACCACTAAGGCATGAAGACCCAAAGAAATAATAAAAAAACTTTGTGCCCTTGTGCCTTTGTGGTGAACATTGTAACACGTTTCACCTTTTGCGTTTCACCTGAAACGTTCAGGCAAAGGAGATAACTATGCCCGCGACGATTTCCCCATCTTTACAGCAGAGAATGAATGTGGTTCCGAATGATGAACCGATTGCAGTGATTGTGCGGCGTAAAGAAGGCAGCATGTTCAGCGCCCGCGCCGCCACCCGAGGCGTGCAGCTTGCCTCGACCGAACCCAGCTTTACCCTGATTCCCGCCGAGGCCACCAGGATGACCCCCGCCGACATTGCCGCGCTGAGCCAGACGGAGGATGTCGAACATGTCTGGCCTGATTTGCCGGTACATACATGTCTCAACACCTCGGTGCCCAAAATTAGCGTGCCGAGGGTTTGGTCCGAGGCC
>JAAUSP010000318.1 GCA_012032575.1 Anaerolineales bacterium | reverse complement strand
TAACCGTTGCCCCCGGCATTCTTCGGCCAGAAAACGGGCAAAGGTAGCATTGACCAGGCTAATCGCGCCGGTCACGTAAAGTTCGGGCACGTGGGTCTGGCGCGGGCCGTGTCCGGCGTGGATTTGCCCGGCCCGGAAGAGGTAGCGGGCAAAATCATCGCTCAAATCCAGGCCCAGGGTGCGAGACAGCCAGACGGTAAAGAAGCGGCGGCGCTCGGCCAGGTGAGCCGGGTCTGCGCCCTGCTCCCAGCCCAGAATAACAGCGGTATCGTGGTGTTTGAGCAGGTAATCGTAATTGCCCACCACCAGTTCGTGACCGCGTTTGAAAAGCGGTTCAACCGTTTCGACCATCGCCGTCAAATCGGCCTGACCCAGCTCCAGAAAACTGCGCATGCGCTGCCACTCTTCTGTGGGGGTGGGGCTGAGGCCGGACAGTTCCCAGGCCAACGGCTTTTCAAGCTGTCCGTTTAATTGGATGAAAGGGTCTACAACTGCTGCGGTTTTTATCATTTGGATGATCCTTTAGTCCGTGGTGCGTGTTGCGTGAAGTAAACGGACGGAACACGCAACACGCATCACGTTTTGGCTAATCTAAATCCTGGAACTACTTTAGTGATCATGCTCCATGCTGTGCTCGCCCTGGAGCAGTGGGTTGGTTTGGTAGTAGGCCAAAACCTCGGCGAAGGTCATTGTATGGCCTTGCAGTTCGGCAGCCAGGATTTCCGCCTTTTCCGCCGAGTCAAAGGCGGCCAGGCCGGAGAACATCGGCGTTAACAAGTTACTGCTCTGAACATAAACGGCTTTTTCGGCCCTGACCCAGGTTTTGGTTTCATAATTGTGAACAAAGAAAGCCGTCACTTTGTCTGACTTTTGCAGGTGGTTACGGAACATATCGCCGATGTCGTCAAAGATATGCTGCTGCCCATCTTCGGTGAGGTAGCCGGCAGCATGATGCTCATCGCTGATAATCATATTGCAGAACTCGCACACATCCTCGCCGTAATGAATCGTCGGGGGGACAGGCTCGGCGCTGGCGTTGTTAGTGCAGGCGGTGAGGAAGAGAAGAAGCAAGAGGGAGAACACCATTCCAAGCCAATATTTCTCACCAACGTATGATGCGTGATGCGTGATGCGTGATGCGTCACCCCCGACACCCGACACCCGACCCCTGGCCCCTGACCCCTGCTCTATGACACTTGACACGTTCATAAATCACCTCTTCTTGCAAAATGGTATAAGCGGCAAACAAGGGTAAAACGATCCAGGCGGCCAGCGAGCCGAGGAAGAGCCAGGTGAGATTGTCGCGGTAGGTCTGGATGGCGTAGATGCCGGCCGGCCCCAATACATCCAGGGTAGCATTGATGCTCATCAGCGCCGACATTTTGAAGACTTGCAACGGGTTGACCAGGGCCAGGTGAAACAGGGCTTGAATCGGCAGCTTGAAAGCCAGCGTGGTCCCCATCAGCCCCAAATCGCCGATGAAAACCAGGGTGAGCCAGAGAAACAGGGCGATACCGGTGGCGACGGCGGCTTTGCGGGTCAGCACGCTGATGAGAAAACCCAGGCTGAGCATGCCCAGCGCCAGGGTGAAGGCAAAAATCACCAGCAGGCCGTAAGCCCCGGCGTCCGTTTGACCGCCCTGGGTGGCGATGACCACCCCCGACAGACCAAAGCCCAGCGCCAGCGCCCCCAACAGCGAAGCGGCCAGGCCCAGGTATTTGCCCAGCAGCACCTCGGCCCGGTTGACCGGCTGAGCGAGCAGATAATGCAGCGTGCCGCGTTCCCGCTCGCCGGAGAGACTGCCCGCGCCAATGGTCAGGCTCATCAGCGGCACGACCAGCAGCACCAGATTGACCAGGCTGGCCGCCGTGCGACCAAACCCGGCAAAGCCGGTGTAGCCCGCCCCCCCGCCGCTCAACGACAGCCACGACAGCAGCAAAGCCAGCCCCGTAAACGCCGCCGCATACAACACAAACCAGCGGTTGTTGAGGGCGTCGTTGATTTCTTTTTTGAGCAGCGTGGTGATGATTCTTGGTTCCATAGTTCACCTCTTGGGGACTGAAGGAATTAAGGGAACTGAGAGGAACTAAGGGAATTTATGCCCCAGTTCCTTCAATTCCGTCAGTTCCCTTTATTCCTGCGAATTCTCCAACTCAAAATTGTTCACTTCAATCTTCTCCGCTAGCAGCGCCTGGACCGGGGCCAGTTTGGCTGTCGGCAGCACATCCACCCGCAGGCCGATGCCGTTGCGGCTGGCGGTAAATCCGGCGGCATGGAGCAGACTCAAAGCATTGTCGCGGACGGGTTCGGGGATGATGAGTTTGAGGGTCAGGCGCAGCCCCAGCCGGCCGGCCAGTTCGGCGGGCAGGCAGGTGAGGGCCAGTTTGCCGCTGTCCAGCACCAGCACGCGGGAAGCCAGCGCCTCGACCTCTTCCAGGCGGTGGGAGGTAAAAAGCAAGGTTTTGCCCTGGACCTTTTGCTGCAATAATAACTTAATAAACTCATCGCGGGCGACCGTATCGAGATTGCTGGTCGGCTCGTCCAGCACCAAAATAGGAGGATTGGCTAATAAGGCGCAGGCCAGAGCCAGGCGCTGCTTCATGCCGCCGGACAGCGCGGCCACCGGCTTGGCTCCGTGCGCCACCAGCCCGACTTCGGCCAGAGCGGCGTCAATGCGAGCCGCCGGAACTCGTTTCAACCGGGCGTAAAACAGCAGGGTATCGCGGGCCGACAGATCATCGTAAAACGCCAATTCTTGCGGCACGTAGCCGATGGCGGCCCTGGCCTTACCTTCTTTGAGCACATCAAAACCGTTGACCCGTAATTCACCACTGGCCGAGAGCAGACCCAGCAGGCTGCGAATAACGGTCGTTTTGCCCGCACCGTTGGCTCCCCACAGCGCCACCGCTTCGCCGGGGGCGACTTCAAAGGAAAGATTGTCAACGGCGGTGAACTGGCCGAATTTTTTGGTCAGGTTGGTGATGGAGATCATAGGCATACTCCCTGTGGTGCGTGGTGTGTGATGCGTGAGGCGTGAGGCGTGAGGCGTGAAATGCAAGACGCAAGACGCAAGACGCAAGATGTTTAATTTGCCTGTCGCTATCACGCCGACTGCCAGGGCCAAAAAGCTCAACGCGATAACGGCCAGGGGCCAGGTGGGGGCGGCGGATGGCACAGAGACGGCGGGCATGACCGGTTCCAGCAGGGGAGCGTCGTCGCTGAATTTGGGCTGGGGCTGGAAGATGGGGAAAGCGCGGGCGGCCAGATCAATGGCTTGTTGGGCCGGACTGAGTTGGAACAGGCGCAGGGCCGGGTTTTTGTCCATCATATTTTCAAACAGGCTTTTGGAAACGTAAGGCAAATCGCCCCGACCG
This sequence comes from Anaerolineales bacterium, assembly GCA_012032575.1. The sequence goes on along the minus strand of JAAUSP010000318.1, from coordinate 5,182 downwards.
TTGCCGTCGGCATCGTAGCCGGTGTAGTCGCTCCAGAAATTGCCTTCGCCGGCCACGCTGAAGCCGTTCCCCTCAAAGGTCCCGCTGGTGGTCAGGCCGACCTGCTCGGCGTTATCAATAAAGCTGTTGCGGCTGAAATAGTTACGCTTGACCGACGGGGCAAAAAGCAGGCCGATGTCGTTGTAGGTGAAGGCGTTGCGGGTAAAGTGCTGGCTCACATCCAGCGACCAGGGCGAGTTGTCGAAATACATGCCGACCCGGTTGCCGCTGAAAAGGTTGTCGCTGGCCTCGACGCCGTCCAAATCTTTCAGGCCGATGCCGTAGCCGCTGGGGCCGCGATTGTTGGCAAAGATGTTGTGACGCAGGATCAGGCGGCGGCTGTACATCAGAAACGCGCCGACCGAGTTGCCTTCCAGGCGGTTGTTTTCCACCACGTTATCGTCGCAGTACATAAAGTGCAGCCCGTAACGGTTGTCCACGATGATATTATCGCGGATGACCGCGCCGTTGTTGTACCAGAGCACCACATCGCGCCCGTGGCTAATCTGGTTGCCGATAAGCTGGCTGTTCTGGCTGTACCAGATCAAAATGCTGTCGCCGCGAGCGGCCACATCCAAATCTGCTTTGGCCCCGACGATGTTGTTGATGATCCGGCTGTCCTCGGAGTCTTTGACCTTAATCCCGAACAGAGTATTTTCCAGGCGATTATTTTCAACCCACAGGCGGGGCGAACCGTAAGCGGAAATACCGGCGTCTTCTTTATCCAGCCGGATGCCGGTATTGCGAATAATCAGGCCGCGGATCGTTACATCGGGGGTGTTTTCAATGGTAATGACCGTGCCATGATTGCCGCCGTCGAGAATGGGCCAATCCAACCCTTCCAGATTTATTGATTTCCTGATGACGAAATTGCCCTGATAGACTCCCGCCGGAAGCTGGACGGTATCTCCGGGTTGGGCGGCATCGAGGGCGGACTGGAGGTTGAAGGATGAAGGCGGAAGGATGAAGGCGGAAGAAGAGGCAGGGCTGGCGGCCCCCAGAATAAAAGCGGCTAATATTAAGCTGAGTAAAGTTAGGCTTAAATGTTTCACGGTTGTTTACCGAATACTTTTGTAATCCGACTAACAGGCAAACTAAAAGTTTGCCCTACCATCTCCCCGTCTACTGTCTACCGTCTACCGTTTACCGTCTGCCAATGGCTTGTACGCTCGCCGCTGCAAATACAGTCCCACCAGGATCAGGATTGAGGCGGCGGTTGCCATCAGGAGGCCAATATCGGGGTAGGCGTCGGTGCTGAATTGGCCGATCACGCCCCGGCCCAGAACGGTCGGGGTGAACGGTTTGACTGAATTCGACAACGCCGCGTGCGGGTCGAGATTTTGGCCGAAATGGTTGAGCCAGAAATACAGGTCGCCCAGAAAAACGGGCGGGATCAGTATCGCCGGCAGACTGAGCAGCAGCGCCCAGGGTGAGTGAACAAAAATGGCGGCGATGACTAACAGCGCCAGGGCGATCAGGGCAAAAACGGAGAAAGTTTTTTCCAGTTGGGCCGCATCACCCAGCGGGCGCATGCCGATGTAATGGTTCAACCCGTCAATTTCATGCACATCCCCTTCCAGGCGGCTGACATAAGCGTTCACCACCAACCCCTTGGGATACTGGGGCGCGTGCAAAACCAGGCTCCAATACGGAAAAAAGATCGAGACGACAATTAAAACAGCCGCACCCCACATGCAGATAGGGGTCCACAGGTAGCGCAGCCGGTCGGCGGTTAACGCTTCGGGGGGGGTACGGGGGCCAATGATTTGTTGAAATTTGTCTGCGGCCATCATAGCTATACCATTTACGATTTACGATTTACGATTTATCACGTCTTACGTGTTGCGTACTTTGCGTGATACCTTAAACGGAACACGCAAGACGCAACACGATTTTTTGTTTTACTTCACACTCGCCTGCGGTTCACCCGGTTTGACCAGGAAGTAACCGGTCATTTCCAGGTGAAGGGCCGAGCAGAATTCGGTGCAGTAGTAGCTGAAAACACCCGGCACGTCGGCGTCGAACTCTACGGTTTGGTGTTCGCCCGGTTCCAAACTCAGGTTGATGTTGTAGGCCGGGATCGAGAAGCCGTGAGTAGCATCGTAGGCTCGCTCCAGGTTGGTCAAGTGCCAGGTCACATGGTCGCCCTGCTCAATCTCAACGTGTTCGGGGTGTAGTGGGAGCGAATGACGGTCATAAAGACTTCGACCTCCTTGCCATTACGGACCACTTTCTCCTCGCCCGGTTTCACCGCGTTGGGAGAGACGGATTGGCTCGCCGGGTCCCAACCGATTTCGGGGTACACTTCCCACGGTTTGAGCTTGTCGGCTTTGATCATCTGGGCATAGTGCGGCTCGCCCATACCAATCGGCATATCGTAGATGACCTGCATCTTGTCGCCGGTGTTGTCAACGTCAATCAACTGGAAATTTTGCGGCAGCAGCGGACCGACGTTCTGGAAGCGGTCAATGGCCCACTTGTTCAAACCGACCACGTATTTACCATCGGGGCTAACCGTATCACCTTCGGCGGCGGCAATGTGGCCGATGTTGTACTGCATGGGTACTTTAGCCACCAGTGTCCAGGGTGCTTCGGGGTGCTTGTCGGCAAAGTCGCCGCCCAGAGTCCAGCGGGCTACGGCGCTATCCAGAAAGAGGCTGGTATAGGCATAACCCTGGTTGTCGTAAACGGTGTGCAGCGGCCCCAGGCCCAACTCGACCTGCGCTTCCTTCACATCGTCCAGGGGCAGCACGGGGATGCCGTAATCGTCGGTGTCCCACTTTTTGGCTGCGATAGCCTTTTGGATTTTATCAAAGCTATAATGGTAACGTGGGGGTCCAATTTACCGGCGACGGTCATAAATTTGCCGTCAGGAGTCACATCCACGCCGTGCGGGCTTTTGGGTTCGGGAGCCAGGAAAAGAATTCCTTCATCAACCGCCGTTTTGATCGAGATGACCGGGAAATCCTTAATCAGATCAAACTTACCGGCTTTGAAGACTTCTTCGGCCTTCTTCCAATTGAAGATGTGCAGGTAGTCGGTGTCATTTTGGGAAGCCCCGGCTTCAAAAGGTGGATTGCCTTCTTCGATACCGCCGGTGGCCCGCTCGGTGTTGAGCGAGTTGCAGAAGACCCAGCCGTCGCTGGCTAACTTGCCGGCATCGCACAGGTCTTGCCAATAGGGTGGCAGTTCAATAGCAAAGGATTGGGTCTTATCAATGCGCCCCTTTTCGCGGTCGAACTTCCAGAAGGTGACATGGCCCCGATATTTTTCGTTATACTCCGACAGCGGGGCATAATCCCAACCCAAAGGCGCAGAGTATTGACCGCCTTCAACCACATACTCGGTGTTGGGGGTCACAAAGGTGCCGCCGTGATCCATCACCGCGACCGGGTTTTTTATGATTTGCTTGGTTTCAAAGTCGCGCAGATCAACCACCCCGACGCGGGCATTGGCTTTGTCGTTGATAAAGATAAACTGACCGTCATAATCACCCGCAGTTTCGCTCAGGCCCGGATGGTGGGTATCGGCCCAGCGGATTTGCTTGCCGTTGACATCGCCTTCATCCAATACCTCATTACCCGCGCCATACCCCCAGCCCTGCCAGGGTTCCGGGGTAAAAACGGCTATCGTCTTTAACAGGCGCATACTGGGCACGCCAATGGCAAAGATTTGCCCGGAGTGGCCGCCCGAAGCAAAAAGGACATAATCATCATGCTTACCGGAAGGCACAAACGTTTTGAGGGCCGCGGTCACATCCGCCGGGCTGAGACCGCGAGCCTGGGCAATGGCGGCCGCATCGGCGCTGAGGCCGCTGCCGGCCGGAGCGGCTGCCTCACCGCTGCTGCTCGCGGAAACCGGTCCTTCCGGCTGCTTCGGTACCAGCGAGCAGCCCACCACCAGCAGCAGGGTGACTATCGTAAGGATAAGAATGTTTCGTTTCATTGTTTTCTCCGTAAATCAGTAGGTTTGCTTGAGGTTAGGGCTGAGCATCTTTGATTAATTCCTCTTTGCCTCCTCCCGCCTGATGTCAACAAAAAATATCTCATAAGTGAGGCTGATGGCCTCGGTGGGGCAGATTTCCTGGCACACCCCGGAATAGGTGCAGGCTTCAGGGTGGGCCACAATGGCGACACTTTCAATCAGAGCCAAAGCCCCGGTGGGGCAAACTCGCACACATAATTCACAGCCGATACAGCGGCTCAGGTCAATTTCGGGTATAAAATCTGAGGTCATAGTTATCCGGCTTTGTATTTTCACTATAGCGGGACTCGGCTGGAAAGTATGCGACTTTTGTCACACGCCATAACAAATTTTTGATTCCGCCTTTAATAGAGTTTGACAGAGCCAACTGACAGGGGGATAATGAAGTTAGATTGGAGATTAGACGCTTCGCGTGGAGATTATTAGCTAAAATCTCCACGCGAAGCGTCTAATCCCCTCTTAAATTGGGGAAGTTGTTTAATCTGCAATTCTGGGGGAAATGATGCCGGTTCTGGTTGATGAAAACGCCAGGTCACTGCTCAAGGCGGTGCCTTATTTTCGGGCCTTGGACGATCACGCCCTTGACAATGTCGGCAAAGAGGTGATTACCCGCCACTACCAGGCAGGCGAGATTATTTTTTTGGAAGGCGAACCCGACGCCGGGCTGCATCTGGTGGCAGAGGGTTTGTGCAAGGTCTACCGCCTGTCCGAAGGGGGCCGCGAGCATGTGTTAGCCACCCTGCGCCCCGGCGATTCCTGCAACGAAGTGCCGGTGGTAGACGGCGGCCCCAACCCGGCCAATTTTGCCGCGCTGGAAACCTCCACGGTTTGGGTAATTTCCGCAGAGTCTCTCTCCCGCCTGCGCCGGCAGTACACAACCCTCAACGAAATGATTATCAAAAACCTGGCTATGCGCTGCCGCCAACTGGTCCAGCGGGTCTACAACCTCTCATTTTTATCGGTCACAGGCCGGCTGGCGGCTTTTTTGTTACAGCAAAGCGACGAGGCCAGCTACCGCCGTATGACCCAGGATGAAATTGCCGCCCATTTGGGAACCGTCCGCGAGATGGTTGGCCGGGCTTTTCGGGAACTACAGGAGGCTGAATTGATTGCCATTGACCGCCACCGGATTGAAATTTTGGACCGTCGAGGGGTTGAA
>JAAUSP010000317.1 GCA_012032575.1 Anaerolineales bacterium | reverse complement strand
CGCGTACTTTTGATTGTGCATAGGGTGTGAGCGGGCGAAGGGGGGCTGTTTCTGTGAGCATATCTGTGTTGGGAGACGCGCCATACATGCTACATGATGATGCAAACAAAAATCGTTGAACGCCAGCCTGTTTTGCCACTGCGCTAGGCGCACCGAAGCGGTGTGATTGATGTCGCATGTCCACTGCTTGCGGATATCGCCGAGCGGGTCATTCGAGAGTGCGGCTAGATGAACCACTGCATCGAATCCCTGCACATCCGATGGCATTATATCACGGACATCCTTCTGGATCGATTCGATGGCTGGGAGGGGGGATGTGCCGGGCAGGGTGTCGCTAAAAAAACCGGTGTCTATGCCAACAACGTCGTGCCCGGCTTCAAGCAGGGTGGGGACGAGTCGTGAGCCTATATATCCGAGATGTCCAGTTACCAGAACGCGCATGTTTTCTCCGTTGTTGCTATCAAGAAAGAGCGGGTATACGGCACGCTGCCGCTTCTGTACAAGGTGTGGGAGGGTGCCAACCCCCCACAAAAATCTCTTTTTCTTCTTCATTTTTCGGCTTCGCAAAATGAAGAAGAAAAACCTGGGTCTGGGGCTACGCTCCCAATACCTGTACAACAGGGGGATTGGGTGACGCAGTCATCCAAAAAACTCTTTTTCTTCCTGATTTTTACGCCTTTGCCGCAAAAATCAGGAAGAAAAATGGGTTCTGGGGCTTTGCCCTACGCCCCGCGTCGCTACTGAATGAGGGGCTATTGTCCCTTATTCGGTGGCATCTGCATCAATGCCCAGTTCGCGCAACATGGTTGCCAGTCGTTCCGCCCGCTGGTATTCGATGTGGGCGCGGTGCTCGGCACTGTCGGCACGCTGGCGTTCGGCTTCGGCGCGTTGGCGTTCGGCTTCGGCGCGGGCGGCAGGGTCGAGGTGGGCGGCGGCGTAGAGGCGGGCCAGGTCGTGGAGGAAGTAGCGGCCCTCTCCCCCAGCCCCTCTCCCAAAGGGAGAGGGGAGCAAGCCAAGCGTCCCCTCTCCCTCCGGGAGAGGGTTAGGGTGAGGGCTGTTTTCTTAGAAATGTTCACCAGCCTGAGCACGCCACCGCCGCGATGGGTGAACCCAAGCATGTCATTTCGACCGAAGGGAGAAATCCCTAATACCTCGTCTGGCAAGAGGAGTTTAGAGGGAGGCTTCGCGTCGCGCCTATCGTCGCTCGAAATGACATGACCGCGTAACCCCTGTTATTTACAAAGGTAGAAAAGGAGTAAACCATGCCGCCAGCCATCCTGATGACCCAATGCTTACAGAACGATTTTGTCAAACCCCTGGGTCGGTACGACCCGCTGCCCAACCATTTGCACGTGGGCTTCGAGGAGGCCCGGCGGCTGCTGGGCGAAACCCCGGCGGAAGGGCCGGTCGCCCTGACCATGCAGTGGGCTTACCAGCAGCCGCCCGGCGAGCTGGCGATCATTCATATCCGCGACTGGCACGACCCGGCCGACCCGTTCCAGGCGGAACATCTGCGCCAGTTTGGGCCGCACTGCCTCATGGAGACCGAGGGGGCGCACTTTGCCTTTGCCGAAAGCAGCCCGGCCCGGCCCCTGGCGGTGATTAATTCGGCGGGGTTGAACGACTTTGTCGGCACGCCGCTGGACGAGGTGCTGGCTCCGTTTGCCGGGCAAGCGCTGCGGGTCGGGCTGATGGGCGTTTGGACCGAGGCCAAGATTACCTTTCTGGCTTACGATTTGCGGACCCGCTACCCCCACTTTCACCTGGCCGTCTGCTCGGCCCTGACCGCCAGCTCGTCGCGGGCGCATCACTTTATGGCCCTGGGCCAGTTGAGCCGGCTGCTGGGGGTCAGCGTCTTCCCCTCGCTTGGCGAGTTTACTCAATTCCTGGCCGGCAGCGTGGTGGATATACCCCTGCCCGCGCCCAGCCACGCCCACTGGCCCGAAATCAGCCTGACCACAGGTGGGGGCGGCGGGCTGGAGGAAACGGATTACGCCCTGATCCGCCACCTCTTCCGCGACTGCCGGCGGGTGCAACTGCGGGTGCTGGACGGCGGCTTCTCCGGTAATGTGGTGTTGGGCAGCGAGAGTGTGGACCTGCACGGCCACCGTCAGGCCGCCCATGTGGTTAAGATTGGCCCGCAGGGACCCATCGGCCAGGAGCGGACGGCCTTTGAGCAGATTGAAACGGTGCTGGGCAACAACGCCCCGCGCATCGCCGCCTTTGCCGATACGGGCGGGCGGGGAGCCTTGAAATACCGCTATGCCGGGATGGGCAGCGGCTTTTCGACCACCTTTCAAAAGCTCTACAGCGCCGGCCTGCCCGCCGAGCGCACGGCCAATTATCTGGCTATCATCTTCAAAGAGCAGTTGGGCCGCTTTTACGCGGCGGCGGCCCTGGAGCGCTGCAATCTGCTCGGAATACTACGCCTTCAGCCCCAAATGGGCCGCCAATGTGCGCGGGCGGGTCGAAAGCCTGCTGGGTGAGGCGGCCGCCGGGGCAACCCTGCGCCTGCCCACCGGCCAGGAGATGCCCAATCTATGCCACTTTTATGAGCAGGAGTTGGCCGCCATCCTGCCCCTGGCGGGCGGCTCCAGCTACTTTTCTTACGTGCATGGCGACTTAAACGGGGCCAATATCATTGTTGATGGCCGGGATAATGTCTGGCTGATTGACTTTTTCCACACCCATTACGGCCACGTGCTCAAGGATTTGATCAAGCTGGAAAACGATTTGCTCTACATCTTTACCCCCATTAACAGCGCCGAGGCGCTGGCCGAGGCCTGCCATTTAACCCACTGCCTGTTACGGGTGGCCGACCTGGGCCGGCCCCTGCCGGAAGTGGACTCGACCCCGCTGACCCACCCGGAACTGCGACGGGCCTATGAAAGCGTGGGCCTGCTGCGGGCCTTTTACCCGGAACTGGTGCAGGAAGACCGCAACCCGCTGCAACTGCTCATCGGCCAGTTGCGCTACGCGGTGCATACCCTGTCGTTTGACGAGTCGAACCCCTGGCAAAAGCTGTGGGCGCTGTATACCGCCGCCTGGGCCGGCTCCAGCCTCAGCCAACGGCTGCGGCAGCAAGGGCCGCTGCGGATAGATTGGCTGGACCCCCGCTATACCGGCCAGGGCCGGCTGGGGCTAACCCTGCTGCCGGGCCGCCAGGATTATGGCCGCTCCGTAGCCGAGGATGTGGCCGCCCTCAAAGGGCAGGGGGTCAGCCACGTGGTCTGCCTGATTACCGACGAGGAGTTTGTAACCTACGGGGTGGAAACCCTGCTCGACAGCTATCAGCAGGCCGGCCTGACTGTCCGCCGCCTGCCCATCCCCGACCAGCGGGTTTGCTCTCCGGCGGAAATGGCCGAATTGAACGGCTGGCTGCAAACCTACCTGGACACGGGGGCCACGATTATGGTGCATTGTGTGGGGGGATTGGGCCGGTCGGGACTGGTGGCCGGCTGTTATCTGAAAACGCAGGGCTTAGACTCCGCCGCCGCCATCGCCGAAGTGCGCCGGGTGCGTTCCCCCCGCGCCATCGAAACAGCGGCGCAGGAGGGGTTTATTGAGGCGTTTTAGGAGCAAGAAGGAGATTGGAGATTGGAGATTGGAGATTAACCTTAATCTCCAGTCTCCAATCTCCTGACTTCATTTATCCAGCAGTTCCCGCACCTTAACCGCCAGCACCCTGGGCGAAAAGGGCTTGGGCAGAAACTCGACCTGGGCTGTAAGCAGGCCGTGGCGCAGCACGATGTCGTCGGTGTAGCCCGACATGAAGAGCACTTTCAGGTGAGGGCGCTGGGCTTTGAGCTGCTCGGCCAGGTCGCGCCCGCTCATTTCGGGCATGACCACATCGGTCAGCAGCAGGTCAATCGGCCCCGGATGCTGCCCGGAAAGGGTCAAAGCCTGGCGGCCGTGGCCGGCTTCCAGGATGGTGTAGCCCTGGTCGGCCAGCGTCTGCTGCACCAGGCCGCGCACGCCTGACTCGTCTTCAACCAGCAGGATGGTTTCGTGGCCGCGCGGGCTGCTGGCGGCAATGGCAGGGTTCGGGCCTATCACGGCAGCGGCCTGACGGGCCGGCAGGTAAATCTTGAAGGTTGTGCCCTGCCCCGGCTGGCTGGAGGCCATAATATCGCCGCCGCTTTGTTTAATAATGCCGTAAACGGTGGCCAGCCCCAGGCCGGTGCCGTGGCCAAACTCTTTGGTGGTAAAAAACGGCTCGAAGATTTGGGCCAGGGTGGGCGCGTCCATGCCGTGGCCGGTATCGGTTACGGCTAACAGCACGCAGGGGCCGGTGGGCGCTTCGGGATAAGTGCGGGCAAAGCCGGGGTCTAGCTGGACGTTGCGGGTCTCGATGGTCAGCTTGCCGCCGGTGGGCATAGCGTCGCGGGCATTGACCACCAGGTTCACAATCACCTGCTCCATCTGGCCGGGGTCGGCGGTAACGGGCCACAGCCCCGGCTCAAGCAGGGTTGACAGGATAATATCCTCGCCAATCAGCCGGCCCAGCATTTTGTTAAGATTAGCGACCAGATCGTTTAGGTCCAGGCTTATCGGGGCCAGCAGTTGGCGGCGGCTAAAGGCCAGCAGTTGGCGGGTCAGGTTGGCGGCCCGCTCGGCGGCCCGGCTGATCTGCTCTGTCATCTCAAAGCGCGGGTCACTGGGAGGGGTTTTGTCGAGGATAAGGTCGCTGTAGCCCCGAATGACGGTCAGCAGGTTGTTAAAATCATGGGCCACCCCGCCGGCCAGCCGGCCCACGCTTTCCATTTTATGGGCCTGGCGGAGCTGCTCTTCGAGTTTGGCCTGCGCTGCCTCGGCTTCCTTGTGCTCGGTGATGTCGCGGCCAAAGACGGTCGCGCCGCTAATCTGGCCCGCGGCGGTCCTGATCGGGCTTAAGCGGTATTCCACCACCCGCTCTCCCACAATAAAACGGGTCCTCACTTCAATGCTAAATTGTTCACCCCGCAGGGCGCGGTCATAATAACCCCGCCATTCAGCCAGGGCCGCCGGGGGAAGATCAAGCGTGAGGAGATTTTCACCCGCGCCCAATTCCCGGCCAATAGCGGCGCTAACATTACGATGAAACAGATTATTACCCACAATCAGCCGGTATTCAGTATCCACGGACCAGATGCTGCCATCGGTGTTTTCGATGAGGGACTTCAAATTGAGCTGGTTCTCCCGCAGGGCATCTTCGGCCTGTTTGCGGGCCACCACGTCCATCACTATTGAAGCCAATTCCTGCATGATCTCCACGTCGGTCTGGGTGTAATCCTCCGGCTTGTTGCCAACGCCGATAATTGCCGTTACCAGCCCGTTACGCAACAGGGGCACAACCAGCTCGCGTACTACCTGAGTATGGCCCGGCGGCAGGCCCTTGCGGTGGGGCAGACCGGCATAATCGTTGTGGATGACCGGCTGGCGGGTATAGAAACAATCCACCCAGACCCCGGCCTGGCTGATGGGGTAGTGTAAGCCCTTGCCCTCGGCCTGACACATAACCTGGAGGGTTCGGGTGGACCAGGCTTGCAGAATCAGGTTTTCCTGGTCGGGGGCGACAAAGTGGAAAAAGCCAATCTGGCTGCTGGTGTAAAGCTCGGCAGCGTCGAGGGCGGCCTGCATCAATTCGTCCAGGCTGCCTTGCACGGCTAGCTCAGACAGGTGCAGGCGGGTACGAAGCAGGGCTTCGGAACGGCTGCGCTGCCCGATGTCGCGGATAAAAACAAAAAGCCGCCCGCCGACAATGGGCCAGTAAGAAGTATTGATCTCCACCGGCCAGATAACCCCGTTTTTGGTGCGGTGCCGGCTTTGGAACAGGTCGTTGCCGTGGCGCACCACCCGTTCGATATGGGCAGCGATGCCGGCGGGAGTCTCCTGCGCGTCCAGGTCGCCAATCTGCATGGTCAGCAGTTCGGCCCGGCTGTAGCCGGAGCGGCGAATATAGGCATCGTTCACTTCCAGCAGGCGGCCGGCCATGTCTACCACCCAGAAGCCGTCGGCCGAGGTTTCGATGACGGCCCGGTATTGGGCTTCCCGTTCACTCAGGGCTGCCTCGGCCTGCTTGCGGGCGGTAATATCCTGCACCGCGCCCAGAATGTGCCACGACCCTGCTTCGGGGCCTGCTTCCAGAGTTCGGGAATAATCGCGCAGCCAGCGGACCTCACCACTCCTGGTAATAATCCGGTATTCATGAATAGAAGGCTGATTGGCAACTAACACCGGCGGGGTTGGATTAACTTGCACCCGGTCATCCGGGTGGAGCAGGGCGACATAACCGCCATCCAGCCGGTTGACTTGATCCAGAGTGTAGCCGGTGATCCGTTCAAAAGCCCCGGCCATCCATTCGGTCCAGACCCGGCCATCCGCGAACAACCAACCGGAATAGATATAGTCAGAAATCAGTTCGGTGATGATCCGGCGCCGTTTTCGCTCCGGGATAGCGCCTCTTCAGCTTGTTTGGAAAGAGTGATATTTTGATAGCTTACGACAACCCGCGCGGGACCGGCAGCGGGGAAACGGGTAACCAGGCCGGCAAACCAGTGCTCTTTCCAGGGGGCCGGGCAAGCGTACTCCAGGCTGAACTGCTCGACCTCGCCGCGCAGCACCGCCCGGATGCCGGCGGCAAAAGCAGCCGCCTCGGCTGAACCAGGCCCACTGGCCCGGTCGCAGATATCCAGATAGTTGGTCCCTTCCGGGTAAGGAGCCAGCAGTGGGGGGTGGGCCTGGGTATATTCGCGCCAGGCCTGGTTGACCGCCAGAATGACCCCGTTTTCATCCAGCACACAGATATGGGCCGGTAAGGCGTCGAGGGTGGCCTGGGCAAAGCTTCCGGCTTCGGCGGGGGGATGATCTTCTTGCTCCGAAGCACTGAGGGGGAGAACTTCCACTGCTTGCTGCTTGGGTTTAGGGCGCATCAGTCCACCTCCCGCTCTTTAGCGTGGCAGGTTCATCTGGGTCTGCCGCTGTGCCCCTTAACAACACGCTCAATTGTCAGACAGATTTACACCTGAGCTGGTTCACTCGCCGAGGTGAGGACCGGCACTGCGAGCCTTTAAGCCGGGGCCAGTAGCCTGAAAAGTTGGGTATAACGATGAAACTTAACCGTATTATAGCACAATCCTGTTTAAGTGGTACTTACTATTGTCACTATTCCGGTTGACATCCCTCCTGATTAAGCCACTGGCTGGGAAACCCCACCCCTGCGGCCAAATCAAGGGGCGGGGTGAGCCGCAGGACAATGAGTTCGTTTCTGTCTTTTACATCGGCCCCGCGCCCGCCGGTGCTGTCGTAGTTGTTATCATTCAGGACGATAATGGTGTCGGCATCTAACACCAGTACTCCTTCAATGGTCACAAACGGAAAGCGAAAGGTCTCTCCAAAACCGGCCAGATTGTTGGGATCGGCGATGTTGAGCAGATCAACCACTTCGGCCTTGCTCACAAAGCCCGCGTTATCCAGCTTATCCAGATTGATCTGGTAGATTTTTTTGAATTGGGCCGCCTCCCCGGCGTTGTTGTCACGCTCGATGACCAAAAACTCAGCCTCGTTGATCACGGTGACATCGCCAATGGCATGATCGGGGGCTTCCAACTGATACAGGCGCACGGTATCGGTCACAAACTGTTGAGCCTGCACCTCAAACTGATAGATACGCAGCGCCCGGCCGGGTCGCCGGCCACCGTTCCTTCCAGCAGGGGGTAAAGGGTCAACCCGTCGGGGCTGATGGCCAGCCCTTCAAAGCCACGCGACGAAGGCAGATTGGCCTGGGCCTGGCTGCCGGGTTGGGGGCTGTTGGCCAGCAGCGCCGGATTTTGAGGGGATTGAACCAGGCCGGGTTCGCCGGTATTGGGGGTGGGAAATGGGGCATCGAGCAGGCGGCCAGCAGCATCAAAATGGAGCAGATAAGGCCCAAACTCATCGCCCAGCCACAATGTTCCATCCGCAGCCACGACAAAGGACTCAATATCAAAGTCAAAGCCGGTCAGCAGGCGGTCCTCGGTAAACTCGCGGGCAATGAAGAAAGGGACCAGTTTGGCGGGATCACGCAGTTGAATATGGCCGGTCACCGTCACTTTGCCAGTGCCACCCCCGGCGGTGCTGGGGTCCGGGTTAAGGGTGTAGAGCCGGAGCAGATAATCAATACTGTTATATTTGGCCCCAAAGCCGTTATCAGATAACACCTGGTAGCTGCCACAGGCCGGGCCAAACTGGACTCCGCTAAAGCCCTGCACCGGCTGGGCCGGGAAGCGCGGCCCGGCCAATTTGCTGCCGTCGCCATTGAATTGGCCGGAAGCCGGACCCTCGGCAAAGGTGTCAGCCGGCAGCACGGCATAGCCTACCAGCTCGGCGGCGGGCTTCGGCTGGCTGGCGGCAGGCCGGGGGAATCCCATAGCGGCCAGGACGACAATGGGTAACAGGGTAATAAACGGGCCAACAAAGCGGGCAATGGATAAACGCATAGTTCCTCCTAAGAAAATAGTAGACGGTAGACGGTAGACGGTAGACAGGGAACGATCATGCGACCCTGCTACCTCACCCCTTCGGGGTGCGCCGAAAGGGCGTGCGCCCCTGCTACCTTTTCA
>JAAUSP010000316.1 GCA_012032575.1 Anaerolineales bacterium | reverse complement strand
TTTAATTCTATAGATATTCAGAAAAACATTTTGAATTGGGTAGGGGCGTACCCTTGCGGTCGCCCCTGGTGGACAGGCGCAGAGTGCTTCGCCTCCCCTTGGGGGAAGGCCGTGCCCCTACCCAAAACATTATCTGAATATCTATAGATTTTAGCATCCACTCCTGAATTTCCCGCCGAAATTAACTTTTCAAAAAATGCCGCAGGACCGTCTGCAAGATGCCGCCGTTGCGGTAGTAATCCACTTCGACGGGGGGTGTCTACCCGGCAGGTCATGACGATGGTGCGAGTCACACCCTTGTCGTCGGTCACGTCCACACTCACATCCTGGCGCGGTTTGAGCGCGTCATCCACGTGAATAGTATAACTTTCTGTGCCGGTCAGGCCCAGACTTTCGGCATTTTGGCCGGGTTTGAACTCCAGCGGCAGCACGCCCATGCCAACCAGGTTGCTCCGATGGATGCGCTCGAAACTCTCGGCCAGCACAGCCCGCACGCCCAGCAGATATGTCCCCTTGGCCGCCCAGTCGCGGCTGGAGCCGGTGCCATATTCTTTGCCGGCGATAACGAGCAGAGGCGTGTTCTCGGCTTTATATTTCTGGCTGGCCTCAAAAATAGAGGTGACTTCGCCGGTGGGCAGGTAAGTGGTCACGCCGCCTTCGGTGCCGGGGGCCATCTGATTGCGCAGGCGAATATTGGCAAATGTGCCGCGAGTCATCACCCGGTCGTTGCCGCGCCGCGAGCCGTAGGAATTGAAATCCTGGGGGGCGACATCGTGTTCCTGCAAATACAAACCGGCGGGACTGGTCGCCTGAATCGAACCGGCGGGCGAAATGTGGTCGGTGGTGACGGAGTCACCCACTTTGACCAGGGTTTTGGCGGCCACAATCGGCTGAATCGGCGCGACCTCGGTGCTGAGATCAACAAAAAAGGGCGGCTCCTGGATATAGGTTGACCACTCATTCCAGGCATACAGCGCCCCTTCGGGCACTGGAATCTCGTTCCATTTGGCATTGCTGTGCTCGATGCCGTCGTACTCCTGGCGGAACGTTTCTGCATTGAGCGCCTTGTCGTACTCGGCGGCCACTTCAGCCTGGCTGGGCCAAATTTCGCGCAGATAAACCGGCTCGCCGGACTTGTCCAGGCCAAGCGGCTCGCTGGTCAGGTCAATATTGGTCGTGCCGGCCAGGGCATAGGCCACCACCAGCGGCGGCGAGGCCAGATAATTGGCCTTGATATAAGGATGGATGCGGCCCTCAAAATTGCGGTTGCCGCTCAACACCCCCGATACCACCAGATCGCCCGTCGTAATCGCCTCAACCACCGGCTGCGGCAGCGGGCCGCTGTTGCCGATGCAGGTGGTACAGCCATAGCCCACTGTATGAAAACCCAACGCCTCCAGATAGGGCGTCAACCCGGCTTCATTCAAATAGCGGGTGACTACCTTGGAGCCGGGAGCCAGACTGGTCTTGACATAACCCGGCACCCGTAGACCGCGCTCGACCGCTTTTTAGCTAAAATACCCGCCCCCAGCATCACCGAGGGGTTGCTGGTGTTGGTGCAGGACGTAATCGAAGCCAGCACAACCGCGCCATGCGTAATTTCTCGCTGGGCGGCCCCTTCTGCTTTGACCACCCCCTTGCGCTGTAGTGCCTTTTCGTCCAGGCCATACCCCTGCGTGCCGATGGGGTTGGTCAGCGCGGTCGCGAAGGTGTTTTTCATCGCCGCCAGCGACACCCGGTCCTGCGGACGTTTGGGACCGGCCAGACTCGGTTCAACCTCGCTCAAATCGAGGCCAAGGGTGTCGGTAAATTCGGGGTCTGGGCGGTCTCGTCGGTGCGGAAGAGACCCTGCTCTTTGGTGTAGCGTTCCACCAGTTCGACCAGCTCCGGTGAGCGCCCGGTGCGGCGCATGTAGTTGAGCGACTCATGGTCAACCGGGAAGTAGCCCATCGTCGCTCCGTATTCGGGAGCCATATTGGCGATGGTCGCCCGGTCAGGCAGGGTCATCTGGCTGAGACCAGGACCATAAAATTCGACAAATTTGCCGACCACACCTTTTTTGCGCAGCATTTGGGTCACGGTCAGGGTCAAATCGGTGGCGGTGACGCCTTCGCGCAGTTGGCCGGTCAGCTTGAAGCCGACCACTTCGGGGATGAGCATGTAGATGGGCTGAGCCAGCATAACCGCCTCGGCCTCGATCCCGCCCACGCCCCAGCCGACCACGCCCAGCCCATTGATCATGGTCGTGTGGCTGTCAGTCCCCACCAGACTGTCGGGATAAACTACCGTGCCATCCTCCTCCGGGCGGGTCCAGACCACGCGGGCAATGTATTCCAGGTTAACCTGATGCACAATGCCACTGGACGGCGGCACGACCTCAAAATTGTTGAAGGCTTTTTGGCCCCAACGCAGAAATTCGTAGCGTTCGAGGTTCCGCTCAAATTCGATTTCGGCGTTGCGTTCCAGGGCAATAGCCTGGCCAAAAAAGTCCACCTGCACCGAGTGATCAATCACCAGGTTGACCGGCACCACCGGGTTGATTTTCTGCGGGTCGCCGCCCATACGGGCCATCGCCGAGCGCATCGCTGCCAAATCTACCACCGCCGGCACGCCGGTGAAATCCTGCAAAATCACACGGGCGGGTTTGAACGGAATTTCTTCGGCGGCGGGGGACTTGGCGTTCCAGCCGGTCAATTTATGCACATCGGCTTCAGTGACCACGTAACCGTCCACCTCGCGCAGCACCGCTTCCAGCAGGACTCTGATTGAAACGGGCAGCCGGGAGACATCTTTTTCAAGCCTGTCCAGGCGATAAATGTAGGCTTCACCGTTGCCGGTATTGAACCTGGCGCGTGCGCCAAGAGAATTTTTGGTTAGCTGTGGCATTGTTTACACTCCTTATTTAAAGATAGAATCAACTGTCAGCAATAAGACCCTATTTTACTCTTTCCTTTATGGATTGCCAATTGAGAGGATTTTGCCTATTAAAGTGCCTCTTTTTCGGGGGAATTCTTCAAATTTCTATGCCGGTCTAATTTATTTCTAACACAAGTTGAGTATAATTTGACCATTAAGCCTTATCAGGCTTTTTGAGGAGGTATTGAATGTATTTTGACTCAACTTTTATGTGCTTTCTACTCCCAGCGCTGATTTTGGGGTTTATCGCCCAGGCGATGGTCAAAAGTAAATTTAACCAATATGCCCAGGTCAGAACCATGCGCGGGTTGACCGGCGCACAGGTGGCCCGCCAAATTCTGGATACCAACGGTTTGCACGATGTGATGGTGGAAGAGACGCAAGGTTTTTTGAGCGACCACTACGACCCGCGCAGCCGGACCCTCCGTCTCTCACCCGACGTGGCCCGTGTGCCGTCGGTGGCGGCGGTAGGGGTGGCGGCGCACGAAGCCGGTCACGCCTTGCAGCACGCTACAGGGTATGTGCCCTTGCAGCTTCGCAGCACCCTGGTTCCGGCGGTGCAGTTTGGCAGTTGGCTGGGACCGCTGATTATCATCGGCGGGATTTTGTTGGAAACCTTATTGGGCGTGACCAATCTGGGCCTGACCCTGGCCTGGTTTGGGGTGGCTTTGTATGCCGTCGTGGCTTTCTTTGCCATCGTCACCCTGCCGGTCGAGCTGGATGCCAGCGCCAGAGCCAAAAAGCTGCTCTACCAATACAATGTGGTTGACCAGCGCGAACTGGCGGGGGGTGAACAGCGTGCTCAACGCCGCCGCCTGGACCTATGTGGTCGCGGCGCTGGCCGCCATCCTGGAGTTGGCCCGCTGGGTTTTCATCCTTGTCGGGATGGGGCGGCGCAACGATTAGGAATTTGGTGCTTCATTTACATTTAATTTTCTTGTGGTATAACTTATAGCAACCAATCACGACACAGAATAGCAGGTAACAGGCGTTACCTGCTTTCGCTATATTTTGGCAGGAGGGCATTTTGTTTCAACCACGTTACATTCTATTAAGTTTGCTGGTCTTTGTTTCAACTGCCTGTAATTTCGGTCCCTTATTTTCATCGCTGTCACTGAATGACAAAACTCCGGTAGCCGCCTCGACCGAAACTGCTGCTCAGCCGGCGGACAACGAAACTGAGTTAAAAGACGCTCAGGTGGGCTTGCAAACCCCACCGACCCTGGCCCCCGAACCTACTCCCCTGCCACCCGAAGCCATTGCCGAAGCCGACGCCGAAGAACTGCTGTTGATTAACTTGTATGAGCGAGTCAATCCATCGGTGGTCAATATTGTGGTCACGGTGGAAGAAGAAGGAACGGTCCTTGGCTCCGAAGAAGATATTTTCCCTACCCAGGGGCAAGGCTCCGGTTTTGTTTATGATACCGAAGGCCACATCATCACCAATAACCACGTCATTGCCGATGCCACCAAAGTCGAAGTCACCTTCCACGATGGTTCCTCCGTTCAGGCTGAGGTGATAGGGTCTGATCCTGACAGTGATTTGGCTGTGGTCAAAGTTGATTTGCCCGCGGAAGTATTGCGCCCGGTCGCCTGGAGTGATTCGGATCAATTGCGGGTCGGCCAGCGAGCCGTGGCTATTGGTAATCCATTTGGGTTGTCCGGCACCTTAACCAGCGGCATCATCAGTGCCCTCAATCGCAGTTTGCCCACTGAAACCGGCGCGTTTCGTATCCCCGAAATTGTCCAAACCGACGCGGCCATTAATCCCGGTAACTCCGGCGGCCCGCTGCTCAACTCTCAGGGGGAAGTGATTGGGGTTAACACGGCCATCGTCCCCCGCCGCACGGCTTTGGGCGAGCGCAGCTTTTTGGGAGTGGGCTTTGCCATTCCCTCCAATTTGGTAGTGCGGGTTGTGCCCAGCCTGATCAATGGCGGCCAGTATAAACACCCCTGGATTGGCTTTTCGGGCAGCACGGTTACGCCGGAGATTGCCGAGGAGATGAAATTACCCCAAGCTTCCGGCGCGTTGGTGGCCGAAGTCATCTCCGGCAGCCCGGCCGACAAAGCCGGCTTGCGCAGCGGGACCCGTGATTTTGAATTGAGTAGTGGATTTGTGACTCAAATTGGCGGTGATGTCATCACAGCCATAGATGATGAAGAGATTGAGACGTTCGATGATCTTATCTCATTCCTGGCCCGGCGGGGCACCGTCGGCGAGGCCGTCACCCTGACCATCATCCGCAACGGCAAAGAACAAAAAGTGGAAGTAACCCTGGAGGCTCGCCCCGAAGCAGAGGAGATAAATTAAGAGGGTAGACAGTAGTCAGTAGACAGTAGACGGGGATTCCCCGTCTACTGTCTACCGTTTACCCTCTACTTATGACGCGGTACTTCATGGTGCTGGCGGCAGCGGGCCTCATACACCTCGCTGGCCCCGACCATAATTATAGGGTCGTCGTAGTGGGCGGGGCGACCGTCAATGAGCCGTTGGGTGCGGCTGGCGGGTGCGCCGCAAACCATACAGATGGCCTGGAGTTTGTCCACCTGTTCGGCCTGGGCCATTAACAGCGGCATCGGGCCGAAGGGTTCGCCCCGGAAATCCATATCCAGCCCGGCCAGAATAACCCGCCGCCCCTCATTGGCCAGGCGCTCACACAACTCCGCAATCGTCCAATCGAAGAACTGAACTTCGTCAATGGCGACCACGCCCGTATCTTGACTCAGCAGCGTGACAATTTGAGCGGCGTCTTCCACCACGGTCGCTTCATAATACTTGCCGCTGTGAGAGCTAACTTTGTTGACCTTATAGCGGTTATCCAGCGCGGGTTTAAAAACCTGGACTTTTTGCCGGGCAATTTCGGCTCGAACCAGGCGGCGGATCAACTCTTCGGTTTTGCCGCTAAACATGCTGCCGCAAATCAGTTCAATCCAGCCGCCGTCATAACGATGGTACATATCCGGTCAATCTCCAAAAAGAGGCAGACCGCATGACGGTCTGCCCAGTTTCAATTCAATAAAGTTCGCAATCTGAAAAGCAAAAATGTAACTACTCCGCCATGTCATTTCGACCGAAGGGAGAAATCTCCGAGGCCGATGTAGCACGGTAGGGATTTCGAGGCCATAGGCCTCGAAATGACATGAGGGCTGAACAGTTACGCTTCGACAAAATAAGTTACTCTGGCTTCGGCCAATTTGGCTTGAACTTCTTCCAGGGACTTGGGGGTGAATCCTTCCAAAGCCAGCAGCCCTTTTTGATCTTTTTCTACCTTTTTAATCAAATCGCCCACGGTAATGATGTTGGCGTCATTCAAAATCTGAGCAGTCTGGCTGTTCAGATCAAGGGCGGCCAACTGCTGCTTCAAAAAGCGCTGTTCCTGCTTTTTCTGGAGTTCGGTCTGGCGCTTGACCACATCGGCCTGGTGCGACCCATAGCGGTCCAGGCGTTTCATAAAGCGGTCTACCTGACCGGCGGTATCAACAATGCGCTGCTCGCCGGTGAAGAAGGGATGGCAGGCCGAGCAAACATCGGTGCGGATCATGGGCTGGGTTGAGCCGGTGGTCCAGGTATTACCGCAGGAACAAACAACCTGGGCGTTGGGATAATATTGAGGATGAATACCTTTTTTCATAACAAAACCTTTCTTGAGCTAACAGCCTGTCCTACTTAACCTGTTCGGGGTAAACGCTGATGCGCTTTTTATCGCGGGTAATATGCTCAAACTTTACAAAGCCGTCAATCGTGGCAAATAAAGTAAAATCTCGACCCAGGCCGACATTGACGCCCGGATAAAATTGAGTCCCGTGCTGCCGAACCAGAATGTTGCCGGAGCGAACCGCTTCGCCGCCAAATTTCTTGACGCCGAGACGTTGCCCGGCGCTGTCACGACCGTTGCGGCTGGAACCGCCGCCTTTTTTATGCGCCATGGTAATCCTCCTGTTAGCTGGTTATTTTATCAATCTGCAGGCGGGTGAAATTTTGCCGGTGGCCCTGCTTCTTGTGATAATTTTTCTTGTGTTTATAAACAATGATTTTTTTGCCGCGCCCGTGGCTTTTAACCGTAGCCGTAACTTTAGCGCCTTCAATCGTAGGGGTACCAACCTTAACTCCACCGTCGCCGGCTACCATTAAGACGCGCTCAAGTTCTACTTCCTTACCTGGCTCAACGGGCAATGTTTCTACTTCAATCACGTCGCCTTCGGCCACGCGATACTGTTTGCTGCCGCTTTCGATGACTGCGTACATTCTAGGACTCTCCCTGGGTGATAATTGCTGCTTAAACAAAAAATGAGTGTGCCCAAACCTGCGGCACACACGAAGATAGATTATATTCTAGGCTGGGTAGATTGTCAAAAGCAGTAACATAAAATTAAGTTTTACTGATACCCAAACAATCTCCTAAAAGCCGGCTTGTACCACAGCCCTTCAAAATCCGAGCTGTTGCTGGCGTACTCGCGTTTGCCGGGGTCCAGTTCGAGGGCCTGGGTCAGCCAGGTGACGGCGGCGTCATCCTGACCGAGCCGGGCCAGGACACAAGCTTTGTGATAAACGGCATCGGCGTCGTCGGGGTCGAGGCGAATGGCCTGGTCGAAGTCGCGCATGGCGGGGGCGTAGTTACCCTGGTTGTAAAAGGTCAGGCCGCGATTGTGAAAGGCGGCGGCATCGTTGGGGTCGAGGTCAAGCACCCCGTTGAAGTCGCGCAGAGCCAGCTCAAAATTGCCCAGGCCGTAATAGGCCAGGGCGCGGCTGTGCAGCGCGCCGGCGTCGGACGGGTCGGCGGCCAGCACCCGGTCATAATCGCCGATGGCCTGCTGATACTCGTTCAAAGCCTCATACGCGGCGGCGCGGTAGGTGTAGGCGCTGATGTCGTCGGGGGTCAAGCGGATGGCCCGACCGTAATCCTTGACGGCCTGCTGCAGGTTGCCCAGGCGGTCATAGGCCAGACCCCGATTTTTGAAGGTGGCGGCGTTGTTGGCGTCGAGCCGGAGAGCCTGGTTGTAATCCTCAATGGCCCGCAGGTAATCGCCCTGCTTGAAATAGGCGTTGCCGCAGTTGGCGTACACCGCCGGGTCTTCCGGGTTGAGGCGGATGGCCTGGTTGAAATCCTCGATGGCGGCGTTGATGGCATTTTGTTGCATGTAGATGATGCCCCGGTTGTGATAGTAGCCGGCCTCTTTGGGGCTGAGCAGAATGGCCTGGGTAAAGTCGTCAATGGCCTGGGGAAAATAGCGATTGTTGGCGTAAACACTGCCGCGATAGTTGTGGGTGGCGGCGTTGTCGGGGTCAAGCTGGAGGGCGTGACTGAAATCGGCAATCGCTTCCTCAAAGTGGCGCAGGGCAGCGTGGGCCAGGCCCCGATTCTGGCGCATTTCGACGCTGTCGGGTTTGAGCCGGAGCGCCTGCTGGTAATTTTCCAGGGCCTCCTCGTATTTGCCCTTGTGGGCCAGGGCCAGGCCGAGGTTGTGGTACATATCGGCTTCTTTGGGATTGAGCCGGATGGCCTGCTTGAAGTCGTCAATGGCCCGGTTGGCGTCGTTTTGGTAGGCAAAGGCCAGCCCGCGCTGGTAATAATAACCGGCCTGGTCGGGGTTGAGCTGAATCGCCTGGGTGAAGTCGTTGATGGCCCGCTGATAGTCGTTTTGTAAAACCAGGGCGCGGCCCCGGCTGAAAAAGGTTTCGGCGTTTTGGGG
>JAAUSP010000315.1 GCA_012032575.1 Anaerolineales bacterium | reverse complement strand
CGGGTC
The DNA here is from genome assembly GCA_012032575.1 of Anaerolineales bacterium. The sequence continues at coordinate 8,602 of JAAUSP010000315.1, read as the reverse complement.
TGGCTGATTGACACCTGGGCGGAGGACGGCAGTCAAGCGCTGCTGGTTGATGAAGGGGCGATTGGACTGTGGTCGTGGCATTGAACAAGGTAGCAGGGTAGCAGGTAGCAAAAACTACTATCTGTTACTTGCTGCTCTGTCCCTTTTTTTACCCTTGTACGACCTTGCTGTAGCACGAGTTCCGTGCTATCATATCTTTATGATAAGGACCTTCAAGAATATGGGAACAGAAGATATTTTCTATGGCAAAAATTCCTCAGCCGCTCGCCAAACTTGCCCCCAAAACCTCTGGAAAATCGCAGCTCGAAAACTTGATCAACTCGACTCGGTGAATGCCCTGGCTGAACTTCGTATTCCACCCGGTAATCGCCTGGAGGCTCTTTCAGGAGATAGAAAAGGATACTATAGTATTCGGATTAATAACCAATATCGGATTTGTTTCACCTGGGCTGAGACCGAACCGGATGAAGTTGAAATTGTAGATTATCATTGAGCCACATAAGAAGAGGTAAATTTTTATGATACGGGTTCCAACGCATCGGCAACCAACCCATCCAGGGGAAATGTTACTGGAAGAATTTTTAACGCCAATGGGCTTGACCCAACGGGAGTTGGCTACCGCCATCCATGTCCCTTATCAGCGGGTAAATGAGATTATCAATGGTCGGCGGGGGATGACGCCGAGTACCGCCTTGCGGTTAGGCAAATATTTTGGGATGTCAGCCGGTTTTTGGATGAATTTGCAGCTACGATGGGATTTGTATCAGACGCAACAGGCAGAAGCTCAAGAATTGGAAACGATAGAGCCATATCCTGTGGCAAGCAATTCTACTGTGCAAGGGTAAACCACGCTCAACAAAATGACTCCTTTGCCTCTTCGGTTTGCCACCTTCCTTGCCCCTTCAATGCTTCCCGTCTATCAATTTATTGCCCTTTACGTGGGTGAAAAACTCGGCTGCCCGACCGAATTGATGGTGGGCGACTCATTTGACCAACTTGCGGCGGGCCGGTTTGAGGCCGGCTTTATCTGCGGTCTGCCATACATACAGTTGGCCGACCGAAACCCAGCGCCGGTGGAACTGCTGGCCGCGCCGGTACTGCAAGGCGAGCGCTTTCAGCAGCGGCCTATCTATTTCTCTGATGTGATTGTGGGCCGGGACAGTCCGTTCCAAACCTTTGCCGATTTGCGTGGCTGTGCCTGGGCTTACAATGAGCCTGGTTCTCATTCCGGCTACAATGTGACCCGCTACCGGCTGGTGCAGATGGGCGAAACACGTGGCTTTTTCGGGCGGGTGAGCGGAGCCGGGTCGCACCAGAACTGCATCCGGCAGGTCGCTGCCGGTGAAGCGGATGCAGCGGCGATTGACAGCCAGGTCTTAGCCATCGCCCTGCGCGACCAGCCCGAACTGGCCGCCCGGTTACGCATTATTGACTCGCTTGGCCCGTCGCCGGGGCTGCCGGTGGTCGCCGCCCGGCACACGCCGGATAGGTTGAAAGCTAATTTACAGGCTGTTTTGCTGGAAATGGAAACCGATCCGATTGCCCGAAGCTGGCTGGCGCGCGGCTTTATCGAGCGCTTCGCCCCGGTTAGCGATGCGGATTATGATGTGACGCGGGAGATGGTCAGAGCGGCGGAGGCCGTGGGGTTCTTGAGGATTCGGTAAACTTTATTAGACTTACGCAGTTGGAGCGTTGTGTCTAAAAACTAACCACAGACGCGAAGCGCACGGATTACACAGAAAAATGGAATAAATTATGTGAAATCTGTGCAATCTGTGGTTAAAAATATTTAACTGGGTAAAAGTTAGACCTCTTTCTCCGCATAAATGCGTTCGCGCAGCTCATCTATGGCAACGCGCTCGCCGGTGGTTTCGTCGAGGTAGTGCCAGTGTTCCCAGCCGTTGCAGGGGCCGTTGTGCAGGGCTTTGCCTACCTGGTGGATCGAGCCGGTGTGGCCGTTCACCCGCAGGTGGCCGTTGGCCAAAATAGTGGCGATTGTTTCCCCTTTTTTGCCCAGATATAATTTTTGCCCCGGCTGAAGCAGGCCACGTTCCAGCAAACTGCTGAAGGAGATGCGGGGGCGGTCACGTTTGCTTTTGAACACAAAAACTTCTTCGGCAAAGGGCGGCGGCTCGATGGCGTCAAGCCGCTCCTGAGCCAGCCGGACATAATTTTCCTCTCGCTCGATGCCAATCCAGTGGCGGTGGAGTTTTTTGGCGACTGCGCCGGTGGTGCCTGTGCCAAAAACGGATCGAGCACTACGTCGCCGGGGTTGGAACTGGACAGAATAATGCGATACAGCAGCGCCTCCGGTTTCTGGGTGGTGTGGGCTTTGACGCCATTGACGCGGAGTCTTTCCTTGCCGGTACACAGTGGGATCTCCCAATCGCTGCGCATTTGCAAATCGCCGTTGAGCGCCTTCATCGCCTGATAGTTAAAAGTGTAACGCGCCCCCCGATTTTTCTGCGCCCAGAGCAGGGTTTCGTGGGCATTGGTAAAGCGGACGCCTCGAAAGTTGGGCATAGGTTGAGTTTTAACCCAGATCACATCGTTGAGCAGCCAGTAGCCCAGATCCATCAACATGGTTCCAACCCGGTAAATATTGTGATACGAGCCGATAACCCAGAGCGTCCCGGTATCTTTCAGGACGCGCCGGCAGGCTTGCAGCCAGGCCCGGCTAAATTTATCATATTCGGCCAGACTGTTGAAGCGGTCCCACTCGTCGGTTACGGCGTCCACTTTGGTCATGTTGGGCCGCCACAGTTCTTGTTGCAATTGGAGGTTGTAGGGCGGGTCGGCAAAAATGAGGTCAATGCTCTTTTCAGGTAGGCTGTTGAGCGCCTCAATACAATCGGTCTGGATAATTTGGTCCAGGGGCAGGGCTGGCTTAGGCATCATCATCCACTCCAAGGATAATATATTATGTCAATTATACCCTTGATTAAGAATTTTGCCTAACTATAGATATTCAGAAAAACATTTTGAAATTGGCAGGGGCGTACCCTTGCGGTCGCCCCTGGTGGGGCAGGCGCAAGGCCGTGCCCTTACCCAAAACATTATCTGAACGTCTATATGTTTGATTGAAAGCTTGAAACAATTAGGAGACAGCCTCAATTATCATAAATTCGGCCCGTCGGCTGGCGCAGAACCCGGAGAGGGGGATCGGCTTCGCGCTCTACCTTAAACGGATTGGCCGCGTCGGGCAGGTTCATAGCCCGCACCTGGATGGAGTGCTGGCCCATATCCCGGTACAGATGGGCCACAATGGCCTGCTTAATCTCCTCAAAGGTGAGCCGGGTCAGGTTCTGCACCGTCTCATTGATGTTGGTTGCCTCGGTGCGGTTTTCCTGCATTCGTTTTGGAGGCAAAATCTCCTTGATATAAAGAGTATCTTCAATAAAATCTGAAGGCAGCGAAGCCCCAAAAGTCTCCAGGTCTTTGGCTAATCGCTTTTTGATGCTATTACTGATCTGACTGATAATCCCTGGCAGCAAGAGATTAGTTGAGTCTTGTTGAATAACTTCTTCTCTTAACACCATATCCACAATTGATTGAACCCTGCTTTTGACAATTGTATCGGGATATTGGACCACGATCGCCATAACGGCTGGATGCACCTTATCAATGTCGAAGAAAACTTTGGTACTGATAGTGATGTTATGCAAAACACCATCGCGGCAAAGAACATTGTCACAAGTTTGTTCAACTGTGTAGAGACCGGTTCTCACCTGGGGGCCGAAATTTTCAATAAAAGGCCAATGTCTGACAAAGGTGCGGCTTGAGGTCCGATGAAAACGGCCATTGCGTTCAATGACCTGCACCATCTTGTCGGGCACATGCCGAAACCCCAACATCTCCATAACTCTGACAGTTAATGAGCGTCCCATTGTTTTCCCCTTTCATTATTTAATTTAACTTAACCGAGCAACTATATCCTATCATATCTTTTCAAAACCAATTTAGAGATTTTTTAGAGAAAAGTTAGAATACCATCCCACCTGCATTGTTTCTATGGTATAATGAGGCCAACCTCTGGATGAAGGACTTTATGGATCGAACTCCGCTGCCGTTGAGTTTTCGCTACCACCTTGTCGCCACCCTGATGCGGCTGATGCAGGCCGGTGAGTCGGCGGCGGTAGTGGGCGTCGCCAGTGTCGGCAAATCGAACCTGGTGCGTGCTTTGCAGCAGGCGGATATTCAGGTGGCGCATTTAGGGCCGGAAAAAGACGAGATTTTGCTGGTTCTGGTAGACAGCAACGACCTGGCGGCCATTACCGATTGGAATTTTCTGGAGCTGCTGCTGTATCGCCTCTCCCTGCACAGCCAGAGCGCCTCGCTGTCGGCGGAAGCGGCGGCTCGCCTGGAGGGGTGGCACGAAAAAGCTGCGCGGCAGACTGATGATGTGCTCAATGCCCAGCGCTGTCTGGAACAGGCGCTGCACTGGCTGTGCCAGGTTCACGGGCGGCGGGTCATTTTTTTACTGGACGAATTTGAGCTGATTTACCCCCAGTTGAGCCAGCGCACCTGGGCCAACTTGCGCGCCCTGCGCGATAAAACAAGTACAGCCTGGCCTATCTCCTTTTTTTGCGCCACGATTTGGAAGATATGCTGCCGCTAACGCCAGAGGTCGAGGCCTTTGTCGAGCTTTTTCAAACCAATATCCTGGGCTTAACCCCGTATGACCTGCCGGGAACCGGGTTGATGCTGGAACGGCTAAGCCGGCGCCAGCGAATAGAATGGCCCGTTCAGTATACCACCCAGGTTTTTGATTTAACGGGTGGGCACGGCGGGCTGATCAAAGTGGTTTTTGGTAAAATCCTGCCGACCATCAAAGAAAGCCATCCGCCCGAGTGGTCCAGCCTGCTCACCGACGCCGAAGTCAAAGAGGAGTGCGGCAAAATCTGGTCCAGCCTCACCCCTGTCGAGCGAACCTGGCTGGCCGGATTTGTCGAAACCGGGGCAGGGGGAGCCAGACTCGGCCTCCGGCGGGGTCATAGCTAAATTGACCCGCAAGGGCCTGATCGAGGCTGAATCTGGGCCGCGCCTGTTTTCACCAATACTGGCCGCATTTGTGCGCCAAACCGCCGCGTCGGGCCAGCCCGCTTTTAAGTTTGACGCCCAACAGCAAAGCTGCTGGATCGAAGGGCGGAAGATCCATTTGCCGGGGCTGCCGGCGCAATTGCTTGACTTTCTATATCAACATCACGGCCAGAACTGCCGCCGGCTCGATTTGCTGCGGCAGATGTACCCTGAAGAGGATCACCGTCAACTGGGCAAAATCCCCGATTTTCGCCTGGATGCGGTGGTTAAGAGCCTGCGAGAAAAAATTGAACCTGATCCCCAAAACCCGCGCTACATTAAAACGGTGCGTGGGGTTGGGTTTAGGTTAGATATTGATGCCTAAAGGAGAGTTCCTATGAGTATCCCCTCGTTTCAGGAGCGTATCGCCCGCAGATTTCCGTCCGATTACCGCCAGGAGATCATTCCGCTGATAATGGATCGAATTGCCAAAGGCGAGTCGTGTTTCATTGTCGGCATGAGCGGTACCGGCAAGTCTAATCTTTTCCGTTGTCTCCAAAATAGAGAAACCCAGCAAAAGTATCTGCCCGGTCAGCCTGAAAACTACGCCTTCATCTGGGCCGATACCAATGCCCTGGTGGATGAGCTGTCAGCCTTTTATTTGTATGAACTTATCTTGTATAATTTGCAGAAATGGGCCGAAGATAACCAGCAGTCGCAAGAAACCATTGATTTTATCCGAGGCTTGCATGAAAAAGTAGCTTTGTCGGAGAGCCATATTCTGGCCACCCGCCACCTGGAGACAGTTTTCCGCCACCTGTTCAATCACTTGAAAATTTCGCACATTATTTTGTTGTTTGATGAATTTGAACCCATCGCCCGTAAGCTCGATTATCAATTTTTTAAGAATCTGCGTTGGCTACGGGATGAGTTCAAATATCACCTCAGCTACATTATGGCGGCCCATCGCATGCCAACAACCATCCGCGAAGGTTTTTTCGATCAGGGTGAACCCTTTTACGAGCTGTTAGCCTCCAATATTCTGGGGCTGAAACCCTACAACGCCAACGATATCCAATTTATGCTGGCTGAATTATCGAAGCGCTATGAGATAGAACTGACCCCGCAGCAACATGCCCTGGTGGTCAAGCAGAGTGGGGGACACGGCGGCTTGATTACCAGTGTTTTCAAGGTTCTGCTGAGACATCCCCTGCCCCATCATGAAGACTCACAGCTTCAACAACTACTAAACTACGATGCCGTGGCCGGCGAGTGCCGGAAAATATGGAACAGCCTCGAAACTCAGGAGCAGGACGCGCTGCTCCAACTGGTCAATCCCAATACCCGGATCGAGAGCGGGCAGGCTTTGAGTAACCTGGTGGCAAAAGGGGTCATCCTCAAAGATACGAGCGGCCAAAACACCATCTTCTCGCCCTTATTCCAAAAATTTCTACAAACTTTTGTATGAGCTAATCCGGTGAGGCCAAATTCTCATCGCAGCGATTCTCATGCTACAATATTCCTTTATGACCCAACCAACCCAACACCCTAAACCCGAAATTATGAGTCCCGCCGGCTACTGGCCGCAGTTGCACGCGGCCATCGAAGCCGGCGCGGATGCGGTTTATTTTGGCCTCAAGCATTTTACGGCGCGGGCCAAAGTCGGCTTCTCGCTGGAGGAACTGCCGGAAGTGATGCGGACCCTGCACCGGCGGGGCGCGAAAGGCTACATCACCTTCAACAGCCTGGTGTTCGACTCCGAACTGGCCGAGGCCGCCCAAAGTCTGGCGGCCATCGCCGAGGCGGGGGCCGATGCAATCATCGTCCAGGATGTCGGCATTGCTCAACTGGCCCGACAGATTGCGCCCGGCCTGGAAATCCACGGCAGCACCCAGATGAGCATCACCAGCGCCGAAGGCATTCACCTGGCCCAGCAGTGGGGCGTCAGCCGGGTGGTGCTGGCGCGCGAGCTGTCGCTGGAGGAAATCGGCCAGATTCGCCGCCAGACCGACTGCGAATTGGAGATGTTTGTCCACGGAGCGCTGTGCGTTTCCTATTCCGGCCAATGTTTTTCGTCGGAAGCGTGGGGCGGGCGCAGCGCCAATCGCGGCCAGTGCGCCCAGGCCTGCCGCCTGCCGTATGAATTGATGGTGGATGAGCAAATCAAGCCGCTGGACGATGCCCGTTATCTGCTCTCGCCGGGCGATCTGTACACCCTGCCGCAGATACCGCAGATTGTGCAGGTCGGCGTCTCGGCCCTCAAAATCGAGGGACGCTACAAAGACGCCAATTACGTCGCTTTGACCACCGCCGCCTACCGCAAGGCCGTGGATGAGGCTTACGCCGGTCAACCCCTGAGTTTCAGCCGGAGCGAGGAGATTCAACTCGAACAGGTCTATTCGCGGGGACTCGGCCCCCATTTTGTCAACGGGACCAACCACCAGACGGTGGTGCTGGGGCGCTCGCCGCGCCACCGGGGGGTGCTGATGGGGCGAGTGGTGAAGGTGCTGTCTGACCGGGTGCGGGTCGCCTGTGACCCGGCTACCGGCACGGTGGCCCCGCTCAAAGCGGGCGACGGCCTTGTTTTCGATGCCGCCGCCTGGCGCAGCCCGCAGGAAACCGAAGAGGGTGGGCGCGTCTATCAGGTTGCGCCGAAGGGCAAGGATGAAGTAGAACTTCAGTTTGCCAACAACGCCATCAATTTCGGCCGGATTCGCCCCGGCGATTGGGTCTGGCGCAGCGACGACCCCGATTTGGAGCGGGTGGTCCGCCCGCTGACTCAGGCCGCCGGGCCGGTCCACAAACAACCCGTTCGCGTCCGCGCTACGGCGCATGAAGGCGAGCCACTGCTGTTGGTATGGTCGCTGGTGGAGCAGCCGCAGGTGCGGGTGACGGTCCAATCAGCGGAAGCGTTGGGACCGGCCCAAAACCGCGCCCTGACGCCTGAATTTTTGCGCGAGCAGTTGGGCCGCCTGGGAAACACGGCTTATGAGTTGACCGGAGTGGAATTGGACCTGCGCGGTCAGCCGTTTGCGCCCAGTTCACTGCTGAACCATCTGCGCCGTGAGGCGGTCGAGCAGTTGATTGAGGTACAGAGTCGGCCACGTCCAATTGTTATAAATGATCCACTGCGGGTATTAGAGGCAGCTAAAAAACCTCAAAGGTCTTAAAGACCTGTGAGGTTTCGTCTGCCCCGCAGTTGCATTTGTTAGTACGCACCCCGGAGCAGTTGGAGGCCGCGCTGTCGCTGCGGCCGGCCAGTATCACTTTGGATTATCTGGATTTGTATGGCTTGCAGCCGGCGGTGGAGCAGGTGCAGACCAGTGGCATTACCGCCCGTGTGGCCAGCCCGCGCATTTTGAAGCCCAACGAGCAGCGGATTGTCAACTTTTTGCGCAAGCTGGAGTGTCAGATTGTGGTCCGGTCGGGCGGGCTGCTTGATGCTTTGCAGGGCCAGCCACACCCGCCGCTGATCGCGATTTTAGTTTGAACGCGGCCAATGTGTTGTCCGCCGGGGTGTTGTTGCGGCTGGGTTTGATCCGCCTGACTCCCACCCCACGATTTGAACGCGGCCCAGGTGATA
>JAAUSP010000314.1 GCA_012032575.1 Anaerolineales bacterium | reverse complement strand
TGACCACAAACGGCTCGAAGCCAAAGCCGTGGGCGAATTGAAAAAAGGCGTGGGCGTCGTCTACCCCAAATTCGATCTCGTCGTTCACCTCCACCCCGGCTGCCTCGACCAGTTGCTTGAAGGTGACAACCGTGCGGCCCGCCTCTCGCCGCAGCCGGAAACGCTCGGCGGGCACAATGGCCGTATCCCCCTGCCGCCGAAAATAAATATCTTCCTTTAACGTCTCTCCCTTGAGGACGCCCAATTGAGCCGCTTTCGCCTCAGTTTCTTCCGGTTGATTCAAGTGTGCTTTTAATTCGACTTCAAAGGCCATAGGTGTTCCTCTGGGATAGAGATTAGAGATTAGAGATTAGAGATTAGACATTGGAGATTGATAATCTCCAATCTCCAATCTCCTTTCTTTTTCCTCTGGTTAGTATAGAGGAATTGGAGGGCTTGTCAATCGTTCGGGGAAAACCTTAAAACCCTGGCAGCCTGATTGCAGTCTCCGTTATTTTGTGCTATTGTCACATCTTGTAGCAAGGTAATAGAAGTACAGAGAGTAACAACCCCTTAAGCAAAACCCCCTGTCTACTGTCTACCATCTACTGTCTACTTTCTTCGAGGAGGATTTCACCATTTATCGCCAACCCCGTCCGGCCCCGGTGCTGGACCCTCATTTTGCCGCCGGCTTGGCCCGGCGCGGATTACTGGTCGCTAAAACATACTATTTTTTGTTCTTTGCGGCGATTGGCTGCCTGGTTCCATTTTTTAATATTTATCTGGGTGAGAAAGGCTTGACCGGCGTCGAGATTGGCTGGCTGGGCAGTATCCCGCCCATGATTGCCCTGGGGGCCAATCCCTTTTGGGGCGCTGTGGCCGATTACTGGAAAATCCACCGGCTGGTACTGGCCCTGTGCGCGTTTGTGGCCGGGGTGGTCGCCCTGATTTTTCTGGCGGCCAATGATTTCTGGCTGCTGCTGGTGCTGGTCACGGCGCTCTCTTTTTTTCGCACCCCCATCGGCTCGATTGTGGATAGTACGGTGATGGACATGATCAAGGGGACTAAGAACAGCTATGGCGAGCAGCGTTTATGGGGCACATTTGGCTTTGTATTCGCCACCTTTGGTCTGGGCCAGCTTCTTAGCCCGGATAATTTACAGCTCATTTTTTGGCTGCACGGTGGACTGCTCGGCCTGGCCTGCGCCGGGTTGAGTTTTTTGTTGCCCATCGAAAGCGTCCCGCACCAGGTGGGGTTGCTGCAAGGGTTGCGCCGTTTGATTGCTCAGGGTGGCTATTTGAGCTTTTTGATTGCGATGACCTTGCTCGGCATGGGTATTTCGGCCTACCTGGGCTTTTTGGGGCTGCATATTTTGGCGCTCGGCGGCAGCGAAGCGATGGTGGGCCTGGCCTGGACAGCCAATTCTTTGCCTGAAGTGATCCCGATGTACTTTGGGGCGCGCTGGCTGGGCCATTACAGCCACAAACAGTTGATTATGGCTGGTTTTATAGGCTTTACAGTGGTTTGGACTCTGGCTGCTATGGCCCCGACACCGGCCCTGATTATTGCCGTTCTGCCCGGCATGGGTATCTGCTTTGGGTTTTTCTGGGTGGCCGCCGTGGGTTATTCCAGCGAAGCAGCTCCCCCCGGCCTGAGCGCTACCGCCCAGGCATTAATGGGCGCGGCTCAGAGCGGCCTGGGTTGGAGTCTGGGTTCAGTGGCGGCGGGTTATTTGTGGGATCAGACCAATGGGCATGTTGTTCTGTTTTTTGCCGCCGCCACGGTTTTTTTGGCGACTTTCATTTTTGGTTGGGCAATCGCACTTCGGGGAGGATTGATTTGCCGGCTAAGGTGTAGTATAATTGACTTAAGATAAGTGTTTACAACAACAATACTGTCCGGCGTCTGACCGGACCAGGAGACATGCTTCGACCAATAATCAATCTCCTCAGATGCTCCTGTATCTGGGGAGATTTTGTTGTTCTAGCCACTTACAACCTAACAGGAGGTAAACTGAATTAGCATGTATAACACTATTTTAGTCCCGTTAGATGGGTCGCAGCGGGCCGAAGCCATTCTGCCCCACGTGGAAAATTTGGCTCTGTGCCACAGCTCCAAAGTGGTCTTGCTTCAGGTTGTCGAACCCAAACCGCTTATGATTGATGGAACCAATGCCGTACCCGATCTGGTTGAATACGAACATCATCTCAAAGAGGCCCAGGTTTACCTGACCAGGTGGCAGAGCAAATTTCAAGAAAAAGGCATCGAGGCTCGCATTCATTTGCCCGAAGGGGGACCGGTCGTAACCCAGATCATCCACGTGGCCGAAAACGAAAACGCCGAGCTTATCGCTATGGCCAGCCACGGGCGGACTGGCCTGGCCCGCGTATTTTATGGCAGTGTGGCCGCTGGCGTCCTCCATCGGATAGACCGGCCGCTATTATTGATTCGGTCAGAGGATATTGATTAACCCGGTCACCTGAAAATAGTCAGGATCAACTGGGCCAGCAAAATTTTGGCTATGGTCGCAATCGGGTAAACAGTGGCGTAACCGATATTGGGCAGATCATTTTCAGATTGTTCCAGGGCAAAACCCAGCACCGCCGGCTGAGTTTGCATCCCAGACAGCAGTCCGGTGAGCAGCCCCATCGGAATATTCAGCAGATAATGCCCCACGCACAGAACCGCCACCGCCGTTACACAGGTAATAGCTGCCCCGGCCAAAAAAATGTATATCCCCCCGCTCTGGGCAAAGGTATTGACAAAAGCATAGCCGGAGCGGGTGCCGACCGCAGCCAGAAAGAGAATCAAACCGATCTGGCGCAGCACCAGGTTGGCGCTGTAAGGCATGGCCCACACCATGGGACCGGTGCGGCCTTGATTGCCGAGGATCAACCCCACAATCAGCGGCCCGCCGGCCAGACCCAGCTTAAAAGTAACACCCCCCGGCAGTGGGATTGGAATTGAACCCAGGAGCAGGCCCAGGGTTACGCCCAGACTAAAGGTGAGCAGATCAATTTCGCTCAGCGCCCGGTACGAGTCGCCAAAAAATTTGCTGACGGCGGCCATAGCTTCAGGTTTAGCCAGCACCCGAACCCGGTCGCCCGGTTCCAGCACGGTATCGCCGTTAACCAATAATTCAACATCGCCCCGGCGCAGCCGGGTGACAATGGCCCCGAACTGCTGCGGCAGGTCAAGGTCGCGTAGACGATGCCCGATAACGCGGGGATTAGAGACAAACATCCGCCGGAAATCGTATTCAGTCCGGTCTAATTCCAGCCGCTCGGTGCTCAGTTCACCCAGATAGTTGGCTACTTCATCCAGGTCCTCCTGGGTGCCAATCATGGTAAGCAGATCGCCTGCGGCCAGCCGGGTACTCCCACTGGCCAGGGTCAAAGGTCCATCACCCTGCTTGATTCGGCCAAAAATAACATTCCACTGCTGCTGCTGAATAAGATCGTGGACAGGCAGTTGGGTGGCTTCGGGCCGGGTAATCCGAATTGTGCGAGACTGGAGCTGCTGATTGGTTGCGCCCAAATCCGGTGAAGCTTTGGCCTCGCGGGTGTAATCAATGCGCCAGAGACGCTGGAGAATAAAAATAGCCATAATCGGCCCAATCACCCCGATTGGATAAGCAATCGAGTAGCCTACGACCGGCTCGCTGACTATTTCATCTACCAGGTTGGCCGGAGCAAAGCCTTTGATTTGCTCCAACAGAGCAGCCAGGGCGGGTGTGTTGGTCATGCTGCCGGTAAATAAACCCGCCGCCAGCGTGGATTTGAGATCGAGTGTGAAAAAAGTGGCGACGGTCAGCCCGGCAGCCAGACACAATCCACCTACAATGAGCAGGTTATCTCGCAAGCCTTTGCGCCGGAACGAAGCAAAAAAGGCCGGGCCGCTGCTCAATCCGATGGTGTAAACAAACAGAACCAGACCAAAGGTGTAGATGACTTCCGGCAGTTTCAAATCGGGGTGCAGGGAGCCGAACGCCAGGCCAACAAAAAGAACGGCGGCCACGCCCAGGCTACTGCCTTTAATTTTTATATGGCCCAACGGATAGCCGATAGCGGTGACGATAAACAACAGCAGTAATGGGTTGTCCAGTAACAATTGAATCATTGTTGCTCCCGAAAACTAAAAAGGGCAGACGTTTGTTTGTCTGCCCCCGTAGGTAGAAAAACTATTCTCTTGGCTCGTTGCTTGGCTCGTTCCCAAACTCTGTTTGGGAACGAGCTTAACGAGCTAAACGAACTTAAAAGGCTGAAGGGCTGGCTGAAAAACATCCCATCCCTTTTTGTGTGATTACTCTCCCGGTACCGCGGCGACTTCGGCCTGGAACTGCCATTTTTCAGGCGAACGCCACAGGCTGGACAGGATCAGTTCGCGGATGAAGATCATCTCTTTGGGCAAGCGGTCATATAGCTTGGCAAACAACTCTTCGTGCGACATCACCTCTTCAACCCACTGGTCGCGGTCCACGGCCATCAAATCGTTGAATTTTTCCTTGTTGAAATCAAGGCCGCGCCAATCCAGATCTTCGTAGCGCGGCATCCAGCCGATGGGACTTTCGCTGCTGGGGGCATGCCCTTTGACCCGATCAACAATCCACTTCAGTACCCGCATATTGTCGCCAAAGCCGGGCCAGATAAACTTGCCGTTTTCATCTTTGCGGAACCAGTTGACGCCGAAAATTCGGGGCGGATGGGAAAGCTGCCGGCCAAAGCGCAGCCAGTAGTTGAAATAAGAGGCCATATGATAACCGGCAAAGGGCAGCATGGCAAAGGGATCGCGCCGAACTTTGCCGACCTGGCCAAAGGCCGCTGCCGTCATTTCGGACCCCATAGTGGCAGCCAGATAGACGCCATAGTTCCAGTTAAATGCCTGGTAAACCAGCGGTACCACTGTGCTGCGCCGTCCGCCAAAGATAAAGGCTTCGATGGGCACACCGTTGGGGTTTTCCCATTCCGGGTCAATAACCGGGTTTTGAAAGGCCGGGGCGGTAAAGCGGGCATTGGGATGGGCCGCGGGGTGGCCGGCTTCGGGCGTCCAGTCGTTGCCTTTCCAGTCAATCAGGTGGGCCGGCGGGGTTTTGGTCATGCCTTCCCACCACACATCGCCGTCGTCGGTCAGGGCCACGTTGGTGAAGATGGTGTTCTTGGCGCAGGAATGCATAGCGTTGGGGTTAGATTCAAAATTGGTGCCGGGAGCGACCCCAAAATAGCCGGCCTCAGGGTTGATGGCGTAAATGCGGCCATCGGGACCGGGCTTGATCCAGGCAATGTCGTCGCCGATGGTGGTAACTTTCCAGCCTTCTTCCTGGAAAGCCGGCGGCGGGACAAGCATAGCAAAGTTAGTTTTGCCGCAGGCGCTGGGGAAAGCGGCGGCCACATAGGTTTTCTCGCCCTTGGGATCTTCTACCCCCAGGATAAGCATGTGCTCGGCCAGCCAGCCTTGATCGCGGGCAATAACCCCGGCGATGCGCAGAGCGAAACACTTTTTACCCAGCAGCGCGTTACCGCCGTAGCCGCTACCGTAAGACCAGATTAATCTTTCTTCGGGGAAATGGACAATATACTTGGTGGTCGGGTTGCACGGCCAGGATACATCTTTTTGGCCCGGTTCCAGCGGCGCGCCGATGGAGTGCAAGGCCGGCACAAAGTCGCCGTCTTGGCCCAATACGTCCCAGATTTTGTTGCTAACGCGGGTCATGATGGTCATGTTGACCACCACGTAAGGTGAGTCGGTCAACTCGATACCGATATAAGAGATGTGCGAGCCAATCGGTCCCATGCTGAAGGGGATAACGTACATAGTCCGGCCCTTCATACAGCCGTCGTACAGGGGGGTCAGCGTTTCCTTCATCTCCTTCGGGTCCATCCAGTTGTTGGTTGGCCCGGCATCCACTTTGCGATGGCTGCAAATGTAGGTGCGATCTTCAACGCGGGCGACATCGCTGGGGTCGGAGCGGGCCAAAAAGCACCCCGGACGTTTTTCAGAATTCAGCTTGATAAACGTGCCGGCTTCGACCATCTCTTCACATAAGCGGTCGTACTCGGCCTGTGATCCATCACACCAGTGGACCTGGTCGGGCTTGCAGAGCGCCACCATCTCTGCTACCCAATTACGGACTCGTTCGTGTTTGACTTCTGCGGGGATATTCATGTTGCCTCCTTCTATAAATAAACAATTAATTTTGCTACCAAGCCGGGGTTACATTTATAACCGGACTTAGCTGATTCTGCAATTATTGGATGGAGTATTGACAAAATCTATACCTATCCCAACAACACACTAAATTTTAACTTAACAGTATTTTTCAGGGGAACTATCTACAGCGATAGGGGTGTCCTGCAAGTTGTTAATACCATATACCAAAACTAAATATGACGATAGTGTGACATGTCATAAATTCGATAGGTAATTTGTCACTAATTGGTGAAATTATTCACAATACAATTGAGATTTGACCTTTACTACTTTGCCGACCGGTGTTATAATAGTTATGTCTCTTAACGTTAATCTTTGCCGAGGGCCAATCTTGAGTCGAATACAACAGCTTCATCAATTGCAACCCTGGATAGTGAATTGGATAAAGTCAACCAGCAGTTAACCGGCATCGTGGCTCAATTGGGCGAAAGTAAAGCTTTGCAGCAGGCTAAGGCTGAGGTTGAGGCTAATGAAAAATTGTGGCGGCAGGCCCAGGCAACCATGCAGGATTTGACCCTGGAGGTCAAAAGCCTGACCGAGAAGATTGCCCAGCAGGAGAAGCTATTGTACCAGGGCAAAGCGCTCAGCGCCAAAGAAGCCACCAATCTGCAAGGGGAAATCAGCTCGCTGAAGCGCCGGCACAGCCAGCGCGAAGAGCGGCTGCTGGAAGCGATGGTTGAGGCCGAAGAGGCCGAGGCCCGGTTCAAACGCGCCCAGGCGGAATTGGCGACGGTCGAAGCGGGCTGGCAGGCCGACCAGGCCCAGTTGACCCAGCAGCAAACCGCTTTAAAGGCCAGGGTGGCTGAATTAAGACAACATCGCCCGGTCATCGTCAAGGTAATTGACCCGGACGACCTGGAAGAATATGAAGACCTGCGGCCCCGAAAGGCGGGTCGGGCCGTCGCGATGGTCAAAGATGGAATTTGTTTGGGTTGCGGGGTGGCGGCTTCCAGCAGCCGCATCCAACACGCTCGCGCCGGAACCGAGTTAATTTATTGCGGCACTTGTGGCCGAATTCTATATATAGCTTAAGGAGAGAGCCATGCCCCTGCGAACTGTCCAAGTAGATGTAGACGACGCTATCTTTCAAGCCGCTCTCAATCGAGCTACCCGCGAAGGCAAAGCCGTTGGTCGGGTGATTGGCGATTTTTTGAGCCAATATGCTCAGGGCGCGGCGGCCGGTGCGCCGACCAGCTATACCGTCCAGCGGGGCGATACGCTGGGCCGGATTGCTCAAAAAGTGTATGGCGACGCTCACAAATACCCGCTCATCCAGCAAGCCAATAATCTGGTTAGTGCCAGCAATATCTGGGTGGGCCAGGTTTGGTTATCCCGCCGCTCAATTCATCGTCCACCCCCCCCTCAACACCAGTGACTACCCCCTCAGCGCCGGTAGTTTCGCCGCCTGCGCCAACACCGGTTACGCCGGTCACACCGCCAATGCCAACGCCGCCGGTTCCGACGCCATCAGGAGGCGCACCGGCCCAGCCATCCATCCAGTGGGTTGGATCGCCCAATTACAGCGCCGCCAGCCCTACCGATATTACGGCGGTGGTCATCCACTCCACGGCGAATAGCCGTTTGCAGGGGGTGATTGACTGGTTCAATAACCCCAATTCCCAGGTGAGCGCCCATTACACCATTGGCAAAGACGGCAAAATTGTGCAGCACGTGCGCGATACCGACCGGGCCTGGCATGCCGGTCAGAGCGTCTGGAAAGGGCGCAACTCGTGCAACGATTACACCATTGGTATTGAACTGGTCAACCTCAACGATGGGCAAGACCCCTATCCCGAAGCACAGCACCGGGCTAATGTTGCGCTGTGCGCCCATTTATGTTACAGTCACAAAATTAAGGTTGACGATATTATGGGGCATCTCGATATTGCTCTGCCTCCCGGCCGCAAATCCGACCCGCGCGGATACGATTTGAACCGCCTCCGCCGTGAAGTGAGCGCGGCCCTGGGAGGGAGTTAATTGCCATGATTCTTTCTCTGTTCGACTCCCGCCGCTGGCTGCCCATGCCGCGGGCTATAGGTTGCTACACTTAACGACTCACCCCTTTTCTTTGTAGTAGTGTTCCGGTCAGGCTGACTGCCGGAACAGTTTCCAAAAAATAGGTGTTACACAATTTTGCATCCTGAGTAGCCCCGACCGAAGGGAGTGGGCGTATCGAAGGGTGCGAACGCTCAAAACCGCACCCTTCGATACGGCTTCCGCTTCGCTTCAGCCTACTCAGGATGTGTTTTGAGGCTCAACTGTTAAACCCTATAAATTTACCCATTTATCAAAACCTATAGCGTTGTTGTTAGCTCTGGAGGGCGGAGTTTGCTCTGCTAATATTGCTTGAGTTAAACCTCAATTGGGAGAATAACAAAAATGACTGCACAACTCTTTGAAAATAAAACAAGCACTTTTGCCTTC
>JAAUSP010000313.1 GCA_012032575.1 Anaerolineales bacterium | reverse complement strand
GTTTCGGCCATTGAGAGATGGCCTGGCTCAGGCAGACCTATATCAAATGTTGTAGAAAGGACTGCCCCAGGTAGTCCTTTTTTGTACCCGTCACCGTCTCTTTGACCGATTACAGGCCGAATTTGAGCGGGTATACCGGCACATGGCCGCCCCACCCTGGCCTCCATTGTCGGGGGCCAGGGGCGTCCCTCCGGTGAGGAGCGGCAAAAATAGCTCCCGCCTTCCCCACCCAACCCCCTATAACCATCAACGCTTATCCACTTTGTAGGACAAACACTGATAGAATATTCGGATAATTCCTACCCAAATTTCAGCGTTTTCTGATACACAAACGGTTGTTTATTGGGTACACTACATAATACCGAAATCAAAAACTGATCAAACTGACCCTAGATATTTTCAAATTATCTTATTGAACCAACGGAAAGAGCGTCTTGTCCTCATGCTTGAAATATCACCCACCTTTAATCTTAAAGCCGTTGTTTTAGAAACTGGCATTAAACCCCACACTTTACGCGCCTGGGAACAGCGATACGGGCTGCCCCGTCCTCAAAGATCCGAGGGAAATCATCGTACCTACTCCCAGAAAGACATTGAAGTTGTCAAATGGCTTCTCCTCCGGCAAGAAGAAGGGATGACAATTAGCCGGGCAGTTGAGCTATGGCACCACATGGAGGGACAAACCGAAGACCCGTTGCAAATAAACGCTTATCCAGCCAGCGCCCCCATGTTCACCGTGACAGCCAGCGATGCTCTGGCGACGATCCGCCAAAAATGGTTAGATGGCTGCATGAAATTTGATAAAGCCACGGTAGATCACGTATTAACCCAGGCCTTTGCCATCTACCCGGTGCAAATGGTTTGCCTGGAAATTCTGCAAAAAGGGATAGCCCAGATTGGCGACCTGTGGTTTCGCAACGCCGCTACCGTACAGCAAGAACATTTTGTTTCAGCGCTCATTATCGAACGCTTAAATGCTTTACTGGCTGCCGCACCGCCGCCCACACGCCTGGGCCGGCTTCTGGTTTTCTGCCCGCCGTATGAAGATCATACCATCCCCCTGCTTTTGCTGTCGCTGCTGCTGCGGTATCGGGGCTGGGAGGTGGTCTATTTAGGGGCAAGTGTACCGCTGAGCCAGCTCGAATCTACGTTGGAGATTATCAAACCGCAATTAGTGATATCAACGGCCCAGCGCATTCAAAGCGCGGCTTCTTTGTCAACAATAACCCAATTCTTGCAAGAAAAGGGGATAAACTGCGCTTTTGGCGGTTCAATATTTAATATCAACCCGGCCCTGCACTCACAGATTAGCGGCCATTTTTTGGGTAAAAGTATTGAAGATGCTGTTCACGTGGTGGGGCAGATTATGGCTTTTGATCCCCCGGCCTCAAAAATCAAGCCTATTTCTGACAACTACGAACAGGCTGCGCTGGTTTATCGGGCCAAACGCCGCCTGATTGAGTTCGATGCCATGCATTTGCTTGAAAACGAAACGATACCGCACGAGTATCTGGACAAAACCAATTTCCGCCTGGCCCAGGACATTTTGGCCGCCCTGAGTCTGGGCGATCTGAATTTTTTGAATCCTGAGCTGAAGCTGTCAAATGAACTGATGGTCAACTACAACATTTCATTGGATTGGCAAGCCCGCTACTTTGAGGCTTATTTGCAGTCGGCTCAGAAAAACCTGAACCGCGATGGCTTACCCATTATCGAGTGGCTGGACAAAATCAGGATCGAGATCAAATCAAGTAACGGCAGTCTGAATGGCAGTTACAAAGTTAATTCTACCGCCCTGATGCCGATGAAGAGCCAAAAATATCACAGCCAAAAACCGGATAAGGGAGAAAACGGCAGCTCCGGCAAGATGAGTAATCAGGAGTGGTCGCTACCAGGCTGGTAACCCTGGCGATGTTGAAAGTGGCTATTCGGCCAGGCCCTGTTGCAGGGCATAGCGGATCAATTCGGCGTTTGTTTTCAACCCCAGTTTTTTCAATACCCGAGTGCGGTAGGTGCTCACTGTTTTGACGCCCAGGGTTAGCTCCTGAGCAATTTGGGTAACGGTTTTGCCGGCCGCTAACAGGCGCATAACCTGGTCTTCGCGGTCAGACAAAAGCTCGTGAGGCTGGGCCACCGGTGTACTGCCCAATTGCGCCACCAGCGACTCAGCCAGCACCTGGCTGACGTAACGACCACCGCCCGCGATCTTATAAATGGCTGTAAGCAGTTCACGGGGGATACTGTCTTTGGTCAGGTAGCCGGCGGCCCCGGCTTTGAACGCACGGGTGGCAAACTGTTGTTCGGGGTACACAGTCAGCATCAAAACAGGCAGCTCTGGTTTGAGCAGTCGGAGCTGCTTGAGAATATCCAGCCCGCTGCCATCCGGTAAATTGATATCCAGCACCACCACCTCGTAGTCGTTTTGTAAGGCCAACCGTAAAGCCTCGCGCCCGCTGGCCGCCTCGCCCGTGCAAACCATATCGGGAGCCTGACTCATGATCTGCACTACCCCCTGGCGGACCACAGCGTGATCATCCACTACCAAAACTCGAATCATTGCGGTGTCTCCTGTCTGAACGCTGAGGCGGGGTATCTGTACAACAACGGTCGTTCCCTGTCCGGGGGCACCTTCGATGAGAACGTGCCCATCCCAATTTCTGGCGCGTTCACGCATCCCGGTTAACCCCAATGAACGGAGATCAACCACCCGAGCTGGATCAATCCCCCGGCCATTGTCGCGCACGGTCAGGGTCAGGTAGTCGGATTGGTTGGCCAACTCAATTTCCACCCAGGTCGCCTCGGCGTGCCGGGCGATGTTGGTTAAAGCTTCTTGCACTATCCGAAAAAGGGTTGTCGCCAGGTTCGGCGCAAGGGGGAGTTCCGGATCGCGCAGGCGCAGTTCACAATTAATCCCCGTTCGACTGGCAAATTCTTGCGCCTGCCATTCAATGGCTGCCACCAGCCCCAACTTGTCCAACAAGCCGGGGCGCAGCTCGGTGGCGATACGCTGAACTTGCTGAACCATGCTGCCGACTAGATTCGACATAGCCTCTATTTTGTCCAACCAAACGGGTCGGTTGCGCGGTAATTGATTAGCGAGCCAGGACAAATCCATGTTGAGAGCGGTGAGGGCCTGGCCGAGTTCGTCGTGGATTTCACGGGCAATGTAGGTCCGTTCTTCTTCCCGGGCCGTTTGCAGGTGGCCGGTTAACTGGCGCAACTGCTCCGTAAGCTGTTCACGCTCGGCCTCCACCTGCTTACGTTCGGTAATATCCCGGACCACTGCCAGCAGACCAATCGCCTGGCCGGTTTCATTTTTAAGAACATTGACGGATGATTCTACATAAATTTGCCGCCCGTCCTGCTTCAGATGCAAATTTTGACCCTGCCAGTAGCCCTGCTGATCCAACGCCGTGGCCGCCACAGCTTCGTCGTCAGGGTTCAGCCAGAAGGATTGATACAGGCAGGACAAGCTCTGGCCGATGGTGACGCTTGGATTGACCTGATACTGCTCGGCGGCAGCGGGGTTAAGATAAGTAACCCGCTGCCCATTATCAATCACAATGACCGCATCTTTTACCTGGGCCAGCACATTGGCCTGAAACTGCACCTGTTGCTGGGCCTGTTTGCGCTCCAGCACCTCGGCTTGCAGCTTTTGCAGCAGCGCAAAACGGGCCAGGGCATTGCTCACCACCCGACTCAACAGTTCCGGCCCCAATTGGGATTTGGCGATAAAATCCTGCGCACCCATCGCCAGAGCTTCCTCGGCTTCCCGGTCGGTCACACCGCCGGTCAAGACCACCACCGGCAGGGGCACGATGCTGGCCCCGTCCTTCAAGGTTTCCAGCACCTCCAGGCCGTTCATTCCGGGCAGGTTTAAATCAAGCAAAACAATCGCTGCCGGGGGACTCTTAAGCTGGTGGCACAGTTCCAGCCCAGGTTCCCCCTTATCCGCTTCGTGGAAAACAAAACGCCGCTCGGAGCCGGTGAGCAGAGCACGCCGCATCAGGGCACGATCCTCCGGCGAGTCGTCAATGATTACCACTTGCAGCGGGGATTGAGCCATCAGTACATCTCCCCTTCAAGGGTAAAAAAGAAGGTAGAGCCTTCACCAAGCGTAGACTCGACCCAAATTCGCCCGCCGTGCCACTCCACAATTTTTTTGGCAATGGTCAAGCCAGCGCCGGTGCCGCCGCCATATTCATCGCGCCCGTGCAGACGTTTGAACATTTCAAAAATACGGTCGTGGAAGCGGCTCTGAATACCGATGCCGTTGTCGCGCACGTAAAAGCAGGTTGGTCGGCCCGGCGTTTCGATAAACCCGACTTCGACCCAGCGTTCGGCCTTATCATTATATTTAAAGGCATTGCTGATCAGGTTCAAAAAAACCTCGCGCACCCGCACCCGGTCCCCGTAGACCAGGGGCAGTGGTCGCGGCAAACGCACCTGGCCGCTCGCTTCTTCGCGGCGGGTGCTGACCATATCCAGGGCTTCGTGCAAAACTTCATCCAGGTCAACCGGCTCGCGGATAAGTTCCAGCCGGCCCACCCGCGAGAAGTGCAGCAGCGAATCCAACAATTCATTCATGCGCTGGGTCATCCGCATCAATCCGGCCATCTGGCGTTGGGTTTCGTCATCCAGATCGCCGGCATATCGGTCGGCCAGGTAGAGGGCATAAGCCTGGATGCCACGCAAGGGTTCTTTGAGATCGTGCGAGGCCACATAAGCAAACGCATCCAGTTCGGCATTGCTGCGCTGGAGGTCTTCATTCAAACGCAGCAAATCTTCGGCCCGCTGGATGATAAACGAAATCAGCGAGTTTTTAAGCTCCTGAGCAATATCAAGCTCATCGGCTTTCCAGGGGGCCGACTTGTGTCGTACCGTTTCCTGCCACAATTCAAACGATTTGCGTGGGGTCAGCCGCGCCACCTCGCCAGAGATTTCCACCGGCTTATCGGGGTTGCCGGCCCAGTTGACCGTCTGGACCAGTTCGGGCCGGAAAAACAGGATGTAATCGCCCCGTATTTTTGAGAGGGGAATAGCCAGGAAGCCGCTGGCTATGGTCATTTCTTTAGCCGGGGGATAGAAAGATGACAGGCAGTCGGTATAAAACAGGTTGAGATCGGCCCGGCCTTGCAGCCACTTGACCAGCGCTTCAATTTCGGCCTGGGGTGGAGTCTGTCCCACCAAACGATACTGGCCGCCAAACAGGATGGCGGCTCCACCGGCGCTGACCAACTTGAGCAGACTCCGCTCATCCTGGGTCAACCCCTGGATCAAATCTCCTTCCACGACCGGTGCAGCAGCCGGGTGTGCAGCAGCCTCAACTCATTCTGATACGCGGCGTCTTCACTCTGCTCTTTGGTAGTCAACTGGAACGACATGACCACGCCCAACAATTCACACGCCGCCCGAATTTCATAAGGCACAAAGCGGGGCGAGCGGTGGTGGCAGGCAATCAACCCCCACAACTGCTCCCCTTTGAGCAGCGAAATAGACATCGAGGCAACCACGCCCATGTTGTGCAAATATTGCAGGTGTACCGGCGAGGCGCTGCGCAGTACGGCATGGCTCAGATCGAGCGGTTGATGGGTTAGGGGATGATACGACGGGTTTAAGTGGACCGGTTCGTACCCGGCATCCACAATCAGCCGCAGCCAATTCAAACAATAGAGCCGCCGGGCCTGCGCGGGTATATCCGAAGCCGGATAATGCAGCCCCAGGTAAGGTTCCTGTCCGGGGGCCATCGCTTCGGAAATAACTTCCCCGTGCGCGTCTTCGTGAAACTTGTAAATCATCACCCGGTCAAAGCCGGAAAAACGGCGCACCTCTTCGGCCAGAATATCGCAGACCTCCTGCAAGCGCGTGGCAGCGTGCATCCGTGACATGGCCTGGCGCACCAGACGATAATGGAAGTCGAGCGGCGGGTTGAGCGGCGGCTCTACTTCCTGATCGGTCCGGGGATGCTCCAACTCCAGGATCAACAAGCCATCCCGGCGGTGGACGATACCATCAAAAAGGCGATGTTGATCACCGGCATGCACCGTAATTTGCAGAGGATTGCTGTGGCCGATGTCAGTGGAGGTTAAATGCTGCCTTAAGAAAGTCCGTTCCGACTCATCAAACAGGATTTCGACCGGCTGGTTTAACAATTCGGTAGGCGGACGGCCGAGATATTTTTCGGTATTCTCACTGGTCAGCAGGATCGTCAGGTCAGGTTCCTGCAATGCCAGCAGAACACCGTGGGGCTGAATAGCACCCGGAATGTGAATGAGTTCACGATCACAGGTGGTTAAATCAACAGGGACGACGATGGGCTCTTCGGTCATACGGTTACGCTGCCGGCCAGAGCCATTGGCCAATTTTTTGAAAGGTTTCACTGGCAGCGGCGATCAGCGCCCCTTCGCAGTCGCTTTGCCCGGCGGTATAGGTATTGACGGCCTGACCGAAGGCGCTCCACATCGGGCCAACTTCACTGCCGTAGCTACCAAAAAAGCTGCCGCCCTCTATTTCGCTTAAGTTTAAAGGCCGTCGTAAAGAACGTAAAATTATTTTTCCACCCAGGGTTGAACCTTCCAATACGTACATGCAGCCCCAGGCTTGGGTAAAATTATTAACGTCTGGCAAATCGTCACAAAGGGGCAGATTGACCAACGAGGCCGGGGTATCGCCTAAAAATTGCAGGTCCTGGGCCAATAGGGGCGTTTTTCGGCGGGCCTCAAAGTCAAACGACAGGCTTGACCAGGGCAGTTGCTCCAGACGGGCTTCCAGGGGCAGATAAAAGCCATAGAATCGCTGCAGCAGGCGGCGGTAAGCCTGCCCGGACGAGGCAATCTCCTGCCAATCCATTTTTTGTTCCAGAGCATCGTGATAGGGCTGTGTTTGCCCCTTTAGCCGGTGCATGGTTGTTTCTGAGTTCAATCGTGTTTGAGAGGACAAGCTAAACTCCTTTTCCGAGCAATTCTTAACGTCATCAATGTTGGACTAACATTTTCACACAAAACGCGTGATTCGTAAAGCTTAGCCAACAAAGAAGTTTACATCGTTTAGCTTATCAGGTGTCCCCAGCCCCGAACACCTGTGGACATATCTGCGGAGGTTATGCTTATGCTTAATCTCCAGCCCAAAACTGATCCAGCGCGGCGGTGGTTTCGGGCAACCGTTCCCAATGAGGCAGCCCCAACGAGGGTACAATCCGCTGCGCCTGCCAGGCTTTATTTTTGTCCAGCAAGTCGGGCAGCATGTCAAAGGCAATGTTGGGGTCGCGATCATACAGCACCAGCGTCGGGACCGTCAGTTTCTCGTAAATCGCCGGGCGAATATCCGGGGTGAACAACTGGCCGGACAGGAAATAGAGCGGGACAACCCTGGCTTCCGGCTGGTGCGAGGTAGCGTAGGCATAATCAATCATTGCTTCGGGCACTTCGCCCACAAAGTTTTTTGCAAAAGTAACGGATGCTGGGCCGAATAGTCAAAAGTTCAAACAACGGCTGGCTCCACAGGGGTTGAGACAAAATCGGGTGAATTTTATCGCCGGGCAGATCAATGGGCTGGGCGTTGAAGCCGGTCGGGCTGATGAAGGCCAGCGAATGGAACAGGTCCGGCCGCCGCAGATCCGCGCGGGCCACAAATTCGCACCCCAGCGACAGGGTAATCACATCCGCCGGCTCGCCGATTTGCATCTCCAGCATGTCAATGATGGTCTGGGCATACAAACCGGGCGAATAGACCCGCTGGCTGCTGCGCTCCGAAAAGCCAAAGCCCGGCAACTCCAGAGAATAGACCGGCCGGGAAGTCCGGTAATGCTCAAAGAGCGGTTTCATTTCAAAGCTGGACGGGGCCGCATTGACGCTGTGGACCAATAACAAAGGCCGGCCCTGGCTTTGACGGTCCACATAATAACTCACCTGTCCAGCCAGTTCCGTTGAAAAACTGACCCGGCTGCTGTCAACGGCCTCCGGCAGCGGGCTGACAATTTCAGGTTTAAAACGCTGGTAGAGCAGCACGCCCCCTAAAGCGGTCAACCCCAGCGCTCCTACTATTTTCAAACCATTACCGGATGATCTCCGGGATTTGCAACTCATCGTATTTAACCTTTCGACGTGTCAATTCCATAAAGAAATTTTAAGTTCAAATTAGCCAAAACGTGTTGCGTGTTGCGTGTTCCGTTTTTTTACGGAACACGCAACACGCAACACGAATATGAGCAATTACTTTCGTGAAACTATAGATATTCAGAAAAACATTTTGAATTGGGTAGGGGCGTACCCTTGCGGTCGCCCTGGTGGGGAGGCGCAAGGCCGTGCCCCTACCCAAAACATTATCTGAACATCTATAGCTCAGCGTATTCGAGGCGAACTTGCTGAAATCGCGTATATTGTCCGCCGTATTGAAACCGGCTGGGAACGGGTTCAGCGTTCTCACGACGATTATTACCTGGATGGGGTAGCCTTGAATCTGCATGGTTTTTACTCTGGCCTGGAACGCACCTTTGAACTTATTGCCGCTAATGCTGACTTTTTAGATCAACAAGCATCGTAACCTGAGTTACACCTTAAAGCGGATTGGGAGATTCCTCGCTGCGCTCGGAATGACATGCGGCGGGATGGGTTGCCCTTACGGCGGATTAGG
>JAAUSP010000312.1 GCA_012032575.1 Anaerolineales bacterium | reverse complement strand
CTCTCCCAGAGGGAGAGGGGATTCTTGCCTTGCTCCCCCTCTCCCAGAGGGAGAGGGGTTGGGGGTGAGGGTCTCTGGCTGGCCTTTGTAGCCGGCATGGCCTTGACTCACCACCGGACGAGCTTATTGTTATGGCCGGCCCTGGCGATATTTCTTTTACTGTGCCAAAAACCCGGCTTCTGGAAACACAAGGAGTTCATTAAAACAATACTGTTGACCTGCCTGGTAGGGCTGGTCCCTTTGCTGCTTTACCTGTATCTGCCGCTGCGGGGACATATCGGCTCGCTGGATGGAACGTATCGAAACACCTGGGCCGGTTTTTGGCAGCAGATCAGCGCCAGCGGATACGGCGTTTTTGTGTTTGCCAATCCGTTTGGACAGGAACGGGATGCAGCTTTTTATTGGGGCCTGTTCACCCGCCAATTTTATGCGCTTGTGCCCGGCTTCGTGGGGCTGATCTATTTGGTCTGGCGGCGGCAGTATAAAATTTTGGCCCTGACCGGCGCGGCATTTTTAACCTACCTTACCTTCAACTTTTTTTACAACGTCAGCGACATCGAGGTCTTTTTTATCCCACCGTTTTTGGTGTGGGCGGTGTGGAGTGGCGTCGGTGTGACCGGCTTGATACGTGCAACGTTTAACGTGCAACGTTTAACGTTGGCCGCAGCGGTTCTCATTCTGGGAATTTTTGCTTGGGTTATCTTTCAGCTCATTCAGAGTAATTTGCCGGTTCTGGGGGCGCGGAATACGTGGCAGGTGCATGACTACGGTCTGGATATGCTGCAACAGCCGCTGCCGGAGAATTCGGCTGTGGTGGGAATTTTGGGGGAAATGACGCTGCTGCGTTATTTTCAGCAAACAGAAAACCGGCGGCCCGACGTTGAGACAGTTGTCGCCGATGCCGAAGGGGATCGGCTGGCGGCGGTGGAGAAATTATTAGCTGAGGGCAAAACGGTCTATCTGACCCGCGAACTGCCGGGTGCGCCGGAAAGCTGGTCGCTGGGGGCGGTGGGGCCGCTGATTCAGGTCCACCCCCAGCCGGTGACAATTCCGCCTCAGCCGCAGGTTGCCGTCAATCAGCCGGTCACGCCGGAAATTTCACTGCTGGGCTACGATGTTTCCCGCCCGCCCCACACCGGTGATGGGCCGGCCCCGCTACGTTTGACGCTTTTCTGGCAGGTTATTACCCCGGTGACGGCGAATTTGAAAGTCTCCGCTCGTCTGCTCAATCCGGCGGGCGAAGGGGCTGCCGCCGTTGACGCTGTGCCGGTCCACTTTGCCTATCCCACCTCGGCCTGGCGGCCCGGCGAAATTGTAGCCGATGTGTACGATCTGGCTGCGCCGCCCGGTTCATACACCCCGCTGCTCATCTGGTACGACCCCGCTCAGAACGCCGCCGAGGTGGGCCGGATTGAACTGAACTCCGTCATAATTGACTAATGCCAGACTGAGCAATCAAAGGATACCGGTCTGGATGTTCAATCGCTTCTACTTCCAAATCTACATCCAGATCAGGCCAGTATAAGTGATGCGGTTGAAGCCATTGGACATTGAGGATTGCCGATATTGCTGCTTCTCTGAACCAGGGAAATTCACTAAACGGCAAAAATAGTTCTCGCTCAGCCAGTAATAGCCAGAACCCATGTTTGGAGATATGGGTTACTTCAGCTTCTAAAATACCGTCGCCAGGCGTTATTAAACTCATCTTGCTGCTCCTCAATTATCGTTTGAACGATCCGCAAATCACGCTGAGATAGGCCATAATTCTGAGCCAAGGCGATCACCGGTTCTAACCAGAATTTCGCTTCACCCCGTTCGCAGTAAACATGAACATGCATTCGTGGCTCTTCGCGTGAAAAAAAGAAGAAGCGGTAACCTCGCTCACGATGGATGGTTGGACTCATAAAAACTTGCCTTTTACCCCAACTCTTTCCACAATACCGGCATCCGCTGTTGACTAAAAACAAAGCCAAAGCGCTCATATAAGGCTCGTGAGCGCTGATTGTTCTCCTGGGTGTTCAGAGTAATCATATTGGCCCCACTGGCCAGCGCATCGGTGACGGCGGTGTGGAGCAGTTGCGCGCCGATACCGCGCCCCTGATAGGCCGGGTGTACGGCCAGCCGGGTCAAATGGGCATGCTTGTGATAGCGCTCAAACCATTCATACCCCACAATTCGCCCATCCAGTTCGGCTACGGCAAAAGAGTCGGCCCTGGCTATAGCCTCGTTGAAATTGCCGGCTGATTTGCGCCAGATATGGTTAAATGCCAGACCGTCCAGGGCCAGCAGGGTTGACATGTCGCTGTAATGGGCCGGACGAATCAACGCGGTTTGGGGCACTGCCGGCGGCGCATCGCTGCCATGACGCTCAAAAGCCACAATCCATTCACGTATTTCAAAACCGCGCCCCTGCAAATCGTCCACCAGCCAGGCCACATTGCCAATATGGGCGACTGCCGGCAACCCTTCAATTTGTACCGCTTCCTCGATTTCCGGTAACAACAAGTCGAGATAGGGTCTGACACTCCAACTGTCGCGCAAGCCGGCAGCAATGATCAGTGCCACATGCGGGCGCTGCGGCTCCATCACGATAAAGCCGCGCAATCCGGCCTGATCTTCCGCCAGAAAGCCGGGCATCGCTCTGATTTTAGCGCCCAATTCAACCGGAGGAACACGAATGTGAACCCGCCAAGCTGTGTCTACCATGCGCATAATTCGGGGCAAATCACCCTGGGTAATCGCCCGAACATGATTGTTATCTCGTTTCAAAATGACGAACTCCTTAACGGGATTGTAGGAGTTTAGATAAGTTGTGTCAAACAGTTTTACAAAGATTCGGTCAAGCCAATATCACCTATCAGAATTTGACACCAGCCAGCTTCGTGGTATTATTGCCCGAATTATTTAGTGGGTCGGGCAGTAATTGCTCGGCAAAAAACATAATCAGCACATTGTGCTCATCCAGAGGGGTGGAGGGACCGGCCCAAAGAAACCCCGGCAACCTGGCGCGGTTAAACAGCTTAGCTTGCTGTTCAACTGATGTTTTCGGTGCCAATTCCGGCAGAACTATTTCTGGAAGATGAGAGCGAAAGCGTTAGCGCCCCTGGCCTCTTCTTTTGGAAGGGGCTTTTTTATAGAGCGCCGCCAAAAGGGCCTCTCATCTAACCCGGATGAGAGGCCCTTTTTTTTGACCGAGGACGAGAGGCCGGTGACCGGATATTCTTTTCTCGATGATACTAAGAGCAAAAAATAATCCCGGTCTTCGGTCACGTAACCAAATTGTAACTACTCAGCCATGTCATTTCGAGCGACACGCTACGCAGGGAGCGAGAAATCTTTGAGACCGTTGCCTGCAAACTACGGATCAGGAGATTTCTCGGCTTTCAGCCTCGAAATGACATGAGGGGTAAGTAGTTAATATTTTATATAAGGAGAAAAACTGATGACTGCACCAAATTTCAGCACCCGCGTGGTCCATGCCGGTGAGCAGCGGGTCAAGCCGCACCAGGCCATTACCACCCCTATCTTTCCGACAAGTACCTATCCCTTCCAAAGCTCGCAGGAGTTGATTGATTACATGGAAGCTCATATCTGGGGCGATGAGCCGGGCCGTGAAGAATATGGCCGCTATGGCAACCCCACCGTTGCCGCAGCCGAAGCTAAACTGGCTAATTTAGACAGCGGTGAGGCAGCCTGTCTCTTCTCGACCGGCATGGCGGCAGTGACAACCACCCTGCTCAGTTTGCTTTCAGCCGGCAGCCACCTGATTATGACCGATGACTGCTACCGCCGGACCCGCCAACTTGTCACCCAGTTTTTGGCCCGCTACGGCGTTGAAACCACCATCGTGCCGATGGGAGATTACGCCGCGCTGGCGGCGACCATCCAGCCCAACACCAAAGTTATCTTGTCTGAGTCGCCGACCAATCCCTACATCCGGGTGCTGGATTTAGAGCAGGTTGTGGCGATTGCCAAAAAGCATAATCTCAAAACGGTGATAGACAGCACCTTTGCTACCCCCATTAACCAACGCCCGCTTGAATATGGCGTTGATTTTGTGATCCACTCGGCCACCAAATACATGGGCGGTCACAATGATTTGATGGCAGGTGTGGTCATTGGCTCCAGCTACCTGATCAGCGGGGTTCGTGAGGCGCGGGGGCTACTCGGCCCGATCTGCGACCCGCAGACAGCTATCTGCTCCTGCGCGGCCTGAAAACCCTGGAACTGCGGGTGCAGCGGCATAACCAAACGGCGGAGAAAGTAGCTCAATTTCTGGCACAGCATCCGGCCGTCCGGCGAGTCTACCATCCCAGTTTGCCGAATCATCCTGACCACGCCGTAGCAAAGGCTCAAATGAGCGGGTTTGGCGGGGTGGTTAGTTTTGAGTTGGAAAGCGATTTGGCGGGAATGTGTCAATTCCTCGACCGGCTCCAGATTCCTTACCTGGCCGCCAGCCTGGGGGGGGTCGAATCGCTGGTGCAGCCGGTGGCCATTATCAGCTACTATGAGTTATCGAGCGAGGAGCGGGCTGAAATTGGTATCAGCGACAGCCTGGTGCGCCTGTCTGTCGGCATTGAGTCAGCCGAGGATTTGCTGGCCGATCTGGCTCAGGCGTTAGATAAAACCTGGCAGGCTTCGCCGCTGTTTCAAGGCAATGGCCACAATCCGGCAGAGCCGGTGGTGGCCCAATAGAAGTTAAGGTACTCATGAGGTTATTGGCAGGCAAAAATGCGCTTTTGACCGGAGGGTCACGAGGGATTGGCCCCATCATCGCCCATACGTTGGCCCACGAAGGGGGTCAATCTGGTTCTGGCAGCCCGGTCGGCGGACAAACTGGAGGCGGTAGCGCAGTCACTATCCCGGCTGGGTATCCGGGCCATCACTGTGCCGGCCGATTTAACCGACGCATCCCAGGTGGAGTCTTTATTTCAGCGGGCCGAGGCTGAACTGGGGCCAATTGATATTCTCGTCAACAACGCCGCTATTGAGCAGGTCAGTCATTTTGCCCATCTCGCTCCGGCGGAGATTCAAGCGCTGGTGACGACCAACCTGACTGCGCCGTTATGGCTCACCCGGCTCGCCCTGCCGGGGATGCTGGCGCGGGGGAGCGGCCACATCGTCAATATTGCCTCGATTGCCGGCAAGAAAGCGCCGCCTTACAACGCCGTGTATGGAGCCACCAAAGCCGCCCTGATCGAGTGGTCCGGCGCGCTGCGGGGCGAACTGGAAGGAACCGGGGTCGGCGTTTCGGTAGTTTGCCCCGGCTTCATCGCTGAGGCCGGTATGTTGTGGATCATTACGGGGGACAGTCCGCGCCCTGGCTGATGGGCGAGTCTCCGCCAGAGGCCGTAGCCCAGGCTGTGCTGCGGGCCATTCGGCAGGACCGGCAGGAGCTGCTGGTCACGCCTCGACCGGCGCGGCTGGGCTTGGCTATTTATGCTCTCTGGCCGGAGTTAGGGAATAGATTTTTGAAGTGGGTGGGGGTGACGGAGGTATTTCGCGAAGTGGCAACCGGACAAGATTAACGGGTGCGCCGCCGCCACTCGGCTTTGATCTCCAGGGCGGACAAATCTTCCGCTTCCAGAAAATCTTTGAGCAGGCGGTTAAATTTGGCTGCTTCGTCGAGCATGGGGAAATGTTTGGAATCGGCCAGGCCGATGGGGCGAATGTTGGGCCAATGGCCGTTCAAACTGCGAGCAGGGCCAGGGTCTACCAAGTCATCCTTTTCGCCGTAAACCGCCAGCACCATCAACGCTTCCAGTTGGCTGAGCCGGTGCAGGTGCGCCCCTACCTCGGTCTGGCCGACTGATTGCACGCTCAGCCTCATGGCCTCAGGGGTGGCTTTCTCTGCCTCTGTTTGCACTTCTTTGTAGCCAATTTGCCGCCACCACAGCATTTTGGCCAGGATCGAATCACTGCCAAAGCTATTCAACCGGCGGCTGAGGCTATCGGGCTTGAGCGGTGGGTTGACGGCAACTACTTTTTTAAGCTGGTCAGGATAATCAGCAGCATATTGCAGCGCTACCACCGCGCCCAGGGCATGGCCCACAATGGGCGACTGGCGAATCCCCAGGGCATTGACAAAGTTATGAATTAAGGTTACATAATCGGAAACGTGGTAGCGCGGTTTGGATTTGTCCGTATCACCAAAGCCCCACAAATCAAGAGCGTAAGTGCGATATTTATCCGCCAGGGTTTCCATAGTGGGCACCCAATAACGCCACGAACCCAGCCAGCCATGAATAAACAACACCGGTTTACCCCGCCCAAAAGCCTCGTAGTGAACAACATCTCCATCAATAATTAACGCGCTCATTCAATATGTAAAATAAGGGTAGCACCGAACCGTTACAGGTTCAGTGCATCCATATCTATAAATCTTAATATGCATTAACAAATACTAATGTGTATACGTAAGCTACATTAGCATACTTTTCCTATGCAGTCAATGAGAATTGACCCCAATGTATCAAATTTTAAGATTGCTTATTCTCATTGAAATGTGTATACTAAAATGTGAATCTTAAAGTTTGAGTCAGGAGTTAGCCCGTTTGAAGTTTTATGGGGTTAGGAGAAAGGCGATGGCTGAATTTGGGCAGTGGTTAAAAACTGAATGGGAAGCCCTGGCAGGACGAACCGGCGAAAAATACAGCACCCGGCGGCTCTCCATCGAGGCGGGCTTAAGCCCCAATACCCTTTACCAATTGCTGAAATATCCGGAGGTTAAAGCCAGCCCGGAAACCTGCCGCAAGCTGGCTGAATTTTTTGGGGTAGAGCCGCTGCTGGTTCTGGAAATGGCCGGCCACGTCTCGGCCATCGAAGTGGGTAAGATTACAGCGGAGTTGGAAGCGGCCCTGCGCCGCAGCGATTTGCAAAAGTTATTGCTCAGTGTGCAGGAGTTATCGGCAGCCGAAGTGCAATTGGTGCAGCAGCTTGTAGATCAACTTAGCAAGAAACGCCGTGAGACCGAACCGACAGCCGTAGCACGGGGGGCAGCCGTGGCCCTGGTGGTGGAAGACACCCCCGATGCCCGCGAGCTTTACGTTCAAATGCTTCAAGCCGCCGGGTTAAAAGTATTACAGGCCACGGACGGCGAGAAAGCTTTAGAACTGATCCAAACCAGCGGAGCGCTGATTGACGTAGTGTTGATGGATTACCGCATGCCGCGCATGAACGGGGTCGAAGCCACCCGCGCCATTCGCCAGCAGTTCCCCGATTTGCCGGTCATGTTTGTTTCGCATTGGGATGAGCCGGACATGAAAAAAGCCGCCTTCGAGGCCGGGGCAGCGAAATATCTGGTTGCGCCGGTAGAATACGAGGCGCTGGTTGAGGCAGTGTTACAAGTACGGCAGCGCGGCTGAAATTATATTACCTTGACCCAAAACGACACCCTTTTTTCGCCGTGATGGTTGATCTCTTTGTAACGGCGCTCCACCCAAATGGGTTTTTTAGTTTTGTCGGCCAGTTCCAGGGTGTATTCAGTCAGGTCAATTTTGGCAACGTCAGCCGGGGTGAGCAGAATAAAGCCACTCAGGTAGGTTTCATAGTCATTGGTGAGGCCACCGGGAGGAACAATGATGAAATGGGTCTGGTGGGGGATGGTCAGGTGATAATCCACATTGGCCACCAGACGGCCATGCTGCAATAACAGGCCGCGTCCAGTCAGGGTGTCGCCGGGATTCATAGAAGGTGGGAAGTTGGAGGGTTGGAAGGTTGGGCTTTTCAGGCACTCGGCCAGCCTTCCAACTTCCTGCTATTTTATAAAACCAATTTGTCCGGGCGGCCAATACGAAAACCAGGCACGGCCCACCACATCTTCCAGCGGAATAGCGCCAAAGCTGCGCGAGTCGTTGGAGAAGCCGCGATTATCACCCAGGACAAAAATTTGCAGCGGCGGGATCGTGGTTGGGGCAAAAAAGCCGGTGGTGGTATACCCGGCGACATAAGGTTCGTTCAGGGCCTGGCCGTTGACAAAAACCAACCCATCGTGAATTTCCACTACATCGCCCGGCAGCCCAATGACCCGCTTGATGAGCAGTTCATCGCCCTGGCTTTCCAGCCGAATGACAACGACATCGCCTCGCTCTGGGCCGCTTAAGCCCAGCACTTGCCGGATGTGCCGATTATAAGACAGCTTTTCCACCACCAGGCGTTGATCGGTATGAAGATTCGGCTCCATACTCTGGCCATACACCCGCGTAGCTTGAGCCAAAAAAAGATTGATCAGTAAAGCAATCAGCACGGCTGGAACAATAGTTTCCAGCACTTCACGCACCAGGCGCAAAACTCGTTTGAGAAAAGAGGGTTTTGGTTTGGGTTCTGGTTCGAGATAGTAGTAGCTGTTCGGCTCAAATTGCTGATGGTACATGCACGCTCCAGAGAAAATAAACTTTCGCGGAGGGCAAAAGCTTAGCTTTTGCCCTCCCCACATTAACCTGATTACCGCCGGCCGCCGCCACCGCCGGCCCGACCTTTGGCCTGCGCTTCATGGCCGAACGAGCCGAGGAACTGGGCGGCCACCTGGCCGTCGACTCGGCCCCCGGCCAGGGGACCCGGGTGGTCGTCCGGGTGCCGCTAGAGACGTGAATCCAAAGCCAATCCGTGTAATTTTTTCCTCGTTCCCAAACTCCAGTTT
>JAAUSP010000311.1 GCA_012032575.1 Anaerolineales bacterium | reverse complement strand
TCCCCTCTCCCTTCGGGAGAGGGGTTGGGGGTGAGGGTCATTGGCCTATGGGCCGCCGGGCTGGGACTGGTCACACCGGGCTTTTTATTTTTATCCAGTTCGCTGCTCTCCCACACGGCCTCGCTGTTTTGGGTAACGGTGGGATTGGTAGGGCTGTTTCACTTAACTGAAAAACCGGGTGCGTGGGGCGTACCCCGTCTTCTTCACGCATCACGCATCACGCATCAGCGCCGAAGGCCCCCTGGTGGCACCCCACCGATTTTCGCCATTCTAACCGGCGCGGCCCTCGGCGCGGCCTTCATCACCCGGCCCTTCGCCGGGGTGGGAATCGGGCTGGCAATGGGAATATTTTTGCTGGTGCTCATACGGCGGGGCGAAATTAAAGGGTCAGTGCTGTTCTGGTTGGCCGTCGGCGGACTGCCTGCTGCTGCATTGTCGCCCCTCTACTGGTGGGCCGTCACCGGCGACCCCATCTTCAACGCCTATTTACTCGTTTGGCCTTACGACCGGGTTGGCTTTGGCCCGAACATAGGTCCTTATGGCTATACGATAGCCGATGCTATTTTCATCAATACCCGGCTCAAACTGACCGCTCTGGGCACGGGGCTGTTCGGCTGGCCGGGCTGGACCAACCTGTTATTTCTGCCATCCCTTTCCTGGCCCGGCGAGCCAATCGCTGGGATTGGCTGCTGCTGGGCACCATCCTTAGTTTGATTTTTGTCCACATTTTCTACTGGGCTTTCGGCGGCACCGACGGCGGTTTTCCCCGCTATTATTACGATGCGCTGCCGGCGTTTTTGCTGTTGACGGTGCGGGGGATACAGATTAGTGGGGATTTGTTGGCTCAGTCCGACGAAAGACCCTCTCCCCGTCGCTGGCGTGCCTCCCCTCTCCCTGGCAGGGAGAGGGGTTGGGGGAGAGGGTGGCTGCGCTGGCTGCCCATCTTCGCAGCTATCCTTTTCACCGCCTACAATTTACTTTGGACCTTGCCCCTGCTTTTGGCGACACAGAAGGGGAAATACGGCATCACCGCCGCCCCCCTCGAAGTCGTGGAGCAGGCCGGATTATCCGAACCGGCACTGGTGATTGTCAAAAATGTGGCGCGATGGAACGACTTCGCCGCACCGTTTGCGGCCAACAGCCCCACCCTGGCTGGCCCCATTGTCTACGCCAGCGACGAGGGTGCAGAAATGACCAAAAACCTGCGCGAACAGTTCAAGGATCGGACTTGTTGGGAATTGGAAGGGAAAGAATTGAAGCGCTGCGAAGAGGTAGACGGTAGACAGTAGACAGGGCTTTTCTTCCCCCGTCTACCGTCTACCGTTTACCGTCTACTGTAACCCGCTGCCACACCCCGGACAGGTATCCCAGGTGGAGAACACTTTGATATGGCACTTGGCGCAGACTCGCCGCGCACCTTTCAAACTGCTGCCGCAGGCCAGGCAGAGCGGGATGGAGGCGTTGACCAATTGGGCGCACTGGGGGCACACTTTAGCCATCGGCTCGGTCAGCAGCAGGGCCGGCGCGGTGGCTTCCTGGATATAATTACCGGCTAAAATATTCTGGTACTGCTCCGAGTCCCCCCAATCTATAATTTCTTTGGCCCGGACAATGGGGAAAGGATGGGTTTGTAATAACAGCATATTTATTTTGAAAAGCTGTTCAATCAGACCCTCGCCGGCTTCGTGATATTCCTGAGCTTGCAGCAGCACCTCGTCCATATTCAGTTCGGGCAGAATCTTTTTGGAGCCGCCGGCCAGTTTGGTCAGGGCGCTGGCAACCACTGCCGGGTCCTGCACTACCAGCAGAGCAGCTCGATCACACGACAATTCGGCTTTGCGCTCCCACTCCAAAATAGCCAGTTGCAGCGGGATGGTCGCCAGCGAAGCAGTGCCAGCAGGTAACAAACTGTACAGCGCCTGCGCCCCGAAATAGCGCAGAATGTAAGCCATCGTCTTGTACAGCATGTGCTGGCATTTCACGTGGCCCAATTCGTGCCCAATCACGGCCAGCAGTTCTTCCTCGGTCAGAAAGTCAATCAGACCGGCAAACATAATGATCTGATATTTTTTGACCCCAAAGGCCATGGCGTTAATCGTATATTGGCTGCTCACATACAGCTCCGGCAGTTCCGGCACATCCAGAATAGCCGCCGCTTTCTCAAACTTCTGATAAATGCTCCGGGCCTGGTTTGGCCCCAGCCGCACGGTGCTGGAGATGCTCATCAGCCGCATTTGTTTTTCAAACACGGAACTGGAAATCAATTTGATGAGGGGAGCCAGCAGCGGCACTTTTTGCAGATTGGCCGTCGCTTGCACATCCGATGGATGCTGAAACGCCGCCGGGCTGAGATGCGGAAATTCCCGCAACTGGGGTTCAATCATAACCATATCATTAACCATCTGTCCGTACTCCTCAAACCACTACGCTACGTGACCGAAACCCGGAGTCCAAACTGTACTTTGGACTCCGGACATCTTCCGGTCGCCTGTTTACGGTCTCCGGTCACAAAAAAATCCCTCAGTTCCTCCAGTTCCTTCAATTCCCTCAGTTTACTCTTCCCACTTCTGCAAGACAAGGCTGGCATTTTGCCCGCCGAAGCCAAAGCCATTGACCATCGCCACCTTCACCTCCGCCTGACGCGGCTGGTTGGGCACATAATCCAGATCACAAGCGGGATCAGGTATGTCGAGATTGATCGTCGGGGGGATAAAGCCTTCATGCATGGCCTTGACGGCGGCAATGGCCGACAGCGCCCCGGCTGCGCCCAGGGTGTGACCGGTCATACTTTTGATCGAGCTAATGGCAAGATCATAGGCCGACTCGCCAAAGGCCGTTTTGATGGCGATGGTCTCGATGGCATCGTTCAGGGGCGTACCGGTCCCATGTGCGCCGATATAATTGACCTGGCGCGGTTCGAGGCCGCCATCTTTGAGGGCCTGCTGCATGGCCCGTGCCTGACTGCTGCCGTCTTCGCGGGGCGAGGAGATGTGAAAAGCGTCGCTGGTGAGGGAGTAGCCCTTGACTTCGGCCAGAATGCGCGCCCCGCGTGCCTGAGCGTGCTCCAGCGTTTCCAGCACCATCACGCCGGCCCCCTCGCCGAGAATGGTGCCGTCGCGACTGATATCGAAGGGAGTGATGGACCGCTTCGGGGTGTCGCTGCGTTTGGAAAGCGCGGTCAGGCGACCAAAAGCCCCCAGCGTCAGCGGAGTGATGGCGCTTTCGGTCCCGCCGACCAGCATCGTATCGGCATCGCCCCAGACAATCCGGCGCATGCCCTCACCAATCCCGGAAATGCCGGTGGCGCAGGCTGTCACCGAGGCATTGACCGGCCCCCGGATATTGTTATGAATGGCCACAAAACAACCCGGCATACTGATTAAAAGGGCCGGGATAGCCGCCGGGTTGACCTTTTTAATGCCTTCCCGCTCCAGAACCAGCCGCTCTTCCTCCACCACATCCGCCCCGCCAATGGCGCTGCCAATCTCCACCCCCACCCGAGTCGGGTCTTCGTTGCTCAAATCGAGGCCGGCGTCAGTCAAGGCTTCTTGAGATGCGGCGACCGCAAAATGCAAAAAAGGAGACATCCGCCGGGCGTCCCGCTTATCCATGTATTGGGTCGGATCAAAACCTTTAACAAAGGCCGCTACCGTACAGGGGTAGCCGGTCGTATCAAATTTGGTAATAGGTTCAACAGCGCACTCGCCCCGCATCATGGCGGCCCATGTCGCGGCCAAGGTATTACCCAGCGGACTAACCGCCCCCATCCCGGTGACGACCACCCGCCGCCGGTTACCGTTTCCATTGGTATACATGCTACTTTAATCTACCTCTCTCTTAAAGATGTGCAACATAAATCTCAGGAAGGTTTAAGCTTCCTCAATTATAATTTTGTGCTATCAGGATAAAACACTAAATTTGCATCACCGATACGCTTTAATTGACAAGCCTGCCAGTTACAGGTAAAATTTGGAAGGTTTTTGGTTTTTTTGGCTACTTACCGGAGGTGTTTTATGAAATTGACCCCTCGCCAGCAAACATTTTTGGACAGCCTGTTTGAACTCTACCGTGAGTTAAAAGGGCCGGTTCATTATTCGATTCTGGCCGAAAAATTGGGCGTCAATAAATTTTCGGCTTATGATATGCTCAAAGTGTTGGAAGAAAAAGGCGTGGCCGCTTCTGACTACGTTTTGAGCGGCGATCAGGCCGGTCCAGGCCGCTCGCAAGTGGTATTTTACCCCACAAACAAAGCCGCGCAATTTTTAACCCAGCTTCGGGATGAAATGCGCTACAGCAGCGACTGGTCACGAGTCAAGGAACGCATTCTGCACCGCCTCGAAGAAGCCCGGCAAACCAACCCCGCCGACGCCCTGCGTGAGGCCCTCTCAAACCTGCCCGATACCAAAATGCCCCTTAACTACTGTGCCGAGATGATCTCGGTGCTGCTGCTCAACCTGGAACGACTGCGCAGCCGCAATCTCCTGCCGGCTTTGAACGGCTTAAATGCCAGTGGACCGGTTGGTCTCGGCGCTTTGGCCGGCCTGAGCCTGGCCTTTTCTCTCACCAACGAAGCGGAAGACACCAGTGTGGCCGACAAGTTGATGACGCACACCCAACGCTTCCAAAATCAATTGGTCGAAATGAGCGAGGATAGCATCAATAAACTATCCGCCTTCCTTAACGATGCCGTGAACATCGTCGCGCCCAACATGCGCGAAACCCAAACGATGCATTAAAGGTTGAAGGGTTCAACGTTTAACGTTAACCTTTCACGACCATGATTAGCGTTGTTACCGACTCGACCAGCTACATTCCCTCGGACCTGCTTCGGCAGCATCAAATTACGGTGGTGCCGCTCAAAGTTCTTTTTGGCGCTGAAACTTACGATGAAATCAGTGGCCTCAGCAATGCCGACTTTTACCGTCGGTTAGCCACAACCTCCGATTTTCCCACCACCTCGCAGCCAGCCAGCGGCGAGTTCAGGCAAGCCTTCCAGCAGATTTTGCAGCGAGACCCCACCGCTCAAATTTTAGTCCTGACCATCAGCAGCCGCCTGAGCGGCACCTACAGCGCGGCCGTAACCGCTGCCGAAGGATTGCCGGAGGCGGCCATTACCGTCTTTGATAGTTTATCGGCGGCGATGGGCCTGGGGTTGATGGCCCTGACTGCGACAGAGATGGCCGCGGCCGGCCACTCCCTGCCTTCCATTTTGTCGCGCCTGGAACAGATGCGGCGCGACACCCACATTGTGTTGGTGGTGGACACGCTGGAATATCTCAAACGGGGCGGACGTATCGGCACAGCCGCCGCTTTTTTGGGCACCCTGCTCAATACCAAACCGATTTTGGCCGTGGTCGAGGGCAAACTCCAGCCGCTCGACCGGGTGCGGACCAAAAAAAGAGCCTTAGAACGTCTCTTTGTGGAACTTGAAAGCAAGTTGATTACCCCCCGACAGCCCCTTCAGGCCGGGGTCATGCACATCGCCGCCGAGGCCGAAATGGACAGCATGGCGGCCCTGCTTCGAGACCGCTTCAATATCACCCGACTTTACACCTCCGAGCTTGGCCCGGTTATCGGCGCGCACCTGGGACCGGGCGCTCTGGGCGTCGGCATTTGCTTGGAGCCGTTTTCCGTAGGCCAATGAGGTCCACTTATCACTGTTGCGTTGTTGCGTGTTCCGTAACATAAACGGAACACGCAACACGCAACACGCACATCCTTTAACGAAATCTTTCCTATAAGACTGAACATAACTTTTTTCAACGAGCCGTGTTTAAATGTTCGAAGATATGGATGAAACACAACTCATCGAGCAGGCCAAAACCGACCCGGAAGCGTTTGGCCGGCTGTATGAATTGTATGTAGACAAAATTTACAATTATATTTACTATCGGCTGGGCAATCACCACGAGGCCGAGGATTTGACGGCCAAGGTGTTTCACCGGGCGCTCAACCATATTCCCCATTACAATAACAAGGGAGCGCCTTTTGCCGCCTGGCTGTATCGTATTGCCCACAACTTGTTGGTCAATTGGCGCAGAGATAACAGCCGCCGCCAGATTGTCGGCCTGGAGGATGTGGACCTGAGCGGCGACAAACAGGAAGGTCCACAGCAGGCGGTTGAGCAGGCCAATGAAAGCGAACTGCTATTGGCTGCTATTCAACACCTGCCCCGCGAACGGCAGGAGCTGCTGGTGCTCAAATTTGTCGAACGCATGTCAAACGCCGAAATTGGCCGGGTTATGGGCCGCAGCGAAGGAGCCATTAAGTCGCTCTATCATCGCACCCTGGTTTCGCTCAAGGAACTGCTGACCGAGCAGGAGAATCCGACTGGTGAAGCCGGTGCTGCCGAACCAACAGGAATCCTGCCCGGAAACGCCCTGGAACTGAAGGAACTAGAGGAACTGAGGTAACTTCAGAACAGTATTTGACCAAATCCCGTGAAACGTGATGATTTCAGGAAAAAAACTCTCATGCATCACGTCTCACGCATCACGAATGAATTTAACCTGTGATCAAAATCGTCACCGACTCGACCTGTGATTTACCGCCGGGCTGGATCAATCGTTATGGCTTAACCGTTGTCCCGATTAACATTCAGTTTGGCCTGGAAACTTTTCACGAAGGGCAAACGATTGGTCCCGCTGCCTTCTACCAGCGTATCGAGGCCGAGGGCGTTTTGCCCACCACCTCGCAGCCGGCGGTGGGAGAATTTTGCCAAATCTACCAGGACCTGGCCGCCGACGGCAGCGAGATCCTCTCCGTTCACGTGACCAGCAAATTAAGCGGCACCTGGCAGAGCGCCAGTATGGCCGCTCGCCAGGTACAGGGTCAGGTCAGGGTGGGTGTGGTGGATAGTTTGACCGGGTCGGTGGGGTTGGGGCTGCTGGTGCGAGAGGCGGCGCTGCTGGCCGAAACGGGGCTGAGTGCTGCCGAGATTGTCGCCCGGCTGGAAGTCCGCCGGCCCGAAATTCATGTTTTCATTATGCTCAAAGATTTACGTTTTGCCCGCATGAGCGGGCGGGTGGGCCGGCTGCGCGAATTGCTGGCCTCACTGCTGCACATTAAACCAATTATTACGGTGGACGAGGGGGCGTTGATCCCGGTCGAGCGCGTTCGCAGCCAGCAAAGAGGCTTTGAACGGATGGTCGAACTGGCCGCTGAACGACTGGGGCAAGCCCCGGTTCACCTGGGCGTAACCCATGCTCAAGCGCCCGGTCAGGCGGCTGAACTCCTGGCCCTGGCTCGCCGCCGGCTCAACTGCCAGGAAACCTTTATCGCCGATTTGGCCCTGTCGCTGGCCGTTCATTTTGGTCCCGGCACCGTCGGGTTTGCCACCTATCCGGCGGAAGGGTAACAGGGTCGCAGAGTAGCAGAGTCGCAGGGTAACAGGTAGCAAAACATTTTGCGACCTTGAGACCTTGTTTCTTGCGACCCTGTGACCTTGCGACTTGCTACCCTGCCACCGGTAGAAGGAACTTTTTATGGATAGAAAACAACTCAAAGAAATCCTGGCCGCGCACGCTGATCGTTTGGTCAACGGCGCGGGGGATGACGCTGAGGGGCTGGATTTAACCGACGCCGAGGAATTGGTATCTCTCCTCGACGTGGCTCAACAAATCAAATCCACCTTACAGCCGGTCACGCCCACCCGCAGCTTTGAAACCGAGCTAAAGCGCGAACTGCTGACCACAGCTCACCTTCGCCAGCGCGAAGGCTATACGCCCCCCAATCCCTCCCGCGACTTGCTAATCCTGGCCGCACTCATGACCCTGTTTGTTTCGATCATCAGTTGGTTTCTGGCCCGGCGGCTGCGCAGCCAGACAATTTAATCCCGGAAACGACGCGACGATTTATCCAGGCAATCCAGGGGCATTGATGGCTCAATATATCTCCAATTGAGCTAAATCAATCTTTGCTCCCACCCGGAGCAGAAAATCCATTCCTACGATGCCATCCATATCTACCCCATAGTCCATCGCGCCCACTTCAATTTCAAAATCAGCAACCGAAAGTGGTCCCAGAGCTAAGCGGTCAAGCGGCTTGGTGAACACAAATTCTGTCCCACCCACTCCCCGAATTCCCAGCCACATTCGTTCGGTAATATCAAGCGATTCGCGGTCTGTATGCAGTACATACAATTCACGTTCGGGGGCTTCACGATGAAGTTGAGTGTACCCTTGCATGGCCATTACGGAGTCAGGATAGGTGCTAACGACCGAAATTTGCTCCAGGATGCGTTGACCTGCTTCGGAATGTGCTTTTATAGCCTCAACTAAAAGCCACTGATGGGGATAATGGTTACGAATTTCTTCCCATTGCATTGCAATCTCCTCAATTACCCAACCACACTCCGCAAATACTCCACCAGCGTCCGCAGCGGGATGCCGGTGGCCCCTTTGACCAGATAGCTGCGGGGCGTATCCTCCGGGCCACCGCTGTATTCGGCACTGCCGGCGATGTCAAGGTGCGCCCAGGGCCACTCACCGACAAAATAGGCCAAAAAGCGGGCGGCAGTAATGGAGCCGCCGCTGCGTCCACCCGAATTTTTGAGGTCCGCCACCGTGCTTTTGATCTGGCGATCATAGGCCGGATCGAGCGGCATGCGCCACAGGGGTTCGCCGGTCTTTTGACCGGCAGCCAG
>JAAUSP010000310.1 GCA_012032575.1 Anaerolineales bacterium | reverse complement strand
ATCGCCACGGCCACATCCGCCTGAGCCAGGGCCGGAGCGTCGTTGGTGCCGTCGCCGGTCATGGCAACCAGCCGGCCGCCGGTCTGGTAATCGCGGATGAGCTTCAATTTGGCTTCGGGCGTGGCTTGGGCGAGGAAATCGTCCACCCCGGCCTCGGCGGCGATGGCGGCGGCGGTCAGCGGATTGTCGCCGGTAATCATGACCGTTTGATGCCCATTTTGCGCAGTTGAGCAAAGCGCTCTTTGATGCCGCCCTTGACCACATCTTTGAGATGGATCACCCCGATGGCCTGGCCGTTGCGAGCGACCACCAGCGGTGTGCCGCCGGTGCGGGCAATGCGCTCGACGGTTTCATTTAACGTGGGCGGCACAGTCTGGCCCGTTTGCTGAATGTAAGCGGTGATGGTATCCGGCGCGCCTTTGCGAATACTGGTACCGTTGAGGTCTACCCCGCTCATGCGAGTCTGGGCCGTGAAGGGCACAAAGTGCGCTCCGTGCGGCGCTTCCTCCTGCACCCCGACGGTGCGCCCGCGCAGGCCGTATTTTTCTTTGGCCAGCACGACAATACTGCGGCCTTCGGGGGTTTCGTCGGCTAGCGAGGCCAGTTGGGCGGCGTCGGCAATTCCCGGGCATTGGCTCCATCCACCGGAATAAACTCGACGGCCTGGCGGTTGCCCAGAGTGATCGTGCCGGTTTTGTCGAGTAATAACACATCCACGTCGCCGGCTGCTTCGACGGCCCGGCCTGACATAGCGATGACGTTGCGCCGGATCAGCCGGTCCATCCCGGCAATGCCGATGGCGCTGAGCAGCCCGCCGATGGTGGTCGGGATGAGGCAGACCAGCAGGGCCACCAGCACGGTAATGGTGATCGGTATACCTTGTCCGGCCACCTCGACGCTGTAGAGCGAATAGGGCAGCAAGGTGACGCAGACCAGCAGGAAGATGATGGTGAAACCGGCCAGCAGGATGTTGAGGGCGATTTCGTTGGGCGTTTTCTGCCGTTTGGCCCCTTCGATCAGGCCAATCATGCGGTCTAAAAAGCCTTCACCCGGATTGGTGCTGACGCGGATAATCAGCCAGTCGGACAGCACCCGCGTGCCGCCGGTGACGGCGCTGCGGTCGCCGCCGGATTCGCGGATCACCGGGGCGCTTTCGCCGGTAACGGCGCTTTCGTCCACCGAAGCCACGCCTTCGGCAATTTCGCCGTCGGCGGGGATGATGTCGCCGGCCTCAACCAGGAAGAGATCGCCCTGGCGCAGCGCGGTCGAGGAGACTTCTTCAAATTTGGCGTGGCGGTCGGGCCGGG
Organism: Anaerolineales bacterium; assembly: GCA_012032575.1. The sequence goes on along the minus strand of JAAUSP010000310.1, from coordinate 7,404 downwards.
ACAGCTTTTTGGCAATGGTTTCGCGGCGGGTTTTGCGCAGGGCTTCGGCCTGGGCTTTGCCGCGCCCTTCGGCCAGGGCCTCGGCAAAGTTGGCGAAAATAATGGTAAACCACAGCCAGACGGCGATGGCAAAGATGAAACCGGCCGGTGCTTCGCCCTGGCCGAAGAGGGCCTGAATAAAGAGGATAGTGGTCAGGATGCTGCCGACTTCGACGACGAACATGACCGGGTTGCGCACCTGCTGCCGGGGGTCGAGTTTGCGGAAAGAGTCAATGACCGCCCGGCGGTATAAGTCTTGTTTAATTTGAGCTTGGGTTTTTGTTTCTGTCATGAGTTATCTCCAGTTGTGACCGCCGACCACAGACCGCCGACCGCTAAGACTCTATGGCGGTCAGCCGTCGGCAGTCGGCGGTCGTTTTAGAAGGCGACGCCTTGATTGAGCAGCAACTGCTCGACGATGGGGCCGAGGGCCAGGGCCGGCAGGAAGCTCAGTGCGCCGACGACGATGACGATGGCGGTCAGCCAGCCGATAAAAAGCGGGCCGTGGGTGGGCAAAGTGCCTGAACTCTCCGGCACTCTTTTCTTGCGGACCAGTGACCCGGCAATGGCCAGGGTGGGAATGGCCAGCCAATAGCGGGCAAACAACATCGCCAGCCCGCCGGTGAGGTTGTAAAACGGATTGTTCGCTCCCAGACCGGCAAAGGCGCTGCCGTTGTTGTTCCCCATCGAGGAGAAGGCGTAGAGCACTTCGCTGAAACCGTGTGGGCCGGCGTTGTAAATGGTCGCCTTACCGGCCTCGCTGACAACGGCCAGGGCCGTAAAGCCCAGGACCAGCGCCGGAGGAATCAGGATCACAATCGCGGCCATTTTCATCTCGTAGGCTTCGATCTTCTTGCCCAGATATTCCGGCGTCCGCCCGACCATCAGCCCGGCCACAAACACGGCGATGATGGCAAAGATGAGCATGCCGTACAAGCCCGACCCGACCCCGCCATAAATCACTTCGCCAAGCTGCATCAGCCATATCGGGACCAGGCCGCCCATGGGCGTAAAGGAGTCATGCATCGAGTTGACCGAGCCGTTGGAAGCAGCCGTAGTAGCGGCGGCCCACAAGGCTGAGGTGGCAATGCCAAAGCGGGTTTCCTTGCCTTCCATATTGCCGCCGGCCTGCAAGTCACCGGCGGTTTGATCTACCCCCAGCGTGGCGATCTGCGGGTTGCCGCCCTGTTCGGCGACAGCGGTTACAGCGACGAGAGGGACAAATATCAGGGTCATGGCGGCCAGGATCGCCCAGCCCTGGCGCGTATCCTGGACCAATTTGCCAAAGGTGTAGCACAACGCGGCCGGGATGAGCAGGATACTCAACAACTCCAAAAAGTTGGAGGAGGGGGGTCGGGTTCTCGAAAGGATGAGCGGAATTGACATTAAAAAAGCCGCCGCCGTTGGTGCCCAGTTGTTTGATGGCAACCTGTGAGGCCGCCGGACCAACAGCCAGGATTTGTTCCGTGATCGGGTTGCCGTCGGCATCGGTAGTGGCTTGTAAAAAAGGCACAGGCTGATAGGCGCTGAAAGTCTGAACCACACCCTGAGATACCAATACCACCGCTAAAATCAGTGACAGCGGCAGCAGGATGTACAGGATTGAGCGGGTCAAGTCCACCCAAAAATTACCAATCGTTTGGGCGGTGTGACGGGCTAATCCGCGAGCTAACGCGACCAACGTAGCCATGCCCGCCGCTGCTGAAACAAAGTTCTGCACGGTCAGGCCCAGCATTTGGGTCATGTAGCTCATGGTCACTTCGCCGCCGTAGCCCTGCCAGTTGGTGTTGCTGGCAAAGCTGACCGCCGTATTAAACGACGAGTCAGGGGTAATCGTCCCCAGTCCTGCCGGGTTCAAGGGCAGTATCCCTTGCAAGCGTTGTAATCCATACAGCAAAAACAATCCCAAAGCGTTAAACAGCAGCATTGCTAACGCATAAGTTTTCCAATTCATTTCCTGGTCTGGCCGCACGCCACTGAGGCGATAGAGCCAGCGTTCGACCGGTCCCAGCACCGGGTTCAGCCAGGTGCGCTCGCCCTGGTAAACGCGGGCCATAAACGCGCCCAGCGGCTTGGCCAGCAGCAATAATACCAACATATATAGCCCAATTTGGGCCCAACCTATAAGCGTCATATAACCTCTTCCATTTACGATTTATACCGCAAGGGTATCCTTTAGGACGATTTACGATTTGCGATTTCTTGCTACCTACTACCTACTACCTACTACCTACTACCTACTTCTTATCCAAACCATTCGGGTTTCAACAGCGCCAGAACCAGATAGACCAGCAAAGCTAAGGCAATCAAGCCGGTGATGAGATACAGCATGTTAATCCTCCATCAATTTCTCGCAGCCCACAATCAGGCCCCAACTGGCGGCGAAGAAGATCAGGGCTACACCTAAATACAATAAATCGGCCATGAGTTATTACCTCCGTTTTTCTTTTTGAATGGGTATCTTCTCAATATGTAGGGGCGAACCCTTGCGGTCGCCCCGTGGGGCAGGCGCAAGGCCGTGCCCCTACCCCGAATTATTGAGAAGATACTGAATGGCTAAGAAAAGATTGAGGGCAAAAAGGGCCAGAACCAGCCCCAGACTCAGATAAAATAGACTCTCCATCAGCTTTACCCTTCTGACTGCAACAGTTGCTCAATTATTCGATGTTTCTCCGGGCAGATGGGGAATGGTTCTGGTTGGATGATGGCCGTTCGACCCCAGGCGGCTGGCCGGGCCTTCGGGCATGTGGTAAATGATGGCCGGGGCAGAATGGACGAAGAAGTGGACCTGGACATAGGGTGGAAACGGAGAGGTTGTCTCTCCATCTAGCGGTTCAATTACCCGGCTGTCAATCGCGGCGGAATGTTCATCCAGCATCGTGGCAGAACGGGTTTCCAGCCACAGGGTTATCAACCCATAGCTGGCAATCACCCCCCACTTTCCAGGAAAATGCGCCAGCCGGGCGAGGGGGCTACCTGGTGGGCCAGGATCAAAAGCCCGATCATGACCAGTACCAATACACTCACCGGCCACCATGATTGCTGAGAATATTTTTGTTTTTCCATCTTTACCCTCACCCGACTAAAGTTTGTTATCCAGGCTCAGTATAATCAAAAATGGGTCAAGGGTGGGTCAAGGTATCTTAGGGAGAGGTCAAGAAAGTGTTCAGATTTTTGGGGAGAGTGGAGGATTGGAATCAGTCATCAACCCGCAGGCGGTAGCCCACGCCTGGCTCGGTGATGATGTAGATAGGCCGGGTAGGGTCGGCCTCAATTTTGCGGCGCAAATTGCTGATGTTGACCCGCAGCAGGTGCGACTGATCTTCGCTGCCCGGCCCCCAGAGCTGGCGGCTGATTTGGGTGTGAGTTACGACCTTGCCGGCGTGTGTGACCAGCACTTTGAGTAAATCATACTCGGTTGGCGTGAGTTAGATTTCGTGCTTGTCCATCATCACCAGCCGCCGGGCCAAATCTACGGTCAACTTGCCGCTGGTAAAAACGGGCGTGTCTTCTTTGGGCCTGATGTGACGCAGGGCCACCCGCAGCCGGGCCAATAATTCGCCCATACTAAAGGGTTTGGTCAGATAATCGTCGGCTCCGGCATCGAGCGCGGCGATTTTGTCCGTTTCGTGGTCGCGCACTGAGAGGATAATTACCGGGGTTTGGGTCCACTCCCGCAGCCGGCGAGTCACTTCGACGCCCTCCATGTCGGGCAGCCCCAAATCTAAAATGATGACATCGGGGCGATAGGCCGCCACTGCTTCCAGGGCCTCGCGGCCATTGGTCGCTTCAAAAACAGTATGTTGGTGGATAGACAACGACGCCTGCAAAAAACGCCGGATGGCTCGTTCATCGTCCACCACCAGCACCCGTACCCCGCCGGACAGTTCATCAGGTGGTTTATTCATAACGCTCACTCGGCCAAACTTTTTAGCTATTCAATCTGATAAGGCACCTCGGTGATGACAATTCCCGGTCTGAACAGCAACACCATCCGCAGCCAGAAGGTGGTCTGGGTATGTAGCAGGTTGTGCCACCAGTGGCGCGGCACAAAATGGGGCACCACAATGGTGATAATCTCGTTCGGCTGGCGGCGGGCGTCAAGCTGGTCAATGTACGAGAGTAGCGGTTCAAGCAGCAGCCGGTAAGGTGAATCTAAAATGACCATGCGCACCCCGTTGCCCCACCATTCCCATTCCCGGCGCACTCGCTCCGACTCATCCGGGTTGGTCGAGACGTGGATGGCCGTAACATCCTGGGATAGGAGGCTGGCATAGCGCAGGGCCGCCAAAGTACCCTGGTGGACGCCGCCTACGAGCAAAACAACCCGGTGGCGCGGATGTCGTGGCGGTGCGCCCTTGTAATTTCGCAGCGACAGTCGCTTGGCCAGATGGCGGTAGTGGTTATGAATGGACCAAAAGATAAAGACGAGCAGGGGGATCAGGAAGATAACCACATACGCCCCATCGTGGAATTTGGTAACGGCAAAGACCAGCATGACGATAACGGTGAGAACAGCGCCAAAGCCATTAATGACCATCTTCAGCTTCCACTTTGAGTCATAGTGCAGGGTTGACCCATGCTCCGAGACCTCCTGACCGGCAGCCAGATGGCCGCTTCGCCACCAGCGGCGAGCCATCCCGGTCTGCGATAAAGTGAACGAGAGAAAGACGCCAATGGCATACAGCGGGATCAGGGCGCTGACGCTGGCCTGGAAAACGACGATCAACAGCGAGGCAATCACCGCCAGGGTGATGATCCCGCGCGAGTAAACCAGGCGGCTGCCTCGATAGGTCAGTTGGCGGGGCAAAAAGCCGTCAGCCGCCATCAAAGCGCTCAAGCGGGGAAAGTCGGCAAAGGCGGTATTGGCCGCCATTATCAAAATCACGGCGGTGGCCGCGATCATGCCCAGATACAAAAAGCCCCGGCCCTCGTAAATCGTCCGGCCCAACTGTGAGATGATGGTTTCCGTTTCCGACGGAACCCCACTGATTTGACTGGTTAAGAAGGTAATGCCCAGGAATAAGGTTCCCAGAATCGAAGCCATCCAGATGAGCGTCACCCCGGCATTGTGGCTGCGCGGCTCTTTGAAAGCAGGGATGCCGTTGGAAACAGCCTCGATGCCGGTCAGAGCCGCCGTGCCGCTTGAAAAAGCGTGCAGTAGCAGGAACAAAGTCACCGGCTGTACCATGCCGTGCAGTTCCAGATGCGGCGGGTTAGGCACAGTTCCCAGCGAGCCGGTCAGATAGCGGAAAAAGCCGATGCCAACGGTCAGAAACATCATAATCAGGAAAAAGTATGTCGGGATGGCGAAGGTAATGCCCGACTCTTTGACCCCGCGCAGATTGATTACCATGATCAGCACGACCATGATCACCGCAATCAGCACCCGGAAGTCGTACAAAGCCGGATAGGCCGAGGTAATTTGAGCCACGCCCGATGAAACCGAAACGGAGACGGTCAGAATGTAATCGGTCAGCAAGGCTGCGCCCGCCGTTTGAGCAGCCAATTCACCCAAATTGTCCCGCGAGACAATATAGGCCCCACCGCCGTTGGGGTAGGCATGGGATGGTCTGTTCATAGGAAATGGTCACAATCGCCATCAACGCGACGATAGCAATCGAAATTGGAAAGGCATAGCCAAAACTGGCTGTCCCGGCGACCGCCAGAATAAACAAAATTTCCTGGGTGGCATAGGCCGTGGAAGAAAGGGCATCGGACGCAAAAACGGCCAGGCCGACCAGCTTGCCGATGGTTTGGTGCGGCGCGTCGGCGGTGGAGAGGGGGCGGCCAATCAGCCAGCTTCGCCAGGTGCGCGGCGGAGCTTGATCCCCCAGCGGGCGTAGAACAGTGACTCCATTTTCACTTTCAATCAGGGCCATAATATTTTCCTCAACTGTGGCATACAAAATAAACAGAGGCAGCCAAAAGCAGCCTCTTATCCTTCAGTATAGGTAAAAATGGGTCAATGGAGGGTCAAGAAAGTCAAAGAAGGGGTCAAGAAAGTGTCAAGAAAACGGATGGGGAGGTTAGAGATTGGAGATTAAGCAACCTCCAATCTCCAATCTCTTTTCTGACTCAATCGTCTATTCGTAGCCGGTAGCCGACGCCCGGCTCGGTGAGGAGGTAGGTGGGGCGGGTGGGGTTTGCTTCAATCTTGCGCCGCAGGTTGCTGATATTGACCCGCAGCAGGTGGCTCTCGGCTTCATAGCCCATGCCCCAGACCTGCCGCAGCAGTTGGTGATGGGTCAATACTTTGCCGGCGTGGATCACCAGCAGTTTGAGCAGTTCATATTCGGTGGGGGTGAGTTGGATTTCACGCCCCTCGACCGTCACCACCCGGCGGGCCAGGTCAACGGTTAAGACCCCGGTGCGAAAAATGGGGGTTTCGGTGGCGGGGGCGGCGTGGCGCAGGCGACCCGCAGCCGGGCCATCAATTCGCCCGCGCCAAAGGGCTTGGTCAGGTAATCATCGGCCCCGGCGTCGAGCGCAGCGATTTTGTCGGTTTCGTGTTCTCGCACCGACAGCACAATGATCGGGGTTTTGGTCCACTCGCGCAGCCGGCGGGTCACTTCAAGGCCGTCTACGTCGGGCAGGCCCAAATCCAGAATAATTAAATCGGGGTGATGGGCTATCACGGCATCGAGCGCTTCCCGCCCGTTCGCCGCCTCAAAAACCGTATGGCCGTGCGCCGTCAGGGAAACCTGCAAGAAGCGCCGGATGGCCCGCTCATCGTCCACTACCAGGACCCGAACGCCCTCAGTCGTTTTATCGGTAGAATTATTCATAAAAGCCCCAGAAAAATTGTAATGGTGAATTGTGAATTGTGAACGATTTGATTAGCTTCCGATCTCATTAACAATTCACGATTGGCAATTCATACCGCCAGGGTATCCCTTTGGGACAATTCACAATTGCTTTTCCTCCAATGGCAGTGTCAGTTTAATCACCAACCCACCGCCGGGCCGATTTTCGGCCCAAATGCGCCCGTTGTGGGCCTCAATGATGCCGCTGCTGATGGACAGGCCCAGGCCCGTGCCCGGAGGCGCGTCACTCCGCGTCCGCCGGTCCGATGGAATACCAGGGGAAGTATGCGGTCCCCGATAGAACTTGTCAAAAATACGGGTCAGGTCGTCGGTGGGGAGGCCGGGGCCACGATCGGCAATCTCCAGTTGGATCGAGCCGCCGCTAACCTGCGCTCGTATCTCAATCGGGGTGTCGGACGGCGAGTATTTGAGAGCATTATCCAGCACATTCACCAGAGCCTGGACTACCAGGACAAAATCAAACGGCAGCAGGGGTAGGTCGGACGGCAGGTCTACCCGCACCTCTCGGCCTGAGAGCATACCATCGAGTCGTTGGAGG
>JAAUSP010000309.1 GCA_012032575.1 Anaerolineales bacterium | reverse complement strand
CCCCGCCTATCCGATTTTCATCATCGGCGCTGCTGCCGGATTGACGCTAGTGAGTGAGGGCGCGAGGAGGCGAGGACGCGCAGAATCTTCACGCATCACGCATCAGGCACCACGCATCACGCATCACGCACCACGCACCCCCCTACTCCCTTACTACCTACTTCCTACTCCTTCTTCTCCTCCTCTACCGCTTCACCACCAACCTGCCCCGCGCCGACCAGAGCAACCTGCCCGGCGATACCGGCCTCGATCCCGGCTGGGCCATCCTGGCCGACCGGCCTGAGCCGCCCGCGCTCATCTCCGCCGACTTCCCGGAGCAGGTCGCGCTGCAATATCTGCACACGGTCTGGGGGGCCGCGCCCGATCTTTATCCAACGGAGCCGGGGGAGCTTGCTTCATCTGTGGCGGGACAAACTGACAGTTTGTCCTACTATATTAGCCGTCGGGCGGCTGCGGCTGTACCGGAGGCGATCAACCTCGAAGAGGAGTACCCCCAGGCGGCAGGAGAGCAGCTTGTGGCTCTGTGGCCCGCGCCGCGACAGGAACTCCCGGCAACAGCTTCGCCGCTCGACTTGCCTTTTGGCGCGGCGCTCAAATTGGTTGGCTGGGAAAAAGTGGACCCGGCCTATCCTCTACCCGCCAATGTCGCAGGCCGGTTAGCGCGGGCCAATTGGCAAATCGCGTTGTACTGGCAAGCCTCTCAACTCATCGAGGCCGATTACACCATTTCGGTCAGGCCGTTGGTGGGAGGACAATTGATTACCATCAACGGGGAAGCCCTGATTCAGGACCACCAGCCGGTGTGGAACCTCTACCCCACCCACCGCTGGCGGCCCGGCGAAATTGTGCGCGATGTTTACGCCCTCTCGCTCCCCGCAGAAGCAACCCCCGAAGCCATTCAGATCGTCGTCTACAAAACCACTGACAGCGGCTTTGAAAATGTGGCAGAGCAAATTATAGTGGATAGAAGATAGAGGATAGAAGATGGAGGATAGTGGCTTATTTTCAATCTACTATCCTCTATCCACCATTTTCTATTTCTCAGCGTTTTCCTGCATCTTCTCCGCCGCTTGTTCGGGCGTTAACTCACCTTCAAGCACCTGCCGCAGTGGTTCGCGTATGGCGTTGAGCAGCGCATCGGCGTTGACGCCCAGAGGGATGGTCCGTCCGGTGAGCATCTGTTCGGCGCTGAGGCGGAGGGCTGAGTCATTCACAATCAGCGGATCATCCAGGGCCTCGCGGCGGGTGGGTAATAAGCCAAAGCGGACGGTTCGATCCAATTGGCGTTCCGGGCGGGTAATGAATTCCACAAACGCTGCGGCGGCCAGGGTCCGATTACCGCTGGCAGTCCGGCTGATAACCCAATAACGAGCCAGCACCAGCGGGGCAGCCGCCTGGCTTTCGCCTTCCTCGACCACGTCGGGCAGAGGAGCCACCCCCCAATTGATCTTGGTCGAACGGCCCAGTTCTCCAATCGCCCACTCGCCGTCAATCACCAGCGGCAACTGACCGGCCAGAAATTGAGTCCGCATTTCATCATAAGTGGCCAGCGAAGCCAGGCCATTTTTAGGGTCGTGCCAACCTTGATAAAGCGCCAAAGCCTTTTGCATGGCCGGAGTGTTCAGGGTGAGCCGTCCAGTGGGACTGGTCAGCCAGCCGCCGTAGGCCGGCAGCCACGGCAGCAACCACAACGGGTCGTAACTGTTGACCCCCAGGGTTGGCCCTGACCCTGCCTGGACCAGCTTCGCGAGTTCATCGGTATCGTGTGGGGGCGTGTCCAGCAAATCCCGGTTGTAAAACAGCAGCAAATGAAAGCCCGCCGTATCAGACAGGCCCCAGAGCTGGTTATCTCGCCTGGCCCCTTGCAGCGTGACCGAGGCAAAACTGTCGAGAAAGGCCGGGGCGTAAAAGTCGGACATCGGCGCAATCTGTTCAGCCCGCCATAAGCTGCCCAGCAGCACCGGCGAAGCCAGCACCACATCAAACTGGGTTTCCCCGGCCATCAAGGGCGTCATAAAATTTTCCGGGCTGTCATAGTGGCGCACGGAGACCGTGTAATAAGGGAACTCCTTTTGAAAAGCGGCTGCATCCTCGGCCAGCGCTCTGGCCTGGGCTTCGGGCAGACTTGCCCACACCAGCAGCTTGGTGATGGGCGGAGTAGGGCTGGGCGCAGGTGTGCGCGTCGGCGTGGCCGAGGCGCGCGGGGTGGCGGCCGCTGCGCCAGCCGGAGTCGAAGTTCGCGTCGGCGTGGCCGTGGGCCAGGGCGTTGGCGAGGGCGGCGGGGTGGGCGGAACGCAGCCGGCCAAAAGAAACAGCAAGATGAGGGCAAAAAGTGGTAAATTGGGCCGGTCGTGGGGAGTCATAGGGCCAGTTTAATGCAGGTAGTGGGGCTGTGTCAAACCAACCGAGGAAAATAGAAGATAGAGAATGGAAGATGGCGAAATACTACAGAGGTTTGCTGCCAGTAATCATTGGGTACTCAATATCATTGAGTTAAGCAGCCCTTCGACTTCACTCAGGACACAGCATCCTGAGTAGGTGAGCGAAGCGAACCGTATCGAAGGGTGCTGCTTCGCCAGAAAACTCGCACCCTTTGATACGCGCTCCACTTCGTTTCGCGCTACTCAGGCTGCGTCCTGAGAACTTCCTGAGCCTGTCGAAGGGCTTGTCGAAAGGATGCTATCAAACCCTAACTTAATAACTTTGACCGGTCATTTATCAAGCCGGGTTACATCCCTCTGCAAAACAGCCAACCGCCTCCTCGCCTCTTCGCCTCTTCGCACCTCTACCGGCAGCCCGACCTGCTCGACCAGGAAGCTGGCGGCTGCCGCGCCGTACAGGCCGGCCAAACGCAGGTCGCCGGTTTGAACCCAGCCGGTCAGAAAACCGCCGCCAAAGGCATTACCCGCGCCGGTGGGGTCAATCACCGGGGTTTCAAAGGCGGGAATGTGCCAGGTTTCGCCGGTGTCGGCCCGGTGGACTGTCGCCCCCCGTTCGCCCTGGCGCAGGGCTACCACCCCGGCCCCCGCTTCGACCAGCCGCCGGATCAGTTCAAGCGGCTCGGCGGGGCCGACCAGGGAAACGGCTTCTTCGTCGTTGGGTGAAAAAATTTGGCCTGCCGACAGCAACGCCCGCAGTTCGGCATCGTCCATGGGCCGGGCAGCGGGCCGAAACGGCTCGATGCTGACGACCGCGCCGGTCTGACGCAGCGCGTTGATAAAATCAAGGTCGGGGTCTTCGGGGTGGACGCCGAGGTGAAAGCCGTGCGCCTGCCGATAGCTGTCCGGCAGATACTCCAGCCGACGGCCCAACTGCGCCCCAATTGCGGGCCAGGGACGCGCCAGACCTGGGTGCGGCGGCCATCGGCTTCCAGAATTTGCCAGGCACGCGGCGTGGGCCATTGCGCTGATCGGCGCAAACCGCCGAGGTCAAGGCCGCTCAATTCCAGCCAGGTCAGCGCTTCGGCGGGCAAATCTGGGCCGATGCCCCCCACCAGTCCAACCTCACTGGCCCACAGTTTCATGCCAAAAGCGGTTTGGGGGCCACCGCCGCCCAGAACGGTCATCGCCGTTTGGCCGTCGGGGAAAACTATGTCGTCAATGATGAGGCCGAAAGCGACGAAATCCATGCTTACCCTGGAAGGCTGGAAGTAGGGAAGGTGGAGGAATGTTTTGACCAGCCTTCCATCCTTCCAAACAATTAAGCTGTGATTCGCTGCTGATAAAGGGTCAACAACCGCTCCGAGTCCACCCCCAGGCAGACATTCACTGGCGGCTGGTCGGTCCAGGGGTTAGGCTGGTGCCAGTTTTGAGAGCGGTCCAGCAAGGTTTGGCCGATGGCAATACCTTCGGTCACGACGCGCACCGGGCCGCGCACGGTGGTGAAGAGGCCGGGATCGAGCACAAAAGCGATGACCGACGGGTCGTGGGTGTGCATGCCGGCCAGGCCGTGGGTGTCGTAATGAAAATCCCGGTAGAACCGGCTGATGGCATAAATGAATTGCGCCGCAGGCGAACCGGAGGCATTGAGCGCCGCCATATAATCGTCGGTCATGATCGTTTGGAGGGTCACATCCAGGCCGACCATTGTCACCGGCCAGCCTGCGGTGAAAACTTTGTCGGCGGCGTGAGGATCGTTGATGATATTGGCCTCGGCGGCGGGACTGACGTTGCCGTTGACCGCAGCCGCTCCGCCCATAACAACCACCTCGGCCACATTTTCGGCCAGCCGTGGTTCGAGGGCCAAAGCCAGAGCCAGGTTGGTCAGCGGGCCGATAGGGACCAGGGTGATTTCTCCCGGTTGCGCCATGACCGTTTCGACAATGAACTGAGCCGCCGGTTTGGCAATCGCCTGGCTGCGGGGCGGTGGCAGGTTGACATTGCCCAGCCCGTCGCTACCATGCACAAAATCGGCCGCCGACTCCAGCGGCACGATCAGCGGTAGTTCGGCCCCATGTGCCACCGGAATGTCGGGCCGCCCGGCAAATTCCACCAGGCGCAGCGCGTTTTGGGTGGCTAAAGGGGTGTAAACATTGCCAAAGATGGTGGTCAAGCCCACCAGTTCAATTTCGGGCGATTTGAGCGCCAGCAGGATAGCCATGGCGTCGTCCACGCCGGGGTCGGTGTCAATGATGATTTTTTTAGGCATCTTCATAAAGCCAGGGCGATTTGGGCGGCCAGCCGGGCGTTGTTGAGTAATAAGGCGATGTTGGCCGTTTTGCTGCGCTCGCCGGAGAGATCGCTGACCCTTTGCAGCAGGTAAGGTGTAACTGTTTTGCCGGTGATGTGGCGGGCGGCGGCGTCTCGCAACGCTTCTTCGATCACCCCCTGCGCTTCGGCGGCGGGCCATTCCGCTTCCACCGGAATCGGTTGGACGATCAACGTTCCGGCGTTCAAGCTCAACTGATCGTGGGTTTTGATGACAGCGGCAATCTCCTCTGGAGTATCCAGCCGCAATTCAAGGGGCAGGCCACTGCTGCGGGAATAAAAGGCCGGAAATTCGTCGGTTTGGTAGCCGATAACCGGCACCCCCTGCGTTTCAAGCACTTCCAGGGTGAGGGGTAAATCCAAAATTGCCTTGGCCCCGGCGCAGACCACCGCCACCGGAGTGCGGCCCAGTTCCAGCAAATCCGCCGACTCATCGAAGGGCTGGCCCCGATGCACCCCGCCGATACCACCGGTAGCAAAAATACGAATCCCGGCCCAATGAGCCACCATCATCGTCCCGGCCACTGTTGTGGCCCCATCCTCACCACGAGCGACCACAATCGGGAAATCGCGGCGCGAGCATTTGCGGACGTTTTTAGCCGATCCCAGATAGATTAATTGCTCCGGGGTCAAACCGACGGTGATTTTGCCGCGTAAAACAGCAATAGTGGCCGGCACTGCTCCCTGCTCCCGCACAGTCGCTTCGACGGCGCGGGCCACCTCGACGTTTTCCGGGGAAGGCAGACCGTGCGTGATGACGGTTGACTCAAGCGCCACCACTGCCCGGCCTTGTTCCAGAGCGTTTTTTACTTCGGGTAGAAAATTTAATTGAGGAGACATGGGCTTAACTACTTTCAAATGCTAGGGATTATAAACCTGAATCCGTTTACCAGGCACTCGCTGGGATAACCGCTCCATGCTCCGGTTGACCTGGCGAATAATTTCGGCTTTGTCCAGGGTCAAAATTTGGCGGTCGCGCATGATAATCTGGCCGTTGACGATGACCGTTTGGACATCGCTGGCGCGGGTGTTGTAAACCAGGCTGGCAGTCAGGCTGTGCAGCGGCTGGTGGTGCGCACCGCTCAAATCCACCAGGATTACATCGGCCAGGTAGCCGGGAGAAAGCTGACCGATTTTATCGCCCAGCCCAATCACAGCGGCGCTGTCGCGGGTTGCCATTTGGAGGGACTGGCGAATAGTCATAACTTCGGGGTTGCGAGCTTCGTGCTTTTGCAGCATCGCCATCAGGCGCAAACTCTCAAAAACATCAAGCGTATTGTTGCTCACCGCCCCGTCGGTGGCCAGGCCCACCGGAATACCCGCTGCCTGCAAAGCCAGGATGGGGGTCAAACCCATGCCCAGCTTGAGATAGGTTTTGGGCGCGTGGGCTACACCGACCGGCCCGGCAGCTTGCCTGAGCCGTTTAATATCTTCCGGCAGCAGCCCGCAGCCATGAGCAATAATCACCGGGCCAGCCAAAACACCCGTTTCAGCCAATATCTGAATTGGAGTAATGCCCCGCTTTTGCAGACTGGCCTGGGTCTGGCCCATCTCTTCGGCGGCGTGAATGTGAATGCCCACCCCCAACCGTTGGGCGTGGGCCACTGTTGCCCGCAAAAATCGTCGTCGCAGGTGTAGGGAGCGTGGGGAGCCATCCAGGTGGTGATCCGGCCCTCGGCCTGACCTTGCCAGCGGTCCACAAAGGCGGCGGTTTCGGCCAGGGCCTCGTAGCCCCGGTCGCCAAAAACGGCCCAGCCGAGCGCAGCCCGCGTGCCGGCCTGCTCCACGGCTCGCGCGGCCTGATCCATGAAAAAGTAGTGATCGGCCACGGTGGTCACGCCACCCTCGATCATCTCGACCAGTCCCAACAGCATGCCCCAGTAAACGTCCTCTTCGATCAGGTTGCTTTCCAGGGGCCACATAAATTCGTTAAACCAACGCTCGATGGGCACATCTTCGGCCAGGCCGCGAAAGATCACCATCGGCACATGGGCGTGAGTGTTGATCAAGCCGGGCATCGCCAGCATGTCCCGGCCTTCCAGCAGTTCGTGCGCCTGGCCCAGGTCAGCCTGTCCGGCCGGCAAGATTGCAGCAATTTTACCGGCGTCAATCAGCAGATCGCAGTTGCGCTGGATGTCGCTGCCGGAGGTTAAAATATGGCAGTTGTGGATAATAAGATCGTACATCAGCTACTCGTTATAATTATCAAGCAGGGTTTTCAATGAATGTTCGCCTACCTGCTTAATCGCCTGCGCATTGTGCCGGGCAATTTCGTACAACCCGGCGGCTGTCTGCTCAAAATTACAGGCCGGATTGGCTCGATTGAGCGTTTCAATATGCTCCAAGGGAATAGCTTCGATGCCGTGCCAGGCCCCGGCAATGGCGCAAGCCATCGCCCCAACCGTATCGGCGTTGCCGGAAAGGGCGGCGGCAAACGTGGCCGTTTGCGCCGGATGACCATCGGCCATAGCCAGTATCCCGAAAGCGCAGGGAACGCTGTCGGCGGCGGCCTGAGTTGAGCCAATTAGATCGTACAAATTTTGCAGACGGTCCCGCTCCGAAAAGCGGCTGTCGGTAGCCAGTTGAACGGCGTAATCTATTTTGCGGCCCACCGACGCGCCCCACCAGGCCACCCCGTGCTCCCGTCCCACCTCGGCGGCGCGCATGGCCACATTGACAATCTCTTCCAGGGTGGTTTCGGGAACCAGGGCCTGAGCGACCGCCGCCGCCACCGCACAAGCGCCCGATAAGGCCACATCGGCAAAGTGAGTGGGGTGCAGGCGATGATCGCATCGGCCACAGCCGCGTCCGGATCGCCAGGATGAATCAGCCCAATAGGGCTAACCCGCTTGGCTCCGCCATCGGTATCGCCCCGCAGGCCGGTCAGATGGGGGTCGCTGCCGGATTTGAGCGCTGCCATCGCCCGATGGGTATTATGGCTAATATAGGCCGCTCCCGGCCCTTCGCCCTGCTCATACCAGGCCACCATTGCCCTGGCAACTTCCTCGACGGTTAGCTGCGGGGCGGCCATAATGGCTTCGGCCAGGGCCAACGCCTGTTGGGTATCATCGGTAATTTGGCCGGCGCGAAAACCGGCGTGCAACGGATGGTCGGGCGAGGCCGGCCAAAAACGGTCGAGCCAGCCATTGTAATAGGTCCAGGTTTGGTCGGGGTGAAAATGGGCCGGCATAGCCCAGGCGTCGCCGAGGGCTTGACCGTACACGCCGCCTAAAATGTGTGGATAAAGGTTTGTTGTCGGTTGCATGTCAGTGTACCGCCAATGGCCGAATTGGGCCTGGGTTACCGGCTAACCCGAAAAAAGTTGAGTGAGATCAGGTCTGGCTCGCCTGTGCTTTTAAAAATGCTTCAAATTCGGCCCGCGTAGGCATCGAGGGCTGCGCCCCCATTTTGGTAGCCGACAACGCTCCGGCGGCGGCTCCCCATCGCACCGCCAGCGGCAGGTCATGCCCTTCGACCAGCGCAGCGGCCAGGCCGCCGTTAAAGGCATCGCCGGCAGCTACCGTATCCACCGCTTGAACTTTGAAGGCCGGCACAAAAATTGGCTCCGTGCCTGCCTGGGCTACTAAAACACCCAAAGCCCCCATTTTTACCAGCGCCGTTTTAACCCCCAGTTCAAGGAGTTTTCCAGCGGCAGCCGCCGCCTCGGCTTCAGTTTTTACAGGCCCGCCGACCAGTTGGCCGGCTTCAACCTCATTGGGGGTGAGCACATCCACCAGGGTATAAAGTTCGGCGGGCAAAGGTTGGGCCGGAGCGGGATCAAGCACAACGGTGACACCCTGCTGCCGGGCTAATCGGGCGGCGCTGACTACTGCCGGCAAGGGCACTTCGAGCTGGAGCAACAACACTTTCGCTCCAACCAGGCTGGACTCAAGCCGATTCAGATCATCTTCGCCCACCCGGCCATTGGCACCGGGCACGATGATGATATTGTTTGGGCCTGATCGTCCACAGCAATCACCGCCACACCGGAACTGACCGCTGGATCGGTGAAAACGGCGGAGACATCCGCTCCGGC
>JAAUSP010000308.1 GCA_012032575.1 Anaerolineales bacterium | reverse complement strand
GGCCGGGACTGCCGGCCAAAAAGTTCCACTGCCGCTCCCGCAGCCATTGCCGCGGCACTGCCGGTTTCTGCCTGGCAGCCGCCCGCCGCGCCCGATACATGCGCCCGCCGGACAATCACCGCGCCTATACCGCTGGCCGTGAACAGCGCTCCAATCAGTTGGTCGTCCGTAAAGCCGCGCGCTTCCTGCAAGGTCAGCAAAACCCCCGGCAAAATCCCCGCCGAACCCGCCGTCGGCGTGGCGACGATGCAGCCCATACCGGCGTTGACCTCGTTCACGGCCATAGCCCGGGCCAGCGCCCGGCTCAAAAGGGGGCCGGTCAGCGGTTGATGCTCGTCCAGCCAGTGCCAGAAACGATAGGCGTTGCCGCCGCTGATGCCGCTCAGCGAGATAACCGGCTGAGCCAGACCTTGCTCGGTGCTGTGCCGCATCACCTCCAGCCGCCGCCGCATCCGCTCCCAAACCACCTCTCGCGCTTCACCGCTTTGGGCTAGCTCCGCTTGCAGCACGATTTCATGGAGCGGCTGTCCGCCGGTTTCGGCCCGTTCGACCATTTCGGCTATTGAGTCAAACATAATTTACTCTCCTACTTTGTCAACCTTACGGACCCAGCGCACCCAGTCAAAATCTTCAATCGCCTCAATCAGCGGGTCGGGGATAGCATGGTCGGTTTCGATAATCATCAGCGCTTCGCCGCCGCGCTGTTTGCGGCCCACCCGGAAAAAGGCCACATTGATATCGTGTTTGAGCAGCCAGCCGGTGATGGCGTTGATCGTGCCGGGCCGGTCCTCGGCGATGACCAGCAGGGTGTCGTACTGGCCGCCAAAATGGACCTCGTAGCCCTCGATGTTGGTAATTTCCACCAGCCCGCCGCCGATGGACGCCCCGGTTACCTGAACGCCGGTTTCGCCGGCCCGTAGGGTCAGCCGGACGGTGTTGGGATGGGCGGCTTCACCCAGGTCCACTTTTTCAAAACGGAATTGCAGGTCCAGCGCCTCGGCCACGGCGAAACTGTGCCGGATGCGCTCGTCGTCGGTGGCCATGCCCAGTAGGCCGGCCACAATAGCCCGGTCGGTGCCGTGGCCCTGGCCGGTTTCGGCAAAGGAGCCGTGCAGTTCGATTAGCGCCTCGGTCGGCGGCGCGCCCAAAATTACCCGCCCCATTTGTCCCAAACGCACCGCCCCCGCCGTATGCGAACTCGACGGGCCGACCATGATTGGGCCGATAATGTCAAAAACCGAGACTTGGCGATTTGAGGCCATGCTTACTCCCTGCGGTAATTTTAAGACCCGTGTTGCGTGTTGCGTGTTGCGTAAAACAAACGGAACACGCAACATGCAACACGTTCTAATCTTGAAGGCGTTTTAGCGCTTGACAACGTTAGCCAGCCACACTTTCAAATCAGCCATCCCCTGGGTGGTCAATTTATGGCCGGTGTGATACTCGTGATAAGTTAACTGTGCTCCCAGCCGGGTGTAAACGTCGCGGCTCAGTTGCGCCGAGGCCAGCGGGACCGTTTTATCCTGCACGCCGTGGGCAATAAAGACCGGCAGACCGGCCAGATCAGGCTGAGCCGTCTCGATCACCGCGTCAGGGATCAAGCCGGCCAGCGAAGCTACGCCCTTGACCCGGCCCGGCCAGGTGAGAGCTACGGTATTGCAAACAACCGCACCCTGGCTAAAGCCCATCAGGAATATACGCTGAGGATCAATCGGATACTGATCGGGCAGGCTGGTTAGAAAGGCCTGCAACTGATCCCGTCCCGCCCAAAGCGAGTCCGTCTCCGGTTGAATCCCGCCCCGGTCGCGCCAATACCAGACATAGCCCTCACCATTGGCCGCCAAAGGCGCACGGGGCGAGATAACGGCCACGCCGGATGGAACGGTCTGTTTGAAAATCCCCATCACCGTTTCATCCCCCAGCCAACCGTGCACCATCACCACAGCGGGTACGAGCCGGCCGGGGCCGGCCTCCGGCGGAATTTGAACCCGGTGAACTAAATCAACTGTTGGCATCAAGCAATCCTTTTATCTTAATGGTGGTTGGCAGCACCATCCAAATGTGCTATACTCACAAATGCAATTTCGATGGACGAGGTTAGGTCATCGTACCACGAGCACGCTGCCTGGTCAAGCAGGCGGCGTTTTTGTTTGGTAATGATGAGGCGAGGACGCGAAGAGGCGTGAAGCGAGGACGCGAGGGTTTTCTTCGCCTCTTCGCCTCACGAGTCCTCGCGTCTTTGCAGGAGGTTTGATTGATGGCTAAAGCTTCTATTCATCCCGCTACGAACATCGGCTACGTTCATTTGACCGTTGCTAATTTGGACCGGTCGCTGGTGTTTTATCAGGACAATTTGGGGTTTCAACTCCATCGGCGCGAGGGGGATACCGCTTATCTGGGCGCGGGCGGGCCGGATTTACTGGTATTGACCGAACGGCCCGACGCTCGGCCGGTCTCCGGCGTGACCGGCCTGTATCACTTTGCCATTTTGACCCCATCGCGGGTGGCCCTGGCCCAATCGCTGCGCCACCTGGCCGAAACGCGCACGCCGGTGCAGGGCTTCTCCGATCATTGGGTCAGCGAGGCCATTTACCTGGCCGACCCCGACGGCAACGGCATCGAAATCTACCGCGACCGCCCCCGCAGCGAGTGGCCCCGCCAAAACGGGCAGTTGCAAATGGCCACCGATCCCCTCGACCTCCAGAGCATCCTGGCCGAACTTGAAGCACAGCCCGCCCCCTGGACCGGCCTGGAGCCGGAAACCGTTATCGGGCACGTCCATCTGCATATCGCCACCATCCCCTCCGCCGAGGCGTTCTACGTGGGGACGTTGGGGTTTGATCTGATTATGCGCTACGGTCCCAGCGCCAGCTTTGTCTCTGCCGACGGCTATCACCACCACCTCGGCCTCAACACCTGGGCCGGAGTCAATGCCCCACCTCCTCCCCCCGACGCCGCCGGACTGCGCTACTTCACCCTCAACCTGCCGGATTCGGCGGCATTGGCTGCGGTGGTTGAGCGGATTCAGCAGACGGGGCTGGCTTTTCAGGAAAAGGATGGCGTTGTCTTCCTGCGCGACCCGGCTCAGAATGGGGTGGTGTTGGCGACGGGCCAGGAGGCGGGGACGATTGTGGCTGTGGAAATCGCCCGGTCATGATGAAAATTAAATAATCTCGCTCGGCCTGGATTGACAAATCCAGGTCATAACCGCTGGATTTGTCAATCCGGAGGAAGCAATCTCACGGCAACTGAGAAATACCAAATTTTGAAGGCGAATTTATGAAAGACATCCTCACCCCACCCCCCGCCCGATTAGCCTGGACTATCTGGGGACTGGGCGCAGTGCTTTACCTGATTGGCTTTTACCAGCGCGTCGCCCCGGCGGTGATGACGGCTGAACTGATGACAGACTTTCAAATTAGCGCCGCCGTGCTGGGCAACCTGTCGGCCTTTTATTTTTACAGCTATGTGGCTATGCAAGTGCCCACCGGCATCCTGGCCGACACCTGGGGACCGCGCCGCTTGCTGGCCGCTGGCGGGCTGATCTGCGGGTTGGGCACGCTGCTGTTTGCGCTGGCGCCGGGGCTGTTCTGGGCCAATTTGGGGCGGTTATTGATTGGCGGCTCGGTGGCGGTGGCCTTTGTGGGCATGCTCAAGCTGGCTGCCCACTGGATGGCTCCCCGGCAATATGCGCTGGCCGCCGGGTTAGCCCTGTTTGTCGGCATTGTTGGGGCGATCTTGGCCGGGGTGCCGCTGCAACTGCTGGTGGCTCAATTCGGTTGGCGGCCGGTCATGCTGGTGTCGGCGGCGCTGCCGCTGGTCACAGGCGCGGCCATCTGGTGGCTGGTGCGGGATGACCCCCAGGAAAAAGGGTTTGCCAGTTATGCTCACCCGACTACCAGCCCAGGTAGCAGCCCCCGTCCCGGCTTTATGGCCGGCCTGGCCGAAATCTTCCGCTATCGCAACGCCTGGTTGTTGTGCCTGATACCGGGCGGCATCGTCGGCCCGGTGTTAACCTTCTCCGGGCTGTGGGGCGTCTCATTCCTCACCAGCCATTACAGCCTGCCGCCCACCCAGGCAGCCGCCGTCAACACAACTCTGCTGGTGGGTTTGGCCCTCGGTGGGCCGATTTTTGGGGCGCTGTCGGATCGGCTGGCCGGCGCAAAACGCTGTATGTCGGCGGCTGTGCGGTGGCGGCCCTGGGTTGGGCGCTGGTTATTTTGATTCCTCACCTGCCGGTGTGGTTGTTGGTGGCTCTGCTGGCCGTGATCGGTTTTGCCTCCGGCTGCATGGTTATTGGCTTCGCCTTTCTGCGCGAGTCGGTCCCGGCTTACCTGTCGGGAACCGCCGCCGGGGTGCTCAATATGAGCGTGATGATGGGGCCGATGGTTTTGCAGCCGGCGGTCAGTTGGATGCTGGACCAGCGCTGGCAGGGTGACATGCTCGACGGCGTCCGGCGCTACAGCCTGGAAGCCTATCAGTCCGGCTTTTCGTTGATGCTGGTCTGGGCCGGACTGTCGTTCCTGTTCATCCTCTTTACCCGCGAAACCTACTGCCGCCAGTTAAGTGTGACCAAACCGGCAGAAATGATGCAGCCGACGCATGGTCTCTCCAAATAGAGCCGCGTCTCCCCACCTGGAAAGTGCCGAATGATTCCCATCACTTCTGATCTCTCGCTCGATGAGAGCGAAATCCAATATGAGTTTGTCCGCGCTGCCGGGCCGGGGGGACAGAATGTCAACAAAGTGGCAACGGCGGTCCAGCTTCGCTTCGACGTGGCCGGCTCACCTTCGCTGCCGGAGGCGGTGCGCCAGCGGCTGGTCCGCCTGGCCGGCAAACGACTCACCGGCGAAGGGGTGCTAATTATCGAGGCGCGGCGCTTCCGCACCCAGGAACAGAACCGGCAGGATGCTCTCGACCGGCTAATTGCCTTAATCCGTCGAGCGGCTGAACCGCCCAAACCCCGCCGCCAGACCAAACCGACCGCATCCTCACAGGAACGCCGTCTGAAAAGCAAGCGCCGTCGCAGTGAAATCAAGGGAACGCGCCGGGCTGGTATTGGTGATGAGGATTAATTGAAAACGACCGGGGACGGGAGACCGAAGACCGGGTTTAAAACCCTGGTCGCCCGTCTCCGGTCTCCGGTCAAAAAAAAGCCGGGCAACGTTGCCCGGCGCTCAAAAGGAGGAGAAGATTTGCTTGGCCCCCGGCTTCTTTACAGCCGTCCAGACCTCACAACCATTATCAGTATAACCGCAAGCCGCTTTTTCCGCCCGACGTCAGCTTGTTGACTGGTCCACGCTCAACCCACGCTCACAGCGTGCTTTTATGACTCCCAGGATGTAATTCTGTAAATCGCGCATCACCCAGTCGGTCCACAGACCGCCGTAAAAATTGAAGGTGGTTGACAGCCGGTGTTGGCTGCTCAAGTGGAGGATAACTCGGTCATTAGTTATCGGTTCGATGGTAAAGCCGCCCTCAAACACATCCAGATATTTGCCCCCGATTTGGGTCAGCGGCGGCTGCACCGAGGCGGAGGGAGTCACTTTGATTTCGAAGCGGATGGCTCGCTGGTCTTCCCACTGATTGATGGTTTCGACAAAGGCCAGCCCCTCTTCAAAGCGGGCGCTGCGAATGCCGCCGATGCCTTCGTGGGACAGGGTGGCTTCGATGGGCCGGGGCAGACCCAGCAGGTGGAACAGGCTAAAACTTTGCTCGGCCTCGCTGATCTCCGGTACCGTCACCACATTGCGCCAGACCGTCGCCGGGTCAGCCCGGATTTCGATGTGCGTCTCAACCGTGCGGATGGAATCGGGCGGGGGAAGCTGCTTCTCCGCCGGAACGATCAGGTAGGGCAGCATCAGGATCAGGCCCAGCATGGTATTTTGGGCGGCTTTGTTTTCAATGCTCTTGAGGATAACCAGCATCACCAGCCCGCCGAAACTGGCCAGGGTAAAAAAGATGGGCAGGGCCATCACCACGCAGATAATAAACTCCAGGCCAAACAGCAAAACCGCGCCACCCAGCAGCAGGCATGGAACCCAGGGCATAAACAGAGCATACAGCCACGATTTCCGATATTGTTTCGGACCAAAAAATACCGTCAACGCGCCGATAGCCAGCGGCACGCCAAAACAGAATCCCAGGGTAATGGTCCCCAGGGCAAAATCCCAAACATCCTGCCAGGGCGATTGGAATGTGATCCGCGCCCACAACCCGTACAACAAGGCCAGCACGCTGCCGGAAAAAAGGGTGAAATTAGGATTGGAAAGTTTTGGCATAGACCCCCCTGCTGTTGTGCGCCATGCCCAACTTAATCGCCAACAATTTCATTCAACCCGTCAATGATCTGATCGAGTTCTTCAAGCGCAACACTACCCAGTTTTTGCCCCAACCGCTCAATCGAAAGGGTACGGATTTGGCTAATCTTAACCCAGGAGCGTTTGGGTAATTGGATGGTCGCGAGTTCAAACGTAAGTGGAAATCCAGCCGCCGGTTCTTGACTGGTTAAGGCCAGTGCAATAACCGTTCCCGACCGTTGGTTAAATACATCGTGACTGATAACCAACACGGGTCGCAGCCCGGCCTGTTCATGTCCCCGGACAGGGTTGAGATCGGCCCAAATAACATCGCCTCTTAATATTCGGGCCAATCTGTCAACTCCTGTGCCATTCCTTCTTCGGCCAGCGCTTGCTCACTCTGAGGGTCAAGTTTAGCACATTCTCTGGCTAAACGACTGCGCCGGAGTCGGGCCAATTTGTCCTGTACCGCTTCCTGCACAGCTTTGCTGCGGTTGGAGAAGACTCTCTGTTCAACCAGGCGGTCAATCTCGGCCAGCAAAGCTTGATCAATGGTAATGGCGACTTTTGTTGTGCTCATAAATTTGCCCCTCTAAAATAAAGGTATGATAAATCATCATACCATATTATTGGACAAAATAAAAAAGTCGAGCCAATTAACTGCCAAACGCATCCCCGATAGCTTTTGTCACCTGCAAGCCGCCACTGACCATCAGGCTTATCTCAGCGCTGGAGCTGACCACCCGCATCCCCTGCCTGGCCCAGTGAGTGGCCAGATCTAAATTAGTCATGTGGATCGCCGGGTAGACGTTGTGCCGCTGGCAGGTATCTATTACTTTTTGGATGGCCGCCTGCATCTCGGGATGATTTTGTTGATCCGGCACCCCCAGGGAAATGGATAGATCGTTGGGGCCAACCAGGGCTATATCCACCCCAGGGGTCGCTACAATTTCTTCAAGGTTCTCAATCGCCCCCCGCGTTTCAATCTGGACAATCAGCATCGTGGCCTCGTTAACCGCGGCCATTGCCTCGACCACCGAACCCCCTTTGAACTGGGTGTAACCCCGGCTCAAGGCGCTGCCGCGCAGTCCCACGGGCGGATATTTCATGATCTGCACCACCTCGCGGACCTGCTGGGCGGTGGAGATACGGGGAGCCATAATCCCCTGCGCCCCGGCGTCGAGCGATTGGGCAATATGAGCATAGGTCAAATCGGGGACGCGCACAAACGGCGTCAACCCGACATAAATGGCCGTGCGGGTTAAGTCCGCGATGGTTTCGAGATTGAAGGCTCCATGCTCGTTGTCAATGATGACAAACTCAAAGCCGGCATTAGCCAACAACTGCACCACCGACGGCTGGCGCATCTCGACAATCATTGTGCCGACCACTGATTTACCTTCGCGCAGAGCCTGTTTGATTCGATTGGCGGGAATGGGTGAATTATTAGACATGATTTTTTCCTTATTTGGAGAATTTTTAAGGGAACTAAAGGAACTGAAGGAACTGAAGGGGGCTTTTCCTTTTGTTCCCTCAGTTCCTTCAGTTCCTTTCTTTTAGGGCTTTGTCGAAAAATGCAATCAGCCGCGCCTCGTATTCTTGCGGCGCAACCTCAAAGTAATTGCCGTGCCCGGCCCCTTCGACAATCCAAAGTTCGGCATTGCTGCCCGCCGCTGCCTGTTGGCGCTGCGCGCCGGGCAGGCTGACCTCCCGGCTGCCGTAAATCAGCAAAATCCGGCGGGGCGCAATCTGGCCGATGACATCCCTGGGACTGAGCAGGTTGACATCCAGACCGGTCAACTGCCTGTATGTTTGTCGGGCCGACCAGAGGAAGGCGTGTTCGTAGTAGCTGTCCAGCAGGTTGCGACTCTGACCGGGTGTGAGCGTTTCTTCGGCAAAATCGCCGTAACCACCCTCGGCGGCCACCGCCTTCAATTCCGGCAGTCGCGCTGTCGCCATAACCGCCGTTGCCCCACCCGAAGAAAAACCGTAAACGCCGATCCGCCGCGAGTCAATCTCCGGTCGAGCCAGCAGATAATCCAGCGAGTCGGCCACCTCGTCAATCTCTTTATAGCCCAGGCTCAAGCCGCCCATCCCGGCACAGCGCCGCGACTCGAAGGTGAAAACGGCGTAGCCGTGATGTGACAGGAGGGTGGCTTCACGCAGGCGGCTGCCCCGCCCGCTGTTAAGGGCCGGCACAACAATAACCGCTGCGCCATTGGTACCCGGCACAAAATACCCTCGAAAGCTGCCACCCGCTCGCGCCGACACCGTCACGTCCTCATAATCATAGCCAAAATCGGCGGGGGTCTGGCCGGATTCAGCACAGGGTGGGTAAACCAGACCCGCCATCATCCAGAAAGCCCGGTACTTACCGGCAAAAGCAGCAGCGCTACGGTCAGCGCCACCCCAAAAACGCCCAAAAGCCGCAGCCAGTAGCCTGGAGATCGGGG
>JAAUSP010000307.1 GCA_012032575.1 Anaerolineales bacterium | reverse complement strand
GCCTCCAAGTATGCCGACGATACGGCCCGCATGGTTTATCGGCGCGGCGCGGGGCGGAATATGGGGGGGCGCGGGCTATCTGCAAGTCTGCGCAACGACGTGGTGACGGTGTCTGATTTTCTCGACGCCCTTCAGTCTCAAGTTCCCGGCCATCAGGTCACGTACAGCGCCGGTAATTCATTGGCCTTCCCCGCCGATTTGGACGACAGCGGTCTGCGCCTGATCCTGGGCGATATTCCACATACCCCTTTACCGGCGGCAATTCGGGCCACCCTCGACATTTTTAAACTCCTTTTGGCCGAAAACCGGCTCGATTTAAGCCAGCTTGATTCATAACTGGATCGAGGTTGGTAAACCAAAATATTAATCACGAATATCACCAATAGACGAAGTTTCCGAATCATTTCACCGGAAAATTCGTCCTATTTGTCTATTCGCGCTATTCGTGATTAGCACATCAGCTAACGAATGTCGCAGATTAATTTAGGCAAATATGTATTTGAGCTAAACCGTAAAAACGGTTATACTGTCAGGCTACAGCTACTTCATTTTATAGAAAGATATTAATGGCCTCAGCAGAGTACCAATATTGTGGTTGTTCAGGATGTCGGCTTTGCCCTCAACCCCCTGATGGTTGACGGACAGATTCACGGCGGGGCGGTGCAAAGCCTCGGATGGGCGCTGCAAGAAGCCATGCTGTACGATAACGAAGGCCAACTGCTGACCGGTAGCTTGATGGATTATGGCCTGCCCAGGTTCGACAGCGTCCCCGGCATCGAGGCGGTTCTGGTCAACAATCCTTCCCCGCTGGGGCCTTTCGGGGCACGCGGCGTCGGCGAGCCGCCGATCACCGCCGGACCGGTGGCCATTGCCAACGCCATCCGTGATGCCGTCGGGGTGCGAATCACCGACCTGTCTCTCCGCAGCGAGACAGTGTGGCAGGCGTTGCAAGCGAAGCGGAAAACGTGATACGTGATGCGTAGCGATTGGGTTATCATTGTTTACGCACCACGCACTACGCACTACGATTAACATAACTACCTTTTCTAAATCAAAGGCGATTTCTCTATGTCTAGCGAAAACATTAATTTTGGCGAGGCGGCTCCGGCGGGAGTGGTTCCCCTGGCGGAGGTGGCGATTCGGCTGCACCCCAATGATAATGTGGCGATTGCCAAGGTCAATTTGCAGCCGGGCACAGTGCTGGATTTCGGTCCAAGCGCCCGGCCAATAAGGTGCGGGTCCAGCGCTTTATTCCCAGCGGTCACAAAGTCGCGCTGGCGGAGATGGAGGCGGGCGAACTGGTGCGCCGCTACGGCCAGGCGATTGGTTTTGCCACCCGGCCGATTGAAGCGGGTGAGCATGTTCATACCCACAACCTGGGCGTGCAGGAGTTTGCCCGCGATTACGCTTTTGGAGCCGAGGCGCAGCCGGTGACGTTGGTCCCCGAAGGCGAACGCCGCACGTTTCTGGGCTTCCGGCGGAGCGATGGCCGGGTGGGGACGCGCAATTTTATTGCCATCATTGCCTCGGTCAACTGTTCGGCCCACACCTGCCGCGACGATTGCCCATTATTTACCCCGGAGCGATTAGCAGCTTATGCCAATGTGGATGGGGGTGATTGCCCTGGCGCACGGCTCCGGCTGTGCTAATCGAGTCGGTGGGGCGGATTATGTGCTGCTACAGCGGACTCTGGCCGGGATGTCGCGCCACCCCAACGTAGGCGCGTCAATCCTGGTCGGCCTGGGCTGCGAAACCAATCAAATCGCCGATTTGGTGGAAAATTACGGCCTGAGCTGGCAAAACGGACAGGCGGGACCGGCTCACTGGCCGCCCAGTTTGGTCATTCAAGATTTGGGCGGCATCCGCAAAACAGTCCAGGCCGGCATCGAGGCGGTGGAAGCGTTGCTGCCGCAGGTCAATGCGGTTGAGCGCACCTCGCAGCCTATCTCCGAGTTGATGCTGGCCCTGCAATGCGGTGGCAGCGACGGCTGGTCGGGGATTACGGCCAATCCGGTGCTGGGGCTGGTGGTGGATGAATTGGTCCGGCAGGGCGGTACGGCGGTGCTGTCCGAAACCCCGGAAATTTATGGGGCCGAACACCTGTTGACTCGGCGGGCCGTCAGCCCGGAAGTGGGCCACAAGCTGGTGGCCAAAGTGCGCTGGTGGGAGGAATATGCCCGGCGCATGGGTGTCGAAATTGATAACAATCCCAGCCATGGCAACAAAGCCGGCGGGTTGACCACCATTTACGAAAAGTCGCTGGGGGCGGTGGCCAAAGGCGGCAGTACGCCTTTGGTGGACGTTTACAGTTACGCCGAGCCGGTGACGGCGCGTGGCCTGACCTTTATGGATACACCGGGCTACGACCCGATCGCGGCGACGGGACAGGTAGCCGGCGGCTGCAACATAGTGTTGTTCACTACCGGGCGAGGCTCGGTTTTTGGGTTTAAGCCCGCGCCCAGCATCAAAATTGTTACCAATTCGGCCACGTATGAACGCATGATGGACGATATGGATGTCAACGCCGGGCGCGTCCTGTCCGGCGCGAGTCTGGACGAAGTGGCGAGTGAGCTGTTTGAGCTAATGATTGCCGTCGCCTCCGGCCAGCCTTCCAAAAGCGAAGCGCAGGGCGTGGGCGAGGCGGAGTTCAACCCCTGGAGTATCGGGGGAACGTTGTGAGAAGATGAGGCGATGAGGCAAGAATAGAGGATAGAGAATAGAGGATAGAGAATAGAGGATAGAGAATAGAGGATAGAGGATAGAGAATTATCCTCATTGCCATCTACCATTTCCATCTACTATCTTCAATCTTTGCCTCACGTCTCATCGCGTCTTTATAATCGAGGAGAGAGATGAAAATATCTGTACAAGTCTGGAAAAAGTTTGCGCTGGTGTGGCCGGTGCTGTTGCTGGTGGTGGGCTGCCAGTTTAGACCGGTCGCCCCGGCCCGCACTCAAATTGCCTTTATGTCGAACCGCGACGGTAATTTTGAAGTCTATCTGATGGAACGGGATGGCAGCAGCACGGTCAATTTGACCAAAAATGAGAGCAATGATGGTGTGCCCATCTGGTCGGCCCAAACCAAGAGTTTTTCTTTTATCACCGCGCGTGATGGGGAAAATCAGCTCTCGGTCTACCGGATGGATGCCGATGGCGGCAATCAGGTGGCCCTGTCCAAAGAGCTGCCGGTAGATGGTGTGCCGCCGGTTTGGTCGCCGACCGGGGAGTGGATTGCGTTTGGCAGTGGCGGTGAGGAAAATGCCGAAGTGTATTTGATAGACCCCAGCGGTGAGAATCTGGTCAATTTGACCAACAGCCCAGCCCAGGATGATTTTAGCGTCTGGTCGCCCGATGGACAAAAGCTGTTGTTCACTTCAGATCGGGCTGGCCCGATAAACATTTATGAAGTTAGTGTGGGGGGGGGTGAGGCCAGAGCTTTGACCGGGCCGGAGTCGGCCAATGGCCGGCCCGATTGGTCGCCGGATGGGGCCTGGATTGTGTATATGTCGGACCGGGATGGTGATGTGGAAATTTATCTGATGGATTCGACCGGCCAGAGCCGCACCCGTTTGACTGATCAGCCTGGGTTCGATGGCTTTCCAGTCTGGTCGCCGGATGGCAAAAAGATTGCTTTTGTTTCGGCGCGTGACGACAATGCTGAAATTTATGTGATGAACGCTGATGGCAGCAACCCGCAGAATTTGACCAACAGCCCCAGCCAGGAGTCGGTGCAGGGCGATCTGGCCTGGTCGCCTGATGGCCGGCAGCTTTTGTTTCATTCGGATGCCGACGGCAATATGGATGTCTATGTGATGAACGCCGATGGCAGCAATCCACAGAATTTGACCAAAAATCCGGCCACGGATTTTGCCTCGGTCTGGGTGAAGTAGATTGGAATTTCAAAAGGGAGCGTAGAGACAAGAGGAATTACTCTTCGTAACTCGTTAGTCCTTCAATGCTTAAACTTCCAGGGGTAACTTCTTAATCCCCTTCTTTCTGTAGTTGCTCTAGCGAAACACTGGAAATAAAATCCTGGATAGCAATTGTTGACAACTTGGCCTTTAAGAATGGTTGAATTTTGTCATCAGGCATAGTCTGAAGTTCATGTTTGAAGCTAAAGCGGTCACCAAGTTTTTGAGCTAATTGCCTGGGCCAGTATTGCATGCTCATCTGAACAATTTCGGCCTCAATTTGTTCGGCCATTGTTTTCGTTTTGCTGGTTTCTGGTAAACGATCTACAACGATAAAAGTGACTGAACTATGGGTGCTGCCAATTGTCTCTATTTCTCGAGCATAGCGAGTTAACTTGTCCTTTGAGATTTCTGAATTGCCAGGGCCAATGAAGCCGATGTCGAACCGAGCCAACTTACCGGGTTTAAATAGCAGGGTGGCGTCGCTTTCGCGTAAATCAGAGTTATCCGATAACCAAAATACGCCTTCCAATTTTGTATTAGTAGCAGGGTTAACCCGCTGAAACCCAAGTATGGTTAGAAATGACCCCAAGACTAAGCGTTCGAATAATTTGCCAAACATTGATTTGTCAGACCCGCGAATGGTCAAGGTTTGGCTACCTATGGCCGTTGTTAGTCTGGCGATTGCTTTCCAATCTAACTCAATTTGACGGCCTTGTGGGTCTTGAATATAACCCAATGTCATCCTAAGATCACCGATGTCAGCGCGACACCTTTCCGCAGCCTGTTCAATCGCTCGCTCAAAATCGGTAATATATTCGGTTATGCTCCCTGATTTTCCTCGCAAGACATTTTGAACAGATTTATCGGTTAAACCAAGAATCCACTGAGCCAACCAAACACTTGTCTTATCATTTTTTCTTGGGGTAGCAAGTTGCTGAACTGCCATATTTGATAATTCCTGGGTGAAGTTCTCAACCTGTAGCAATCCTTGAGCAAACAGTGCCACAATGGCTCCACTGATTTGCGCTATTCGTTGCCGGGTTAATGGTTCAGTCTGAGTGCGGATATTCTCACCCATTAATACTCTTAGCACAACCTCTCGAACCGTTTCTACCCCAATGCGTTCAATAAATTGTTTACCTGTTCCGGTCAATAAAACCCGACTGCCAGCGGGGAATAATTGATCAAGGGTAGGGTTATTGCCCTTTGATTGGCTAGACATTGTAGTCCTCCGGCAAATCAAACAGGCGTAGTACAGGTGGTGCAGGATCACAGTTAAGCCAAAGAATATTATCGGCGGCCTTGCCCAGCCAGTCTGGAACGCTCTGACGCATAAACTCGATATATTCGTGATTAATTTCAAATAACACAAATCGCCGTCCCAAATGAGCCGCAGAAGCGCCAACTGTGCCTGATCCAGCAAACGGGTCCAGCACGACATCACCTTTAAAGGAATAGTAGGAAATTACTTTGTCGGCAAGTTCTCGCGGAAAAGCAGCCGGGTGTTTGGAGTTGGTATTGGGTTGAATACGCCAGATATTTGTCCGCTCGTACTCATCTCCAATTTTAGAGGCTTCCACCACAGCCCGATCAGGATGATTTCGGATATGCCAATCAATCAATAAGTCAGTTCTTTTGCGATATACCAACACATATTCGGTAACCGGCACCGCCTTGTACTGAAGTGGGTTGCGGTCAGCAGCAAAGCGTCTGCCCCGGCCGGTGGCCCAACCGGCACCCTCCGGTTTGACCCAGACAATATCATCAATAAAGTCGTAACCCTCTTCTATAAAAATTCGATGCAAATCAAACGGAACAGCAATACGCTTTGAGGATTGATTACGACTGGCCCGCCTCAAGAGGACCGGAGCGGTATTTATAACAAAGAAGCGTCCTTCACTTAAAACACGATGGCAGCGTTTAATTACCTGACGCATTTTAAAAAGATATTGCTCATACAGTTCATATTCGCTGTACTCTGGCCGGGCGTTGAAGTAAGGGGGCGAAGTAAAGATGAGATCAACTGACTCAGAGGGAGTGTCATCTAGTAAATCTACACAATCTCCTTGGCCAATTGTATTTCTAAGTGACGAAAGAGAATAAGTGGACTTTGAACGACGATTGGTCGTGAGTGGCGGTTCATCTTTTTTGAGAAGTCGCGCCTCTAACATTTCTACCCGTGTCGTTTTGTCAGCGAGAATCTCGGTAGAATAGGCATCAATGACCACTTCGCCAATTTTTGTGCGCCCGTCTTCCCGGCATAAGGGAACACGCCAAACATGATACCTATCATCAACTTCTGGAAGGCCCAGAGTGACTACATTTTTAAGTTGTATATCTTCTAACCAGGTTCGGGTTATTTCTTTAGCTTGAGCAACGGTCGTCACTAAATAATTTCTTGATTGTGAAACCAGAGGCTTATTACGCGCCATAAATACATCCTACAATCCGTATATGCTTGATTTGACCAGAAACCCGTCTTACCCCATCGGCGCGGAGAGCCATACAGGTGACTGTCTCCCTGGGACCACGCCGTCTTTGGCCGGAACTTTGATGGCCTGAAAACGGATAATTTTCCCCGGTTTTGAGATAGCAAAAATATCATCTCCATCGGCGGTCGGTTTCTAAAGCGACTTTGCCGCCCGCACCAGGGGCAAATGGGCTTACTGCTTCAACTCCTGGCGCTGCCGCTCCAGTTCCAGGGCTTCTCGTTTTAATTGCAACCTCAGACGTAGAATCTCCAACTCGCGCTGCTGGACTTCCAGTTCGGTCAGGCGTTGGTCTTTTTGGCTGGCCTGTTGGTGCTCCCGCTCGATCTCCAGCCGCTCTTTTTCAAATTGCAGCCGTTCCCGCTGCAAATCCAGCTCCTTTTGTTTGTACTCCAAATCGGCCAGTTTTTCGGTGCGCACATCCCGCCACCACTTCAAGCCGGTGGTCAAGGCCAGGCCGATAAAGGACAGGATGTTGGTATAGACGATCGGCGTCAGCGGGTCACTCGTCGCCGGAGCCTCTGTACTCTGAATGGAAAGGTCATTCCGAGCCGTCCAGTAGCGATAAACGCCTACCCCGGCGACACACAGCGAAAACAGGGTAGTGATAACAAAAAGCAGTCCCCAAATCAGTTGGCCTTGGGTAAATTTCTGTGTTTTAGTGGGTGGCATGTTTTATCCTCGTTGCTGGTGTGACAGGGCTACATAGGGCAATTGAGAATCTCTAACGAACTTGGTCTCATAGTACGTGAGCCTCGTTATTCTATACCCTCTCTAAATCAGGTCAAATTATCATAGTTCCTGAGACTGCCCATCAATTTTACTTATGTAAGGTAGAATATGGGCGAACCGGATTTCCTACCCCAGCTTATCCCAGCCGCCCTGCGATAAGCGCGGTAGTCTCGTCGGCGCGAAGCGTCATGCAGTTGACCCCCTGGACGGTGCCCTCTTTGGCCGGAACTTCGACGGCTTGAAAGCGGATAATTTTTCCCAGTTTTGAGATAACAAAAATATCATCTCCATCGGTAGTGGTGATGGCCCCCACGAGCTGATCGGTTTTTAAGGCAACCTTGCCGCCTGCGCCGGGGGCTTTATTGGCGGCGAAACCGGCCATCTGCCGCAGTGAGCCTTTGCCATCGGCGCTGAGCAGAAACACTGTGCTTTCTTCCTGCACCGGCGCGACGGCGACAACGGTATCATCCCGATCCAGCCGGATGCCCAGGCAGCCGCTGTGAGGGACGCGCTGTTCGGCAAAACGAATGGCTTTGCCCTGGCGGGTAGCAATAAACAGCTCTTCCTCGCCGCGTGTCCAGCAGGCAGCGGCAGGCGCGCCCAACTCTTGCGGCTCGAACAGCAGCGTGCCAGGGCGCAGGTTGTCGCCCAGAAAATGGTAGCGCATGCGCCGCACATGGCCGCGTTCGGTGATAAGGGCCATGTAGCCGTTGGGCTGGCCGGGCAGAACCACGGCCAGGCGTTCGTTGGGGCGGAAAGGCAGCCGCTCGACCAGCCGTTGGCCCCGGCTGCGCACCGGCGACTCCGGCAGTTGGTTGACCGGCAGGCGAAAGGCGCGGGCGTGGTTGGTAATCAGCAGGAGGTACTGGCTTTCGTCGGCAATGGCCAGAAAGGCCGGCGGATCGCTTTCCGGCGTTTCCAGATCGAAGATGCCCATGCCCCCCCGGCGCTGGCGCAGGTAAAGGTGCGGGGGGTGCGCTTGGCCTGGCCACTGGCGCTGACGGTAATCACGTTCAAGGTAGTGGGCGGTTCGCTCGGTTCGAGCGGTGCGGCCAGAGCTTCCTCGACGCGGGCGTCGGCGCGTTGACGGTTGGTCAGGCGCTCCAGTTCGGCTTCCAGTGATTCGATATAGGCCAGTACAGCCGGGTCTATCTGGCTCAGATCAGGGCGTTCAATCGGCATAGGTTAAAACCTCAATTGTTAGTTTTTAAGTATTTGTTCAGAAACAAGTATATCACACAGACCGGCAGCGTCAAAGGCTATTTCGGTTCAAGCGGAACCAGCAGGGCGTCGTCGGCCAAATGCTGACCGGCGGCGTCAAAAGCAGGGAGGCGCTGGCCGGTGGCCGGATCGTACAGGCCGACAGCCAGGTGATCGGCTTGAGCCAGATCGGTTTCGGGCAGGGGATGAATATCCTGGATGATTTCGCCGGGCTGCCAGGCGGTGGTGGGATAGTGCCCGTTCACCGGCGGACCGTCGGCCTGGCTGCGGACAAAGCCATCCGCTGCGCGAAGGTGAATGAAAAGGGTGTAGTTGGCGGCGGGGGCGGCGGTGGACTGCCAGTAGAGGGTGAGACGGAGGGAGGAAAGTTGAAGGTTGAAGGTTGAAGGTTGAAGGTTGGGTGAGGATAGTTTAAGGCCAGGA
>JAAUSP010000306.1 GCA_012032575.1 Anaerolineales bacterium | reverse complement strand
GGCATTGAGCGATTCAAGGAACTGCACCAGCTTTACCTGAACAAGATAGACACCATGATTGAACGGCTGGATAATCTTCAACAGTGATTCTCCCCAGGAGAAAATTAAATCGCCGCTCAGGTTTGAAACTCACTGAGCGGCGTTTGCTTTTTAGGCACTTAAAGCCTATCCGAAAACCCAGCAGGGACGGCTCCCACGCCGCCGTTGGCCGGGTGTGGGAGCCTGAGCGGTACGAAAATTTTCAGTGAAAATTCGTGTAACTTGCTCAGCCCTCATGTCATCCTTCGACAGGCTCAGGACAGGTTTCGAGGCCATAGGCCGAGAAATCCCAATAACACTACATAGGTATCAGAGATTTCTCCCTTCGGTCGAAATGACATGGCTGAGTCATTACAATTCCCCCACCACTTTCATCACTACCCGGTGCAGCGGCAGCGCGCCCGCCGCTGACTCCGGCGGCGGCAGGGTGGCTTCGTCAGGCTTGTCGCTCAGACCAAAAACAAGGACGCCTTGAGTGGCCAACGTCTCGGCTAAATCGGCCACTTCGCCGGTGATGACAATCTCATCGGCCAATAAATCGGCCTCCGGGGTATCATCCGGCAGATAATCAACCAGGTTGACCGTGGCATGGTACTCGCGGAAACGAAAGCTTTTGAACGGGGTCGGGTCGCCCTTGGCCATGTTGCCTACCACCTCACGGTGCGCCGCCAGCAGGCCGCTGCTCATCTGGCCCTGGCGGGCATCACAGATAGTGATGAACTGCTTGAAACCGGTCAGCCGGCCTGCCTCCAGATCACCCCAAAAGCTGTCCGGCGGATAGACCCGTCCGGCCACCATCAGGCTGATGTAGGCCTTGTAGTCCTGATTATCGGCGGTAAAGGGGTGATAATCGGGTTTGTTCAGCCGGTCGTACACGGCGCTGCGAAAGCCGGCCTCGTCAAAGGTTTCGCCCAGCACTTCCTCGACGGTGCAGCGGACGGCGTTGATCCGGGCCTGGTCAATGGCGTGGTCATTGCGGCCCCGTGCGCCATGGGTGGTTTTGTCCAAATCCAGCAGCAGGGCGGTGCGGCCATCCAGGCTAAAGCCTTCACTTTGCACCCAGGCCAAAAATTCGGCCAGGGCCTGCCAGCGATTGGCCTTCATCAGATAATCGTCGGTGGTGATGTTTTTTTCTGCGGCCAGCCGGTCTGCGCCGATAAAGCAGCGGACGGGCAGGTAAACGCCCAGGTTTTTGGCGGCTGTACCGTCGTTCATCAGGGTGTCGCCCACAAAAAGCAGACGTTCCAGGGGCGGCTGGCCACGCTGAGCTTGAGCCGTCTGCAAAAAGCGATAGATCACTGCGGCATAGTTGGGGGCAGTTTTGCGCGGCGCGCGGGCCGACTCCAGCCCAAGCTCCTGCCAGAAGCTCTCCAGCCGGGGCAGGGCCGGATCGGCCGGGATCAGGTTGCGATAGGCCACCCGGTCGCCCAGAAAATCGGACAGGCATTTACGCCGGTACATGCGCGGCCTCGGCTTTGAACGCCTCCAGCATGCCCTGGGCGGCCATTAATTCGGCGTTCAACACCGACCCACCGGCCGCGCCGCGAATGGTATTGTGAGCCAGGCAGACAAAACGGACATCCAGCACCTCGCACGGGCGCAAGCGGCCAATGGTGGTGGCCATCCCGCCTCCGGCGTTTCGATCAAGGCGCGGCTGCGGACGGTTCGACTCGGTGCGGACGACCAGCGGCGGCTGCGGCGCGGACGGTAGCTGCAACTGCTGAGGCAGCGGCTGCCAGGATTCCCAGGCGGCCACAATATCTTCCAGTGAGGGTTTGTCTTTAAAGCCGACCGACACCGTAACCAGATGTCCATCACTCACCGGCACGCGGTTGCAGTGAGCGCTGATCTTGATGCCGGCCGGGTTAATCCCCTGGCCGGTCAAGCGGCCCAGCATCTTGTTTGACTCGGTGTTCATTTTGACTTCTTCGCTCTCGCCAATGAAGGGGACGACGTTATCAATGGCATCGAGGCTGGGCACGCCGGGATAACCGGCCCCCGACAGCGCTTGCAGCGAGGTGGCAATCACCGCCTGCGGGCCAAACTGCATCAGCGGAGCCAGCGACATGACCATCGGCATAGCGGTGCAGTTGGAATTGGTGACAATAAATCCGCGCGACCAGCCGCGCTCGACCCGCTGCTGTTTTAGTAAATCCAGGTGATCCGGGTTTACTTCGGGCAGCACCAGCGGCACATCGCTGTCCATGCGATGCACCCCGGCATTGCTGAAAACGCCGTAGCCGGCGGCGGCAAACTTGCTTTCCCACTCTTTGGCAAAATTGGTGGGCAGCGCCGAGAAAACCAGCTCGCAGGGCAGGTCGGTGGACATTTCCTGCACGGTCATATCGGCCAGGTGGGCCGGCATCGGTTCGGTCAGAATCCAGTTGGCGGCCTCGCGGTAGGTTTTGCCCGCCGAGCGATCCGAAGCGGCCAGGACGGTCAGATCAAAATAAGGGTGATTGGCTAAAAGTTGGGCAAAACGCTGTCCTACGGCCCCCGTTGCGCCGAGGACGCCACGCGAATTTTGGCATGATGTTCCTCCAGAGTTACAAGTGAAATCGGATTTTATGGTTTAACGCGATGTAGTCAAGTTATGACAGAAATCTCGTCACAAAACTTTCAGCATCGAAACATTCAAACTTTTTCTGTTTGATTGCTGCTTCTTGAAGTAATTGATGATTAGCTGAAATAAAATAATCTGCCCGCCCCCGCAGGGCGGTGAGGTAGATGCCGATGTCTTCTCTGGGAATATCGCTAATCGCCTCAGCATCGCTCATTTCTTCAGGAGAAATGTATACATAATCCAGGCGGTAATCGCGCCAAATATGACTGAGAAGTTGGCCGACCCAATCTTTGTTCTGAATGCGCTTCCCTACCCGACGAATTTGCTCTTCCAAATCGTTAGAAAATACCAAAACAATATCAGTTGTTCTGACAATCCCTTGGAGGAGACGTGCCTCGGGGCTATTCAAATCAAGAAAACCGATGATAAAGATGTTTGTATCGAGCAACACGCGTCTCACCGTTCATTAGCCATTTCTTGGCGAACTTCTCGCACCAAATTAACAATTTGCTCACGGGTTTTATAACCGCTTTGCCCAAAAGCTTCCTGCATAAGTTGGCTCAACACTTTAGGTGAGAGGGGGGCAGCATATAAGGGATCAAGCTTGTGCAGGTAAAGATGTCCCGGTGCAGGCGCAGAAACAACTATTCGGTCTCCAGGGACCAAACCTGCCTGCTGCAACTGGTCAGCCGTTAATTTTAAGTAGCCGCGTGATGAAATTTCAAGCAGAATTGAGTCTTCAGTTGTATTGTTCATCTCTGGCCTGTCCTTCCCCTTAACTCGCATCTTGTCTATACTATCTCTTGATTAACCGGCTTATTTTGCTCAATCGGCAGCGTGAACGAGATTTCCACTTGCTTGAGTTCTTCTTGCAAGTTCACCTGCATCTGACCGCCATGCATTTCGATGATGGAGCGGCTGATACCCTATTTGTTCTGCAACCGTTCCAACTCCGCCTCGGCGGACTGGTGGGCGGCGGTTTCCTAAATGGGAGTCCAAAGCTTGCTTTGAAAAGGCCAAAGCAAGCTTTGGACTCCATCATTTTTACAACCGCTGCTCAATCACCTTGCGGACTGAGGCCAGGTCTGCCCCCACCTGTACCGGCGGATTGGCGAATTGGGCGTTGGGCCAGGCACCGGTGTGATAATCTACCGTCGCGCCGGGGTCTTTCATCAGGTTGCCGGTCAGGATGCCGACGATGGTTTCGTGGGGTTGGATCACCCCGGCGGAAATGAGTTGGCGTACCCCGGCCACTGCCGCCGCCGAGGCCGGCTCGCAGCCGATGCCGACGCCATCCACCATCGCTTTGGCATCCATAATTTCGCCGTCGGTGACAGAAGTTACCAGTCCATCGGTCCACTGGAGGGTGCGGATGGCCCGTTCATAGCTAACCGGGTTGCCGATGCGGATGGCTGTAGCAATGGTTTCCGCTTTCATGGTTTTGCGCTCGGCAAAATTGAGCTGGTAGCTTTGATAGAAGGGGCTGGAACCGGCGGCCTGCACCGCCGCAATTCGCGGGATTTTGTCCACCAGGCCCAACTGCTGGGCTTCGTACAGGGCCTTACCAAAAGCGGCGGTGTTGCCCAGGTTGCCGGCGGGCAGCACAATCCAGTCGGGCGCTTGCCAGCCGAAGCCCTGCAAAATTTCCAAGGGGATGGATTTTTGACCTTCCAGGCGGAACGGGTTGAGCGAGTTGAGCAGGTAGACACCCATCTCGTTGCAAACCTCCTGGACCAGGGTCATGGCGTCGTCAAAGTCACCCTGGATTTGCAGGGTGGACGCGCCGTAGGCCAGAGCCTGGGCCAGTTTGCCCGCGGCAATTTTGCCGGAAGGGATAAAAATCAGGGCCGGAATGTTAGCCAGGGCGGCATAGGCGGCCAGTGAAGCCGAGGTATTGCCGGTCGAAGCGCAGGCAACAGCTCTAGCCCCCAGCAGCTTGGCCTGGGTGACGCCGACGGTCATGCCCCGGTCTTTGAAGGAGCCGGTCGGGTTTTCACCTTCGTGCTTGAGGAAGAGCGCATCCGCGCCAACCCAGTTGGACAGGCGGGGATGCTCGTACAAGGGGGTGTTGCCTTCGGGCCGGGAGACAATGTGATCAACCGTGGCCGGTAAAATGATTTCCCGGTAACGCCAGACACCGGAATTGGTAGTTGGGGCTACCCTCGGTCCCGGTGCGCCACTGAGCCGACCATCGAACAGGCCCCGGCTAATCAGCGGGCGCAGCGCTTCCAAATCGTGCCAGACATCCAGTTGGCTGCCACAATCGCACAAGTAGCGAACTTCGTCAATGGGGTACGAATTTTGACAGCGCAGACAGCGCAGCGAAATGGTGGAGGAGGACTCTAAAGGAGTGTTTTGATGGGTCATGGCCTTATCTTTCTATTACAGGGTAGCAAGTAGCAAGGTAGCAAGTAGCAAGGTAGCAGGTGAGAAGTTGTGCTCAAAACGTATCCTGCGACTCTGTTACCTTGCGACTCTGCTACTTGTTATCATCTTCAATTTTAATAATGATTTCTTCATCGCCGGTGGCTCTGTCGTCCACTTTGCCCCAACCGAGCTTATAGAGCCAGACCAGACCGGCCAGAACCGCGCCGAGCAGTAACAAGCCCACGCCGCCGATACACACAGTTGTTCCGGCCACACCCAGCATGCTGGTCGAAGCTAACCCGGCAACAATGGTTTCCGGGGTGGCCCGCCGGGTGACGCCCGGCGGAGTGGCGCGGACTCGTTCGACTGGTTCAAAGGTGGCCGTCGGTGAGGGCGTAGCCGAGGGCGTCAGGGTGGGGGGCGGGGCGATGGTGTCGGTTGGCTGCGGGGTCGGCGTGGCAACGGGTGAAACAGGCTCGGTCGTAGCGACCTCCGCCTGAGCAATTTCTTCCGTGGGCGCATCGGCCAGCACAGCGGGAGCTTCGGCTTGAATCTCCTCGGTTGCGGGAACCGGCGTGTCGGTCGGCGGTTGGGGCACGGGCGTGTCGGTGGGGACCGGCGTATCGGTCGGTGGGGGCGCGGCGCTGCCGGCGACCTGTTTCAGGCCAAAGTCGTCAAGCCAGAATTGGTCTTTGGAAGGCGGCACACTGTAGCCTTTTTCGGCGGCCCGCTGCCGCCAGCGGTCATCAATCCGCAAAAACAGGGTAATGGTGTCGGCCTGGGCGGTGGCGGTCACTTCCTGGCTGGCGCAAATTTTGCAGTCATTGCGGGTATTTTCCGGCCCCCAAACAATGTTGGGCGAGCGAGAGTCGGTGCCGCCGAAGGGGTCAATACCGACTTTGCGGCTGATCCCCCCAACGACGCTGTTGATTGAATTATCGTTGGAAAGGGAGTCAAAAACCAGCCAGACAATGTTGCCGTAATAGGTATTGCCTTTGACGGCGGGCACCTGCTGGAAGATGCCGCCTACAAAGTAGTTCTGGCTGACAATGTAACCGGCCGGGCAGAGGGGGGCGTGGCACTCACCGCCGCCTTGCAGCACCGAAAAATCGGCTGAACCTTCCTCGATAAAAGTTTGCCAGCCGCTGGTACCGTTATCAAAATTACAGTTGGGCAGAATATTTTCCGCCTGCTGGCAAACATCGGGCGGGGCGTCCTGGCGCAGTCCCCCCGCTGACGATTGAACCTCAAGGGCCAGGACCAATACGATAAAAAGTAAAAGTAAGCGTAGCTTCATTTTTTTGCTCAAACTTGTTCTAAAAAGAACACAAAACGCGAGTATACCCCAAGAAGGCAAGTTATGAAAAAAGTAACCTGCAAAAAAAACGGCCTGCTCTCAGTGAGCGGCCGGTTGAAGGCAAAATCACACGCTCATCAAGAAACAGTAGGCTGAACAACCGGAGTCGCAGTGGGAGTGGGCAGAGCGGTCGGTTCGCGAGTCGGCAGTTCCAGGGAGGGTTTAGTTGGCTCCGGGGTGTCGGTGGGCGGAGCGGCTGGCGCTGGCTCTTCGGTGGCAGCCGGCTCCACCGAAGGTTGGACAACTTCACCACCACCAGCCGGGGTTTCAGGTCCGGCTTCTCCGCCGGTAAGACCACCACCAACCAGGTTATAAGCGGCCAGACTGCCCAGGGCGCAAATAATCAACAAGACAAATACGGCCAAAATAATGAGGCGAGGGTTGAGTTTAAAGCCGCCCCCTTTCTTTTGCGCCGCTTGTTTGGAAGATTTTCCTTTTGTCTTGGATTTGGCCATGGTGCTGGGCAAGACCAGTTGGTCGTCTTCCTCAGCCTCATTCTCTTCGCCGGCCCGGCGAAATTCATCCAAAAGGTAGCCCCCGTCGCCGGCGCTTCTTCCTCTTCCTCTTCGACAATGGCGCTGCGGGCAATGTCGGCGGGGTTGAAATTTCCGGCTTTGAGAGCATTGATGTTTCTCTGGG
The DNA here is from genome assembly GCA_012032575.1 of Anaerolineales bacterium. The sequence continues at coordinate 1,846 of JAAUSP010000306.1, read as the reverse complement.
CGATGGTATTGCTGGGGTTGATGGCCAGGACATTTTCCAGACAAACCTCGCGGTCTTCGTCCGAGTCAACCACGGTGGTCAACCACAACCAAACATCTTCATTGCCCTCGTCGGTTTCGAGCATTTCTTCCAGCAACCGACGACCTTCTTCTTTATCGCCCATCCGAATGGCTTGAATGGCATCATCGAGCATTGACATGCAGTTAACTCCGTTGCACGGGGATAATAGTGAAGCTCTGTACCTATTATATCATTAGTTTAAGCGGTATGACAAGTTAAATAGGGCCGTAATCAGTTATCAGCCTGATTACCGTTCACTGGTCACTGTGATCCAACCTAAATCGAAACCGGGCCAGGTCTGACCGGAAGTGGATTGGGTTTCCCCGGCCACCCAGGTAGCACGTAATCTGAATTGGCCGGGCGGGACATCGGCTCCCCAGGGTAAGTCGAGCCGGTCCTGGACCCAATAATCAGCCGGCCACTGGCGGGTTGGCCATTCGCCGTTGATTGGCGGCAGGTCCGGCCAGCGATAGACTGTTTCCCCTTGCTCGTCGGTTAGAAAAAATTGCAGGCGATAATCCTGCGGCGGCGGCTGAAGCACCTGCCAATGCAGCGTCAAAGTTAATTCCTCACCGGAGCGAATATGGGAACTTTTCAAATCGTATCCCCGCAGAGCCAGTTCGGCGGCCAGCCCGTTGGATTGGACTACCTGCATAGGGTTGGGCAGTTTGGCAGGGTCAGGCAAGCGGGGCGTATTAGCCAATTGGCCCAGCACCGAACTCAGGCGAATGACCGGCTCGCCCTCCGCCGCCGGCAACGCCTGACCGCTGCGCCGGTCAATGACTTGCGCCGTCAACGTATAGGTGCGCGGGGGAAGGTCGCCGGGCAGGCGTAATAATAATAATTGTAAGCCCTGCACGCCGGGCTGCCAGTCCCGGCCGGGTAGCCATTGCCGTCGGCGGTGGCCCAGACGTGGCCCTGCTTATCCTGCAACTGCACCAAAAAGGTGTAATCGGTATCCGGCGGCAGCGCCCGGAGGGCTTGCCAGGCCAGTAATACCTCAAATTTGCCGCCGCTTGTCACCGAACCCAGGAGTTGATAGGCTGACAAAATCAGATCGTCGTTGACTATTACCCCCAGGCGATTCTGGGGAGAAAAGGCAGCGGTTTCAGCATAGCGCAAAATATCAGCCGGGGGCAGACGGTAAAGGGTATAGTCTCGACCCGATTCAGCGGGAACCGGCTGCAAAAAGGGCTGCCAGAGTTCAGCGGGGGGGGCGGAGCGAGGAAAAATATAGCGGGGCGACAGGCCGCTTTCCGACGGAGGAAAGGCCAGACTTTGCCGGCCATCAAACCAGATGACAAACGGCGGCCGACCCTGCGAATGAAGGCTGAAGCGGAACGGGTCCAGATCGCGGTAATATTCCGCCGAAATCGCCACCAGTCCTTCATTGCGGGTCGCGTTGACGTAATCGGCCACTTCGGCGATGTCTGCGCCATAAATAGTGCGTGCTTCGGCGGCGTTGGCCCAACGGAAGAAGTAGTCATAGCTGGTGTGGAAAAGCATAAGCAAGGTGAACGCTAAAGGCAGCGTGATGCGTGATGCGTGATGCGTGATGCGTAACTTCGCCTCTGCAATATGCTGGCTGACCCAGTCCAGGCCAATCGCCCAAAAGATATAGGCGACCGGCAGTGCGCCGATGGTGCGGAGGAAGTGGGGGCTGTCGTCGGTGATGAAGTCGGGGAGAAGCATGAAAAACAGCCATAGCAGCAACAGCGCCGCTGGACCAGCCACATTGGCTGGCCGGCGCAAACGCAGCAGCATCAGGCCGACGCCGAGATAAAAA
>JAAUSP010000305.1 GCA_012032575.1 Anaerolineales bacterium | reverse complement strand
ACGTTCAACGTTCAACGTTTAACGCTTCCTGCTCTCCTGCTCGGCCTGCAAATCGCCGTTCACAGCACCACCGTCCTGCTCCTGCCCGGCCTGCTGCTCTTTGTCTGGCTTCACTTTCGCCCGCAACTGCTCAATAGGAAAATTCTTATTTCTTATTTCTTACTTCTTATTTCTCCTGGCCTACTCTACCTCTACATCCCCTTCCGCGCCGAAATGTTGATCGCCCAATACGGCCGCAGCGAAGCCATTGCCCGCGGCCTCCTGGCCGATTTCTACCACTCCGGCCTGGCCGGATGGATTCGCTACTTCACCGCCGCCGATTTCACCGGCGGCGTCGTGACCAATTGGGGCCAGGTTCCCCGCCAGTTCGTCATCACCTACATCCCCATCCTCGGCGACGAGGTCACTTTGTTAGGCATCGCTCTGGGACTGATCGGCGGGCTGGCCCTGGCTTTCACCCGCCCTCGCCTGTTCTGGCCGCTGTTCCTCTGCTACGCCGCCCCTATCCCCTTTGTCCTCACCTACGGCCAGGGCGAACAGTCAGCCTTTTTATTGCCCTCGTTTCTTATTTTCTCCATCTTTCTTGGGTACTGTTTCATCTTCATCAATCGTCTCACATCTTACGTTTTACGTTTTACGTTCTACGCATCACGCATCACGCATCACGCATCACGCATCACGCATCTTCTCCTCTTCCTCCTCCTCCTCCCCTTCCTTTTCCTGCCCCAAGCCCGCTACAATCTCAACTGGCTGCAAGCCAAGTGGGACCGCTCGAATTACAACTACTGGGCCGACGCCCTGGCTCATCCGCTGGGGCCGGGGGCATCGCTGCTGGCCCAGTGGGGCGACCTGACCTCCTTCTGGTACATGCAGCACGTCGAAGACCGCCGGCCCGATGTGCGCGGCCTCTACCCGCCGACGGCTGAAACAGCGGCGGCGTATTTGCAAAACGACGGGGAACTTTATATGGCCGGGCCGGCCTCCAAAGCCTGGATCACCGGCATCGAGGGCCAAACCCAGTTGCTCCCCTGGGGGCGGCTGGTCCGCCTGGCCTCGCCAAAGGCCGACCCGCAGACCTTATTACCGACGCTGCCTTACCCGCAAACAGCCGTTTTCGACCAAAAGCTGCGCCTGCTGGGGGCCGATTTCTCTCCCCAAGCCGTGGATGGCCAACCTTACGGCATCACGCTGACCTGGCAGGCGTTGGCCGGCCTGCCGCCGGAGACAACCATATCGCTCCGGCTCAGCCAGGGCGACGTCATCGCTGCCCAGCTTGACGACGCTCTGGTGAGCGGCTGGTTTCCCCACCCCGATTTGTCCGCCGGGCAGTATCTTTTGAGCTATGTTCCGATTCCCATTCAGTTGGGCACGCTGCCGGGCAAATATCGGCTGCAACTCGTCGCCTACACCAGCTACAAACATCCTTGGCCCCTGGCCGATGGCGCGACCCTGCTCGACCTGGGGGAGGTAGACTTGACTCTGCCCCCGGCCGGCACGCAGCCTGATAATGCTCCCCTCAACCCGTCGCCGGGGTATGATTTTAACGGGGAGATTGAACTAAGCGATTATGAATACACGGTCACGCGGGTGGGCCAGGGGAAAGGCTTTGGGGTCAAACTGTTGTGGCGGGCGCAAACCCAGCCGGCGGACAACTACACCCTCCTGGCCGAGCTGGTGGATGCCGGCGGCGCGGTACTGCGCTCGGTGCAGCACCAGCCGGTGGAAGGCCGCACTACTACGGCCGGCTGGCAGCCCGGTCAATTTGTGCGCGATCAGGTGGATTTTGTGCTGCCGGCCAGCGCCCCCGTTGGCCTCGACACTTTACGGGTGCGCCTGAGCTGGCTGCGGCCCGATGGCTCCCGCTTGCAGGTCCGCTGGTGGCTGCTGCCGCTGGGCGAAAGCCTCGCTTTGAATTGGCTGGATGTGACCGAAAAGGAAGACCGGGTCTTTGCGCCGCCGCAGCTACCGTTCCCGGTCGAAGCTAATTTTGATAACAAAGTGAAACTGCTGGGCTACAAAACCTCGCTGTCAGGCGGGTCTGACCTGCAATGGAGTCAATCGGCCTGCGCCGCAGATGCCGCCGCCTGCCCCATCCACTTCGAGGTGTATTGGCAGGGGCTGAGCGAGATGGACCAGCTTTACTTTGTCTTTCTGCACCTGGTGGATGGGCAGGGCCGACTCGTGGCCCAGCAGGATAAAGGACCCGGTATACGTGGCAAAGAGCCGACGACCAGTTGGCTGTCCGGCGAAGTCATCCCCGACCCGATTGACCTGACCCTGCCGCCCGACCTGCCGCCCGGCCCCTACACCCTCCGCATCGGCCTCTACCTGCCCCCCACCGGCCCGCGCCTGCCCGTTGCAACCGGCGGGGATTACGCGGAAATGGGCACACTTGAGGTTATTCCATAGGTGTATCTGGATTAAAATGCTTTGCGCAAACACGGAAGACGCAACACGCAACACGTTCAGCTTATCTAAATTTTCGCCCCCTCAACTCTTCCGCACAATCTCATGGTCCACAAAATAAGGCCGCCAGGGACCGCACCCGGCGATAAAGGGCTGCATCAGGGCGCGTTCGGCCTGGACGGTGTGCATCAGATCGTGGGCAGCCCACTGGTGCAGCAGTTCGGAGAGCGTGACCAGACCCAACTCACTGTGGCGGGCCGTGCGGTCAAAGTCGGCGGACGTGACCTGGCCGATGAGGACCAAATTGGCCGCGCGCAGTTCGGCAAACTGCTGTGCGGTCTGAGCGGCGGTTTGGCCGGTTGCCGGCTTGGTGCCTTCGGCATCGGGATCAAACGCCTGAAAGTCCTGCCCGGCCAGCAGCGCCTTGAGCCGCATCGGAAAAACCATCTGTTCCGTATCGAGCAAATGCTGCAAACACTCCAGCGCCGACCACTCCCCCGACGCCGCCGGACGGGTTAGCAGTTCCACCGGCAGCACCTCGGTTAAACTTAGCCAGCGAGCCGGCGTGGTCGCCAGCACGGTTTGTACCGATGATAATAGGTTGTCCATCACTCAATCCCCCTTTGTTGTTTTTGCCATGCTTCCCACTGCCCCAGCCCATCATACGCGGCGTACTTGTAGGCGTCTGACAGGGTGGGATAGTTATAAACGGCCATGATAAAGGCGTCAATGGTCTGGTTGTTAGCCAGGACTTGCGCGCCGATGTGGATCAACTCGGCCGACATCTCGCCAATGAGGTGGACGCCGAGCAGCTTTTTATCAGCCGGGGCAAAGACCAGTTTGACCATGCCATGCAGGTCGCCGCTGATCTGGCCGCGCGGATTGTTGGCGTAGTAGGCCCGTCCGACCAGGTACGGAACTTTCTGGGCGATGCACTCATCCTCGGTCAGGCCGACCATGGCCATCTCCGGCACGGTGTAAATGGCATAGGGCAGCACCGGCGAGATTTGTTCCTTGTAATGCAGGTTAAAGGCATGGACCATCGCCACCCGCGCCTGCTCCATCGAAGTGGAGGCCAGGGCCGGAAAGCCGATGACATCACCGGCGGCGTAGATGTTGGGCACGCTCGTCTGATAATGCTCGTTGACTCGGATCAGCCCGCGCGACCCCAGGGCCACTTGCAGCGCTTCCAGGCTCAGGCCCTGAATATTACTTTGCCGCCCGGCCGCAAACAGGGCGATGTCGCACTCAAGCAGGCTGCCGCTTTGCAATTGCAAACTGACCCGCCCCCCGCGCAGTTCGGTCTGGCTGACCCGCTCGTTGAAGACAAAACGCAGCCCCATTTGGGTTAGTTGAGTTTGCAGCTTGTCGGCAATCTCGTCGTCAACCGGCGGCAGCAAGCGATCCCGTGACTCGATCAACGTAACCTGGACCCCCAGTGCGGTAAAAATGGAGGCGTACTCACAGCCGATAATCCCGCCACCGACCACGGCCATGGTCTTGGGGATGGCCTTCATATTCAAAATCGAGTCGGAATCGTAAATCAACTCGTGGTCAAAGGGTACGTCGGACGGGTGGAAGGGCGAGGAGCCGGTGGCGATGAGGATGAAATCGGTGCTCAGGTCGCGGGTTTCGCCGCTGTGGGTCTGCACTCGCACCGTATGCGGGTCAATAATCGAGCCGCTGCCCCAGACAACTTCGATCTGGTGACGGGCCAGGTTTTGCTCGATGATCTGCCGTTCCTGGGTCACGACCACCTGCTCGCGGTGCATAAAGTCCTGCACCGTCAGCCCCTCTTTGAGCGAATAATCAATCCCGTACAGGCCGCGCTGGCGCAGCCCCGAAAAGTAAAGCGCCGTCTCGCGCAGGGTTTTGGAGGGAATAGTCCCTGTATTGAGCGCCGACCCGCCCAGACAGGTCGCCCGCTCCACCAGAGCCACCCGCTTGCCAAAATAAGCTGCCTGCGCCGCCCCCTTTTCCCCCGCCGGCCCGGAGCCAATGACGACTAGATCGTAGTCGGGCATGTGTTTCCCCCTTTATAAGCAGTCTATCATACTTTAGCTCCACAAACAATCCTGTTGGGCCAAGCCTAGCCGCCTTCTGTCCCCGCCAGCACCTCCGGGAATCCTGGTGCACGTAAATCAGTCTGGAGAACATCTTCCAGCAGTTTGACCACCTGCGTGGACCAGGCCTTTCCGTGAAAATAAGAGGCGATGAGGTGTGAGGCGAAGATTTCCTCGCATCCTCGCCTCACGTCTCAAACCGGCCGGTCCAGCATCTCAAGGTGGAGCCGGCTGCCGGTGTAGGGATGGCGGGCGGCCACCTCTTCGTTTAGCTCGACGCCCAGGCCGGGCCGGGTGGGGGGAATAATATATCCGTCCTGCCAGACCAGTGGCTCTTTGAGGATTTCGGCGTGGAAGCCGCCCCAGGTTTGAATGCTCTCCTGGATTAAAAGTTGGGGCTGCACGCGGCAAGCTGAATATCCGCCGCGGCGGCAATCGGTCCGCAGTACAGATGGGGTGCGATTTGGGCGTAAAACGCCTCGGCCATGCCGGCGATCTTTTTGCCTTCCAGAATACCGCCCACCCGGCCCAGGGCCATCTGCAAAATCGAGGCCGCCTGGGTCTCCAGCACTCTGGCAAACTCATACTTGGTGGTCAGCCGCTCGCCGGTGGCAATGGGGATGCTGGTTTGGCGGGCAACCTGGGCCATGGCTGCCGGGTTTTCGGGCGGCGTCGGCTCTTCAAACCAGAGCGGGTCATACTTTTCCAGCCGCCGGGCCAGACGGATCGCACTGGCCGGGGTCATCTGTCCGTGCGTCCCCAGAAGCAAATCGCACCGGCTGCCCACCGCTGCCCGAACGGTTTTGACAAAAGTTTCGGTGTGGTCCAGCGCCTCCAGCGAAAGCTGCCGGGGATCAAACGCCGAGTAGGGGCCGACCGGGTCAAACTTAACAGCGGTAAAGCCTTTTTCGACATACTCAGCCGCTCGAATCGCCGCCAGTTCGGGGTCATGGTAAACATTGGTGGGGTCTGTTTCAGTCGGGTAAAGGTAGGTGTAGGAGCGCAGCTTGTCGTGAACCTGGCCGCCCAGCAGTTCATAAACGGGCTTGTTCAGCGCCTTGCCGATGATGTCCCAGCAGGCCATCTCGATCCCGCTCAGGATGCCCAACAGCGACGGGTCGGGCCGCTGGGTATACCCGCTGGAATAAACGATCCGCCACAAGCGTTCAATCTTGAACGGATCAGCCCCCAGCACATAGCGGGCGCAGACATCCTCGATCATCCGGGCCACCACGTGCGGGTGAAACGGCACCGAATAAACCTCCCCATAACCAGTCAGGTTGTCGGCGGTGGTTAGCTTGAGGAAAATCCAGTAAAGGCCGCCAAAATGCGGCGGCGGATTAGCCACAACATAAGTTTTTATATCTGTCACTTTCATCGGGCGATTGTTCTAACCTTTATGATTGGGAGTGCGTTATCTGGCAAAAAAGGGAAATATCCAACGTGGCCTAATACCTCAGCCAGGTCATACTTATCCCCGGACCCATCTCTAAGTATAGCATGAGGTTGAGTCTAAGTATAGGTCAGGGTTGAGTCTAAGTATAGGTCAGGGTCGAGTCTAAGTATAGGTCGGGGTCATGCTATACTTAGGTCTCAATATTCAGAAATGAAAACAGCCCCTAACCTTAGCGGTTAGAGGCTGTTTGGTCGAAAACCCTCACCCATTCACCCACAGACTATAACATTGAATTCAACTTTTGAAACCCCCAATTTTTGGGGGTTTTACTGAGCGGACATGAACGTTGAGAATAACTTTGACTTTTGCTCTGGTTAGGGTTATGATTTGGCCTTGTTTTATAGAGGTGGGGAGACGCCGCCATACGTCTCCCTTTTCTTTGAAGAAAGGAACTGAGGGAACGAAGGGAACTGCTAGATTTTTAGTTCCTTCAGTTCCCTCAGTTCCCTGATTTTTAGGAGCAGCCTTGTCCCATCATCAACCCTTCATCCCGGTTGCCGAACCGCTGCTGGGCGATAAAGAACTGGCTTATGTGACCGACTGCGTTAGGAGCGGCTGGGTTTCGTCGCTGGGCAAATATGTGCGCGATTTTGAAAGTCAGTTTGCGGCCTACTGCGACACGCAGTATGGGGTGGCGGCCTTCAACGGCACGGTGGCCCTGCATCTGCTGGCGGCTACCCTCAACCTCGGCCCCGGCGATGAAGTCATCATGCCCAGCCTGACTTACGTGGCCACGGCCAATGCCATCCAGTACACGGGAGCGACTCCGGTTTTTGTCGACTCCGAACGCGAGACCTGGAATATTGACCCCGCCACCGTCGAGGCGGCCATTACCCCGCGCACCAAAGCGATTATGGCCGTGCATCTGTACGGCCACCCGGCCGACATGGACCCGCTGCGAGCCATCGCCGACAAGCACGGCTTATGGCTGCTCGAAGACGCCGCCGAGGCGCACGGGGCCAGGTACAAGGGCCGGCGGGTCGGCAGCCTGAGCGACGCGGCGATTTTTAGCTTTTACGGCAACAAAATCATCACCACCGGCGAGGGCGGCATCATCGTTACCAACAATCAGGCCTGGGCCGAGCGGGCCTTTTTCCTGGAAAACCAGGGCCGCACCCCCGAGAATCCCTATTTCCACCCGGAAGTGGCTTTTAACTACCGCATGACCAATATCCAGGCGGCCATCGGCCTGGCTCAACTGGAGCGGATCGAAGAACTGCTGGCGATCCGCTGTCGTAACGCCGCCCATTATAACCGCCGCCTGAGCGAGATTCCCGGCTTGACCCTGCCACCGCAGCTTCCCTGGGCCGAAAATGTCTTTTGGATGTACTCGGTGATTGTCGAGGATGATTTTGGCCTGAGCCGAGACGATCTGCGCACCCGCCTGCGCGAACGCGGCATCGAAACCCGCCCCTTCTTTTACCCTGTCCACACCCTGCCGATGTACCAAACCGGCCAATCTCTGCCCATCGCCGAGGACCTCTCTCGCCGGGGCCTCAACCTGCCCTCCGGCGCAACGCTCACGTCGGAACAGGTGGATTATATTTGTAATAGCATTGCCAATTTATAAGTGCTCACCCATGTCATTTCGACCGAAGGGAGAAATCCCCTGATTGTCGGTATGTCCAGCCAAATCCTTTTAACAGTTATTTCGGAGGGATTTCTCGGCCTGCGGCCTCGAAATGACATGAGACCCAGGTAACAATCGAATTTGCCATGCGCATCGTCATCCTGACCTACGAAAGTTTATTTTCCAATCTCATGACCGAGCGGCTGCTCAAGGAGTTTCCGGGGCAGGTGGTCGGTGTGGTTCGCTCCGACTGCCTGATCTACGGTAAAAGTCTGCCGGACGGCTTGTGGTATCTGTTACAGCGGGCTGGACTGCGTTTTGTGGGTCGCAAAGCGTTGGAGTTGTTCCAGAGCCGGGCCACGGCGATTGCCTTCCGGCTGCTGGGCCGCACCCCCAAAGTCAACTCGCTGCGCGATATGCGCCGGCTGTATGCCGTGCCGGTCATCGGCTCGCCTGATGTCAACGCGAAAGAAACCTTCGACCAGATTCAAGCCTGGCAGCCCGATTTGGTTATTTCCGTCTACCTCAACCAGTTTATCAAAAAGCCTATCATTGACCTGGCCCGCTGCGGCGTCATCAATATTCACCCGGCCCTGCTGCCGCGCCATCGCGGGCTGTTTCCCTATTTTTGGGTCATTACCAATCGGGAAAAAGAAACCGGCGTCACCATTCACTGGGTGGATGAAAAGTTCGATACCGGCCAACTGCTGCTGCAAGAACGGATTAACGTGACCCCCGACGACACCATTCTCTCCCTGTCCTACAAAAGCTCAGTGGTGGGCGCGGAGATGCTGGTCAAAGCCGTCAATCTGATTGCCGCCGGCAACCCGCCCCGCCTGCCCCAGAATAACAGCCAGGCCAGCTACCACACCTGGCCCAAACCCGCCGACCAGCGCCGCTTCCGCCAGCAGGGGGGCCGCTACGGCACGATTTTTGAGTTATGGAAATATATGTGAGGCAGGGGCCGGGGGTCAGGGGTTAGAGGTCGGTTTCGCTCCGAGCCGGTCTGCGACCGGCAGCTTCAAGTTTTTATTGGCAAACTCATATTTGAGGAGGAGCGTGAGGCTAAAGCCGTCACGCTGAGAGAGTAAAGCTCTTCGAGCTAAGTTACAGCCCGTCAGGGCTTCGCCCTTTCAGGCCGACGGCTTTAGCCTCGGCCATTTAGCATAGTTAGGTGGTTTACCAACAGGACCTCTTCAGCCTCGCGCCGATAGCTTCAATTCAAGGCTCTTTACCGCGCATGAACGCACATTTACCCACTCTCATCTGGCTCACCCTCACCGGCGCGATGCTGTTAACTGCCGGCTGCGCCGGCGACCGCCCCACCGCGACGCCCGCGAGCTGCGGCTCTCGTCACCGCCGAACCAACAGCGACA
>JAAUSP010000304.1 GCA_012032575.1 Anaerolineales bacterium | reverse complement strand
CCTTGCAGCAGGCGGGTCGGCCTGGCCGCGCGGCGGTCCCATCGCCCTGCCCGAATCCAGCGATCCTGCCGGGCCAGATGACGCAAACTGTCCATGAGCAAGGCGATGGTATGGTCGGCCACATCGTCGGTGCAGTAGGCGGGCACGTTGCAAACAGGAATCCGGTGGGCTGTGGCAGCAGCAACATCCACGCTGTCGTAACCAACACCCAGCCGGACAATGCAGCGGCAGCGCTCCAGTTGGGCAATAACAGATGGGGTGAGCAGGGGCGCACCGACTGCACCAGGACCACATCGGCCTCGCGGGCCACTGCCAGAGCGAGTTCCGGGCTGCGATGCTGGCCCTCCACCCACTCGATGCCGGAGCGGGCCAGTTCGCCGCCAATCCAGGCCGGCGGGGTAAAAAGTTCCTCGTCGTAGTCAATCAAAACTGCTTTGAAAGCAGAAGTCATGGGCCATGCTCCTTAGCGGGCCAACCAGCCGCCGTCAACCTGTAAAATGAGGCCGTTTACATAATCCGAGGCGCTGGAACTTAAAAACACCACCGCCCCTTTAAGGTCGTCCGGCTGGCCCCAGCGATTGGCCGGGATTCGTTCCAGAATGGCCTGACTGCGTTTCTCGTCGGCGCGAATAGGAGCCGTATTTTCAGTAGCCATATAACCCGGAGCGATGGCGTTGACATTGATACCTTGGCCGCCCATTCGTTGGCCAGGGCGCGGGTCAAACCGGCCACGCCGCTTTTGGCCGCCGTATAGGAAGGTACCAGGATGCCCCCTTGAAAAGACAACATGGAGGCCACATTGACAATTTTTCCGCTGCCTTGTTGGGCCATCAGTTTGCCTGCCGCCTGGGTCAGAAAAAAGACCGCTTTGAGATTGATCTGGATAACATCATCCCAATATTCTTCACTAAATTCCAGAGCCGGCGCCCGGCGAATGATGCCGGCATTGTTGACCAGGATATCCAGCCGGCCCAGAGCCTGGGCCACCTGCCCGACCGTTTCATCGAGTTGAGGCACCGACGCTTGCCGCAGGTCACAGGCTATCCGATAAAAGCGCCGGCCCAGGGCTTCTACCTGGGCCTGGGTCTCGTCAGGAAAGTTTACATCCAGTCCGGCGATGTCGGCCCCGGCTTCAGCCAGGCCAATTGCCATCGCCTGACCCAAACCGCGTCTGGCCCCGGTAACCAGGGCTACCCGTCCTTCAAGCTTGAATTGATCCAGAATCATCGCAGCTCCTCCATTTTAACACTGTCCATGTCACTAAAAGCCTGATTCTCGCCGCCCATGGCCCAGACAAAGGTGTAATTTTTGGTGCCTGCCCCGGAATGGATAGACCAACTGGGCGACAGGGCCGCCTGCCCATTGCGGACCACCAGATGCCGGGTTTCGGTCGGTTGGCCCAACAGGTGGAAGACCACCCCATCGGCGGCCAGGTCGAAATACATGTAAACTTCGCTGCGGCGCTCGTGGGTGTGGGCGGGCATGGTGTTCCAAATGCTGCCTTCGGCCAACTGGGTAAAACCCATGACCAGTTGGCAGCTTGGAATACCTTCGGGGTGGATCACTTTGTAAAGCCGGCGCTGGTTGGCCTCGGTGGGACTGCCCAGGGAGACCGCTTCGACGGCTTCCGCCCGCGCCAATTGGGTGGGATAAGTCTGGTGGGCCGGCAGGCTGATGAGATAAAATAGGGCTGGATCAGCCGCGGACAGGCTGCTAAACTCGATCTGGCGGCTGCCCCGCCCGATGTACAGCGTATCTTTTTTGCCCAGGTTGTAAGTGACGCCGTCAACGGTGGTCTGACCCTCGCCGCCAATATTGATGACGCCAATTTCGCGCCGTTCGGCAAAATAGTTGGCGGCCAGTTCCCGGCCTGCTTCCAGGGCCAGCGGCGAGCCGGTCGGCGCTGCGGAACCGATAATCAGGCGGTCGGTATGCCAATAAACCAGCTTGACCTGACCGGGGGCAAACAAATCCTCGATCAGGAAATGCTGCCTGACCTCGACCGTGTTCATCCGTTCAAATCGCGTGGGATCAGGGGCGTAGCGTACTTCCATAGAGGGACCTCCTTGTCCAAACCATCAAAGGTTGCAAAGGTGATTGAGAAAGAGAGAGGTTATTGCTTACGGTTCATATAATGAACTGATAGTTCAATTACTAAACATTATAACACTGGCAAGGAGAGTTGTCAAGGATTTATAACGATGAAAATGTCATTGCGAGGCCGTAGGCCGAAGCAATCTCCCTGTTGGGGTGGGGGATTGCTTCGCCTGCGGCTCGCAATGACATCATGGTGATTTAGCGAATCGGACTCAATCCCTGCTCTTGCAGCAAGCTGCGAATACGCGCCGTTTCATCCGCCGACAGCCTGGGCATAGGCGCGGAAACCAGCGGCTCACACAGCCCCAACAGACTGGCGGCGGTTTTCATGCAGCTCAACCAATGGCTACACGTATGCAGCCGGCCCAAAGCCACCACCCGTTGCTGTATCTCTTGAGCTTGTTCCAGCCGGTTGGCGCGAACTGCCTCAATGATCGCCGTAAACCAGGCTGGGACGATATTACCCAGCCCGCAGACCAGCCCATCGGCCCCGGCGGCCATGCTCAGCCCGGCCATTGACTCGGCTCCCTGCAACACGGCCAAATCCGTTTCCTGGCTTAGCCAGACCAGCCGTTGAAACCGTTCAATGTCGCCATGGCTGTCTTTTACGCCTACAATCCGGGGATGCCGGCTCAGTTCGGCCAGGGTTTCAGGTTCGACCACGGCGTGGACGGCCTGCGGAATATTATAGAGCAGTAGCGGCCGGGAAGACTCGTCGGCAACGGCGGTGAAGAAATCACGCTGGATCTGGGGCTGGCTGAATTGGCCGTAAAACGGCACAGTCACCACAAAGGCATCCACGCCGGGCAGGTCAAGCGCGATCATTACCTCTTTGACCCGTCGCACACTGGTCTCAGAAACACCCACCAGCAGCAGCCCCCGCCCATGCAGCGCTTCAGCCGCGTATTGCACCAGGTCGCGCCGTTGAGCCAGGCTCAAAAATGGCCCTTCGCCGGAGCTGCCCAGGGCAAAAACGCCGTTGCCGCCGCCGGCTAAAATGTGCTCAATCAGGCGCTGGACACTCTGCCGGTCAATCGAATCGTCGGGTAATAAGGGGGTTAACAGCGGGGGAATCAGGCCGTTAAAGATAGATTTGGACATGGGGATGAATACCTTTCGGAAGTAGATCAAAATTTGTCGAAAAATTTGACAAGTGTTTTTAACAGGTTTAGTCTAATGCACCTATCTGAAATCTGTCAAGTTTAGCCTCATTACGAAAATATCTATTTTTTCTTGACAATCCAGACAAGCAATGTTATAATAATGTTCGTAGGTTGAACTACCAGTTCAAATAATGAACTACATAATTATTTAGAGTACGAGGAGGTATTACTAAAATGACGACGGAGAGGTCTAAGTCCAACCGCGTTTCCCGACGCGAATTTTTGCGTTTGGCCGCGCTGGCCACAGGTTCGGTAGCTGTTGGCGGTTATCTGCCGCAAGTAGCCACAGCCGCTGCTGGAACTCCCCCCCCATTGGCCCCTACAGCCACAGGGGTCGCCCCGGCGATTGCTGCCCTTCAAGCTGATGATCTCGGCGGGCTGGTCGGCAAACTCGAAGGCCCCACCATTATCCTCGATGTAGCAGAGTTCCCCAAAACATTTGCCGAAGCGCCGATGCTGGCCGAACTGGTCGAAGCCGGCGACCTGCCTGCGGTCGAAGAACGGCTGCCCGGTCCCGAAGACGTGATGGTTATTCAGCCGTTGGCAGAGATTGGTCAGTATGGTGGCACCTGGCGGCGCGCCTTCACCGGCCCGGCGGATCACGAGAACGGCAACCGCATTAACTCCAACGATAAAATATTACACTTTGACTACACCGGCTCCAAGATTGTGCCCGCGCTGGCCAAAGGTTGGGAGGTGAGCGAAGATGGTACGACGATCACCATTTTCCTGCGCCAGGGGGCCAAATGGTCTGACGGCCAACCCCTGACCGCCGACGACTTTATGTTCTGGTACGAGGATATCTACTCGAACCCGGAAATCGTGCCCACACCCTTCCCCGAAATGCAAATCAACGGCCAACCGGGCGTCATGAAAAAGATTGACGACTTTACCATAGCCTTTGAGTTCCCGGAAGCCTATCCCTACTTTACCTATGTCCTGGCCGGCAGCACCGGCATCGGCGCCGGCTTTGCCACACGCGGCGCGTTCGGAACTTTTGGCGGTGGGTATTGCCCGGCCCATTACCTCAAACAATTCCTGCCCAAGTACTCATCCGAAGAAGAAGTCACCCAAATGGCTACGGATGAGGGCTTTGACAGTTGGTTGTCTCTGCTCAAGAACAGGTACAGTTGGGCGCTCAATCCCGACCTGCCGACAATGACGCCCTGGCGGACGACCAGTCCGATCAATACGCCTACCTGGACCATGGAACGCAATCCGTACTTCTGGGCCGTAGATACCGAAGGCAACCAACTGCCGTACATTGACAAGATCACCATGACCCTGGCCGAGAACGTCGAAGTGGCCAACCTGCGGGCCATTGCCGGCGAGTACGACGTCCAGGAACGCCACATGGGCCTGGACAAGCTGCCCGTTTCCTGGAAACGCCGAAAAAGGTGACTATACCGTTCATCTCGACCCGGCCTTCAATGGCTCGGACGCCACCCTGCACTTTGGTAATGCCTACGAAGGCGACGCTGAAATTGCCAAGTTGATCAAAAACAAAGATTTCCGCCACGCCCTCTCGCTGGGTATTGACCGTGACCAGCTTAACGAGGCCCTCTGGCTCGGCGTGGGCACACCCGGCTCCACAGCTCCGGCAGAAGACACCATTTACAGCCCCGGTGTAGACTATCGCTCCAAGTGGTGTACGCTTAACATAGACGAAGCCAACGCGCTGCTCGACAAAGTTGGGCTGACCGAGAAAGACAGCGATGGCTTCCGCCTCCGCACCGACGGCAAGGGACGCCTGCAGCTTGAAATGATCACCGTGGGCGGGTCGTTCATTCCCTATACCAAGGCTGGCGAAATGATCAAGCAGCAGTGGAAAGAGATCGGCATTGATGTGAATGTCAAGGAGACCGAACGCAACATTGCCTTTGGTATGACCGCCAACAACGAACACCAAATCCTCATTTGGGCCAACGATGGTTCGGAAATGCTCTACCTCTTTGCCCGCCACGCCCTGCCGATAGACCCGGCTGAATGTCACATGGGCATGGCCTATGCCAGGTGGTATGCCTCCAATGGCGAGCAGGGCACAAAGCCAACCGACCCCGAAATGCTGCGCGCCTTTGAGCTCTACCGGGAGGCATTCGGGCTGGAAGAAGCCGGCCAGATTAAGAACGCGCAAGAACTCTGGAAGATCATCGTCGAACAGCAGTGGAGCATCGGCACAGTGGGCCAGTCGCCGGCGTTTATGGGCGTGCGGATTGTCAAGAACAATGTGGGCAATATCCCCGGACGTCAGGTAAACGCGCAGCACGCGCGCACGCCTTGTACTTCACAGCCCATCACTTTTTTCTTTAAGACAGTGTAGTTTGGAGAGGTCTAAGATTTAAATAACGCGGTCATGTCATTTCGAGCGACCCGTAGGGGGAGCGAGAAATCCCTCAAAATTCCTCGTGCAAGACGAGGTATTAGGGACTGCTTCGCGTCCCTTCGGTCGAAATGACATGCTTAGGCCCACCGGGTAAGTCCTGTAAATAAGAACCTATCCGAAAACTAGCTGGCCGGGCTGCCACGCCGCCGTTAGTCGGGCGTGGCAGTCGCCACGGCCGGGTTTTCGGATAGGCTTTAAGTCCAAACGTGTTGCGTGTTCCGTTTGTGTCACGCAAGACGCAACAGAGCCGAAGGCCCCCGGTGGCGCAACACGTCTTGAATAACTATTTTCTTGGAATAGCCTTATCCCTTCCCTATTCCCAGGCGGGGGGAGGGTAGAGAGGTGTAACTTTTATGGTAGCTTATATTATCCGCCGTTTGATCCTGGCCCTTGTGACCATCTGGGCCATCACCATCCTCTCGTTTGCTATCATCCAACTGCCCCCCGGCGATTACGTGACCTCATACATCGCCATGATGTCGTCTTCGGGGAACTCGGTGACGGAAGCCGAGGCGCAGGCACTCCGTGCCCAGTATGCGCTCGATCAGCCGCTCTACATGCAGTATTTCAGGTGGATGGGCTTGATCATGCAGGGCAACTTTGGCATGGCCATCGAATGGAACCGGCCGGTCCTTGACGTCATCGGCGACCGGCTCGTGTTGACGATTGTCATTTCGCTGGCGGCCATCGTTTTTACCTGGGCGGTGGCCCTGCCCATCGGCATCTATTCTGCGGTCAAACGCTATTCTATTGGCGATTACGTGGCCACGTTCATCGGCTTTATCGGCCTGGCCATCCCCGGCTTTATGCTGGCCCTCATCGTGATGTACGTCAGTTTCCGGTTTTTCGATGCCAACGTCGGCGGTCTGTTCTCAGCCGAGCTGGCCGACGCGCCGTGGAGTTGGGCTAAATTTGTTGATTTACTCAAGCATCTGCCCATTGTAGCGGTTGTGTTGGGCATCGGGGGCACGGCGCAGATGATTCGGATCATGCGCTCTAATCTGCTGGATGAACTGCGCAAGCCTTACGTGATGACGGCCCGGGCCAGGGGCTTGTCTGAAACACGGGTGATTATGAAATACCCGGTGCGGGTGGCGCTCAATCCATTTGTCAGTACCATTGGCTATCTGTTCCCGTTTGTCATTTCGGGCAGTATCATTGTTTCGCTGGTGTTGAGTCTGCCGACGGTGGGGCCGCTGCTGCTCAAGGCGCTGATTGCTCAGGATGTATTTCTGGCCGGAAGCATTGTGCTGCTGCTTGGCGTTATGACGGTGATCGGCACGTTCATTTCCGACTTATTGTTGATGTGGGTTGACCCGCGCATCCGGTTAGGCAGGCAATAATGGCAGAATCAATCATGACTCCTCCCCAGGAGCTGGAGGAACAAGAGCAAGAGTTGGTTGTCACCCAGGCCGAGGAGCGGGTTGCGGTTGCCACCCAATGGCAGTTGATGTGGTGGCGTTTTCGCAAACACCAACTGGCGATGGGGGCGACTCTGGTCCTGATCCTTTTTTATCTCATCGCCATGAATGCGGAATTTATGGCCTACGTTGACCCCGAAGCTTCCGAGGCCCAGCGTTCCCTGATGGTTCCTCAACCCATTTACTGGTTCGATAACGGCGACTTCAGCCCTCACGTTTTTGGTATGACCGGCAAACGCGATCTCAAAACGTTCAAGCGGGTCTACGCCCCCGACCCTAACCTGAAATATCCGGTGCGTTTCTTTGGGCCTGGTTTTGAGTATAAGTGGTTAGGTTTTATTCCCACCAACATCCATCTTATCAGCGTGGAAGGCGCAGATGCAGAAGAAACGCTCTTTCTGATGGGGACGGATGTGCAGGGGCGCGATGTGTGGTCCCGGCTGATGTATGCCACGCGGACCTCGCTGGTCATTGGACTGGTGAGCGTTGCCCTCAGCCTGGTTTTGGGGGTGGCGCTCGGCGGCATTTCGGGTTACTACGGCGGTATGAGCGACACGGTCATTCAGCGTATTATTGAGATTCTGCGCTCTATGCCCACGATTCCATTGTGGATGGGCCTGGCGGCGGCGCTGCCGAGTACCTGGAGCGTCAACCAGATCTACTTTGCTATTACCATCATCATCTCACTGCTGGGTTGGACAGAGTTGGCCCGCGTGGTGCGCGGGCGATTTCTGTCGTTGCGCGAAGAAGATTTTGTTATGGCGGCCCGCCTGTCCGGTTGCAGCCGGATGCGCGTCATCTTCCGGCACATGGTGCCTTCATTCCTGAGCCACATCATCGCGGCGACCACGCTGGCGCTGCCGGCCATGATTATCAGCGAAACCTCGCTCAGCTTTTTGGGCCTGGGACTTCGCCCGCCCGCCATCAGTTGGGGGGTATTGTTGCAGGATGCGCAGAATATTCAGGCGCTGGCCATTTCACCGTGGCTGCTGATCCCGGCTATCCCCGTTATTATCGCGGTGCTGGCCTTTAATTTTATGGGCGACGGCCTCCGCGACGCGGCGGACCCGTATGGATGATTAAGGCTGTAAAAGACTATAATCCGTGTTGCGTATTGCGTATTCCGTAGATTGGACGGAATACGCAACACGCAACACGGTATGAAAAGAATTTCCGCGGATATTTGGCTATGGACAACGGACACAAAACGTTATTGTCGGTAAAAAATCTAAAAACATACTTTTTTCAGGATGAGGGAACGGTCAAAGCGGTGGATGGGGCCACATTTGACGTGTATCCCGGCAAGACGCTGGGCATTGTCGGCGAAAGCGGCTGCGGCAAGAGTGTGACGTCCCAGTCCATCCTGCGGATTGTGGATGAACCTGGCCGCATTGTGGAAGGTGAGATTAAACTGCGCCGCGCCAATGGTGAGGAAATTGACCTGACCCGGCTGCACCCTAACAGCAAAGAGATGCGGGCCATCCGGGGGCCGGAGATTGGCCTGGTTTTCCAGGAGCCGATGACCTCCTTCAGCCCGGTGCATACGATCGGCAACCAGATTGTCGAAGCCGTTCAGCTCCATTTTGGGCTGAATAAGCAGCAGGCCAGGGAGAAAGCCATTGAATCGCTGCGCCAGGTAGGCATTCCCAAGCCCGAACGACGGATTGACGAGTATGCCTTTCAGTTGAGCGGCGGTCTGCGCCAGCGGGCCATGATTGCGATGGCGCTGTCGTGTGATCCCGGCTGCTCATCGCCGACGAGCCGACTACTGCCCTCGACGTGACCACCAGGCCCAGCATCTTGATCTGCTGCGCAACTTGCAGGAGAGCATG
>JAAUSP010000303.1 GCA_012032575.1 Anaerolineales bacterium | reverse complement strand
TTCCCCAAGCGGTTGTCGCCTTTCTGGCCACTGCCAGCCTGGGGGCCATCTGGTCCAGTTGCCCGCCTGAGTTTGGGGAACGCAGCGTGCTGGACCGTTTCAGCCAGATCGAGCCAAAGGTGCTCATCGCGGTGGACAGCTATGACTGGGGCGGCAAAACCTTTGACCGCACCGGCGTTATCGCCCAACTCCAGGCCAATTTACCCACCGTCGAAAAAACGATCATCGTGTCCGGGCCGGGGCAGACCGCCGCTGCTTTGTTGAAGAATATCGTTTTGTGGGACGATCTAATTGCGGCGGCCCCCACTGGCCCCCTGATTTACGAGCAAGTACCCTTTGACCAGCCGCTGTGGGTCCTTTATTCCTCCGGCACCACCGGCCTGCCCAAACCCATTGTGCAGAGCCAGGGTGGAATTTTGCTGGAACATCTCAAAGCGATCCACCTCCACCTGGACCTCAAGCCGGCAGACCGCTTTTTCTGGTTTACCAGCACCGGCTGGATGATGTGGAATTTCCTGCTCGGCGGGCTGCTTAACGGCACGCCCATCATCCTCTACGATGGCAGCCCCGGCTATCCTGACCTGAACCGGCTGTGGCAGTTGGCCCAGGAGAGCGGCATGACCTACCTGGGGGCCAGCGCAGCCTTTATCCAGAGCTGCATGAAGGCCGGCCTGCGACCCAACCGGGATTTCGATTTGAACCGCCTGCGGGCGCTCGGCTCAACCGGCTCGCCTTTGCCGGTGGATGGCTTCCAGTGGGTTTATCAAAATATCAGCGCCAATTTAGCCCTGGAATCGATCAGCGGCGGGACCGACGTGTGTACAGCTTTTATCGGGGGGGTGCGACTCCAGCCCATTTTTGCCGGGGAACTACAGGGGCCGTCGCTGGGGGCGAAGGTGCAGGCTTTCAACGAAGCGGGCCAGCCGGTCATCAATGCGGTAGGCGAGCTGGTCATTACCGAGCCGATGCCCTCCATGCCGCTCTACTTTTGGAACGACCCGGATATGACTCGTCTCAAGGCCAGCTACTTCTCGATGTTCCCCGGCATCTGGCGGCACGGCGACTGGCTCAAAATTAATGAACGCCAGGGCTGCGTAATTTATGGCCGTTCCGACTCGACTATCAATCGCCAGGGCGTTCGCATGGGCACCAGCGAGATTTATCAAGCCGTGTTGAGCCTGACCGAGATTGTGGATTGCCTGGTGGTGGATACTGAAGCGTTGGGGCACGAAGGAGATTTGCTTTTGTTTGTCATGCTGCGCCAGGGGGCGGAATTGGACGACGACCTGCGCCGGCGAATCAAACGCCAAATCCGGCAGGATATTTCGCCGCGCCACGTGCCCGACGACATTTTTGCTGTGGAGCAGATTCCGTACACCCTGAGTGGTAAAAAGATGGAAGTGCCCATCCGTAAAATTTTGCTGGGCCAGCCGGTTGAGCAGGCCGCCAATCGGGGCGCAATGCGTAACCCTGAGTCCATCAATTATTTTGTCGAATTTGCCCGTAAGCTGCCGAAAAAAGCGGGCAACCAGATTTAAAAAGGTTTAACAAATTCTTTAAGCTCTCATAACATTGGTCATCCAAAATAACGGGCAGTTTTACCCGACTCATTCTAGCATAAGGAGGGACTGCCCATGTTCTCGCCGGTTAACGCTGAACCGCCCTTTCGGATCAATTCAGCCAACCAACCGCCGCGCCTGTCGCCCTGGCTGGCCAAGCCCCTGGAAGATTTGCTGTGCTTTCCCCGCCTCAATGCACTCTACGGTTATGTTAGCCACACCGCTACGGCTAAGGATTTTCTTGACGCCTCTTTGCACCTGCTCAATATTCAGACCCGAGTAGCCCCGGAAGATTGGGCCAGAATTCCGCTTTCCGGCCCGCTGGTCGTCATTGCCAATCATCCCTATGGCGCTATTGAGGGCATGATTCTGGCTCACATCTTGTACGGTGTGCGGGCCGAGGTGAAGGTGATGACCAACTATCTGCTGGCTCAGATTCCTCAACTCAAGGAGATGTGTATTTTTGTTGACCCCTTTAATACACCGCAATCTGCCCAGGCCAATATTCGCGGCCTGAAAGAAGCGTTAACTTGGTTACAACAGGGGCAAGTCCTGATTATTTTTCCTGCCGGTGAGGTTTCACATATTGATATTCGTACCGGCCAGGTAACCGACCCGGCCTGGAATGAAAATGTGGCCCGGCTGATTCGCCGCTCCGGGGCTGCGGTTTTGCCGGCTTATATTCATGGCAGCAATGGCCTGTTTTTCCACCTGGCCGGGCTGGTCCACCCGCGATTGCGCACTGTGCTGCTCCCGCGTGAGCTGCTCAATAAACAGAACCGGGCCGTCGAAGTGCGGTTTGGCAGTGCGCTGCCGGCCCGCCAGATGCAATCTTTTGCCACTGATGCTGAACTGACCGCCTATCTGCGCCAGCGAACTTATGCTCTGGCCAGCCGCGAAACACCTTCGATCAAGCCGCTGCGGACCCCTCAGTTTCAACTACCTCTGCCCAGCAAAGCTCGAACCTTTGCCCCGATTATTGCGGCGCAACCGCCAGCCGTTTTGCAAGCCGAAATTGACCACCTGCCGCCGGCCCAGTTCCTTACCGAGAGCAATGACCTGGCGGTTTATTACGCCAAAGCGGCCCAAATTCCGCAGCTCCTTACCGAAATTGGCCGTTTGCGCGAAGTCGCTTTTAGAGGGACAGGGGAGGGCACCGGCAAAGCGCTCGATCTGGATGACTTTGACCCGTACTATCTGCACCTGTTCATCTGGAATCGAGCCAACCAGGAGATTGTGGGTGCTTACCGCCTGGGCCTGACCGACGCCATTCTCAAATCGCACGGGTTGAAAGGGCTTTATACCAGCACTTTGTATCATTACCCGGCTGAATTTATCGCCCAGATCAGCCCGGCCATCGAGTTGGGCCGCTCTTTTGTCAGGCCGGAATATCAGCGTGAATACGCGCCGCTGTTGATGTTGTGGCGCGGTCTGGGCCAATTTGTCATGCGCCATCCGCGCTATAAAATTTTCTTTGGCCCGGTCAGTATCAGCAACAGCTACACCAGCATGTCACGGGAGCTGCTGGTCATGTTTTGCAGATGCAGTACCGCCTGCCGGAACTGGCTCCCCTGATCAAACCCCGCAACCCACCCCGCCGCCGCCTGCTCACCCCCCGGAAGCCCAACGAATTGAGCCGGGTGATCCGTGACCTGGACGATTTATCTTCGGTTTTGCAGGATATTGAAATTGACCAAAAAGGCGTGCCTATCCTGCTCAAACAGTATCTCAAATTTGGGGCCAGGGTGTTAGCCTTCAACGTGGACCCCGATTTCGCCAATGTCATAGATGCCCTGGTGCTGGTTGATTTGACCGAGACCGACCCCAAAATTCTGCGCCGCTATGTGGAAAAAGAACAGATAGAGCCATTTCTGGCCTATCATCGCCCTATAGGAGATTAAAGCGCTATGTCTGCCTCATCTGTCTCTCCAATTCAAGCCAAACCGGACAGCTCCAGCCGCTTTCTGTTTTTGCAGAAATTTCTGCGGCACGGGACGCGGGTAGCCAGTGTCGCTCCTTCCAGCCGCGCTTTAGCCTCGGCGCTGTGCTACCATATTGACCCCGCCCGCCCGCAGACGATCCTGGAGTTGGGTGCGGGCACTGGCGCGGTCACCACTGTGGCCCTGGAGCGGATGCACCGCCATTCTACCCTGATCGCCTTAGAGATGGACCCCGATTTCGTCCAAATTGTATCAAATCGCTGTCCCGGAGCCTATGTCATCCAGGCTAATGCCGCCACTGCCTACCAGTACCTGCAAGCGCTGGGGGTTGATCGGGTAGATGTGATTATTAGCGGTTTGCCCACTCCCAGCCTGCCGCGCGAGGTTAACCAGCAGATATTTACTTGTATTCAGGAAGTAGCCACTGCTGGCATTTTTAGCCAGCTTACGGTGATGCCCTGGGTTTACTTGCGGTTGTATCGCCGCCTGTTCCATCAGGTCAGCTTTACCCCGGTCTGGTGGAACATCCCCTCGGGTGGTGTTTATCACTGCCGGCGCTTGCGTGAAGATTTCGCGGCCCATCTGCCTCAAAAATAACCGTTATTTTGTTAAATAGAGTTAACATACTTTTAACTCTTGCTTAATACCGTTGTGACATAATTCCCAATAGAAAGATATGATCTTTCGCTTTTTAAATTAGTGTTGTATTGACACACTGTACTCCAAGAATTGGTCCTTGTTATTACCTCAATTTATACCCATGAGTGGTTCAGTCCGGCTCTTGCGCTGCTCCATCCGGCATCCTCACGGTATACTGCTCATGCTTCCTAAATTTTTAATCCCAGGTTGTCTCCATGCAATCAAATAAAGTTCTCTTTTTTGCCATTATCGGTCTGGCTGTAGTGGTCGTTATTGGCTTGTTGGTCGGCCAGCGCTGGTGGCAAACAGCCAATCCCATTGAACTGTCTGTGCTTTACTCAACCGAGAAAGAAGCCTGGTTGAATGATGTGATCGCTAATTTCGAGGGTCGGGTTGATGGGCGGCCCATCCAGGTGACCCTCGAAAAGATGGGGTCGCGCGAAATTTATCTGGCGGTTCTGGACGGCAGCAGGAAACCGGATGTCATCAGCCCGGCCAGCTCGCTCCAAACGGCTATTCTGCAAGATTTATCGGCCAGGTCGGGTGCGGCGTTGGTTAACACAAGCGACCCGGTCTCCTGCCGCCCGGTGGTCTCGACTCCGCTGGTGGTGGTGGCCTGGCAGGAACAGGCAAACGTGCTCTGGGGCGACAACCCCAATGGCCACATGTGGCTGCGCCTGCATGAGGCCCTGGTTGACCCCAAAGGCTGGGAGAGCTACGGTCAGCCCGAATGGGGCTACATTAAATTTGGCCACACCGACCCGCTCAAATCTAACAGTGGTTTTATGACTATTCTTCTGATGACCTACAACTATTTTGATAAAACCAGCGGGTTGACCTCTCAGGATATTCTCGCCAATGTCGAGTACCAACAATGGTTCACCGAAATCGAAGGGGCCATCTCCGAGTTTGGCGACAGCACCGGCACCTACATGCAGCAAATTGTCACTTATGGACCGAGCAAATATAACCTGGTGGCGGTGTACGAGTCCACCGCGATTGAGCAGGCGGCCAACGCGGTGGGGCGGTACGGCCCGCTGCGGGTCTACTATCCCCCGGCGACCGTTTTGAGCGACCACCCCTTCTGTGTTTTGAAGGCGGAATGGGTTACCCCAGACAAGGCCGCCGCCGCTCAGGTTTTTACCGATTATTTGTTGAGCCAGCCGGTGCAGCAAAAAGCGCTGCTTCAGTACGGTTTCCGGCCGGTTGATAACACTATTCCGCTCGACCAGCCGGGCAGCCCTTTCAGTTCGAGCGATCCGGTGGGAGATATTGGGCTAAAGGTGGACCTGCCGCCCCAGGTCGAACTGCCGCCCGGCGACGTGCTCAATACCCTGCTGGATTTCTGGTCCAGGAACATTGCCCGGTAATGGCAGAAGAGGATAGCAGGTGGCGGGGGGATTTGTAAGTGGAGGGTTTATGATGAAACATACAAATAGATTATTGCCTGTTCTGTTTAGTGTGGTTTTGGCGCTTTTTGCCTGTGGGGGGGGCGATGGCGGCTTTTTGAGCCTGCAAAATACGGTCAAAGTGAGCATTGTTTACGGCTCAGAAAAGCAGGCCTGGCTGGAGCCGCTGGTTGAGCAGTACAATACCAGCCAGCGTAAAACGGCGGATGGCGCGACCATTGTCGTCGAAGCCGCGCCGATGGGGTCTATTGAGTCGGTCAATGCCATTATTTCCGGGCAGTTGCAGCCAACGGTCTGGAGTCCGGCCTCTTCGGTTTATATTCCCGTAGCCAATGCCGAATGGCGCAAGCAGCACTCGACTGATTTGATCGAAGGGACGCCCAACGATTTGGTCCTCAGCCCGGTGGTGATTGCCATGTGGAAGCCGATGGCCGAAGCCCTGGGCTGGCCCACGACTCCGATTGGCTGGGCCGACATCGCCGCGCTGTCAACATCCGAGGAGGGCTGGGCCAAATACGGCTACCCGGAATGGGGCCGGTTTAAATTTGGGCATACGCACCCCAATCATAGCAACAGCGGGGTTGTCTCCATTCTGGCCGAAGCCTACGCCGGGGCCGGCAAGCAGCGCGGGTTGACCGTTGACGATTTGAGTGATCCCGCGCTCATTTCTTTCATGCAAGAAGTGGAAAGCAGTATCATCCATTACGGCTCCAGCACCGGCTTCTTTGCCGAGCGCATGTTTGAACGCGGCCCGTCGTATCTGAGCGCGGCGGTGTTGTATGAAAATTTGGTGGTAGCCCAGGAGAGCAAGCGCCTGGCTGGGGACAGCTCGCAACTGCCGGTGGTCGCTATTTATCCCAAAGAAGGCACTTTCTGGACTAACAATCCCTATGTTATTCTCAATGCGCCCTGGATAACGCCGGAGCAAAAGGCGGCGGCCCAGGATTTTGAAACATTTCTGCGGGACAAACCGCAGCAGCAGCGGGCCATTGAGTTGGGCTTTCGCCCGGCAGACCCTTCGATCCCCCTGGCGGCTCCGCTGGATGCCGGCCACGGGGTTGATCCCACCGAACCGAAAACCGTGCTCGAAATCCCCCCGGCTGAGGTCATTTCCAGCGCGCAGCAGCTCTGGCGGCAGGTCAAACGGCCGGTAGACCTGGTGCTGGTGATTGATACCTCTGGCAGCATGGCCGGCGACAAAATTGCCTCGGCCCGCACCAGCCTGGCCCAGTTTGTCCAACTGCTGGATAGCCGCGACCAGCTCCAGGTGATTAGTTTCAGCACCGAAGTGACCGAGTTGACGCCCTTATCACCGCTGGCCGACAAAAAAGATGAGGTGGTTCGCCGGGTGTCGGGCTTGATCGAGGAGGGCGATACGAGTCTCTATGATGCCACCCTCCGGGCGATTACTGACCTCAAAACCAACGGCAATCCTGACCACATTCGCGGCGTGGTGGTTTTGTCGGATGGGCAGGATACGTTCTCAACGACTACGCTGGAACAGTTGATGGCTCAGATTGGCACTGCCGGTGAGGAAGGCGGCAATGCCATCAAGCTCTTCACCATCGCTTTTGGCAGCGACGCCGATACCGAGGTGCTGCGCCAACTGTCCGAATCTACCGGCGGCAAACTGTACAGCAGCGACCCGTCCACCATCAACCAGGTCTATGCGGAAATTGCCCTGTTTTTCTAAACTTCACGCTTTGGAATACACCACCTTATGCTCACCTGGATTATCGTTGGAATTATCGGGGTTATCGTTCTAAGCCTGATTGCCAGAGGATTAGCGCTGATACAGGCCGACCGGGCTAAAAAAGCCAAAGCCGGCGAATCCTGGGTTGGCAGCCCGCCGCCCTCCACCATAGCACCGGACCAGCGGCCCAAAGCCCGCACGCCGCTTTCGGCGGGGGGTGGCGGCTGCTTTTTGGTTTTTGGCCTGTTCTGGACTTTGTTTAGTCTGGCCTTTGTGGTGCTGCCGGTTGGTATGTTTTTCTCAGAGTGGCAGACATACAACTTGCTGAAAGACACCGGCGACCTGACCGAAGGCGTTATTACCAGCCGCCGCATTGACGAAGATTCCGAAGGCGATACCTACTACGTTACCTACAAATATTCTGCGCCGCTGCCTCAGGGCGACCGGAGCCAGTTTAGCCACGAAGAAAGCGTCAGTTCCAGCCTGTACGAAAGCTTGAAACCGGAAACGCGGGTGCAGGTTCGTTATGCCCGCGTCAATCCTGAGGTAGCCGAACTGGAACAGGAATTCGGCCCGCCTTCTTATTGGATTTTGTTGATGAGCCTGATGGGGGGAGCTTTTACCGTGATTGGCGTGGTCATGATTTGGGCCGGTCTGAGTTCACTTGGAAAAGCCGGTCAATTGGCCGGGCAGGGGCAAGTTGCTCAAGGATTGGTTGTTGACCGCTGGACGGAAAAGGACTCCGACGGCGATACGGTTTATGTCGTTGCCTATCGGTTTAATGTCCCCGGCCATTCGCCGGTAACGATAGCCGAATATTTCCAGCGGAGTCTGTTCGATAAACTCCTCATGGGTGACGTGGTCCGGGTGCGTTATTTGCCGGATAAACCGGAGACCTGCCGCTTGGAGGTTTAAGAATCAAGAGCCTTATGCAGCGCGGCCCCAAGCTCAACCAGTTGGGCCAGGTGGGTGGACGTGTCGTTAATATCAGTTGAGATGCGTAGCCGGTTGGGCCTGAGTGAAATTTTGAGCGACCGTTCGATGTTCCAGCCCCGGCGAGGCCAGTTGAGCAGCAAGCGCACCACCTGCGGAGTCAGAACACGCTGCAACGGCTCCCTGGTGGTCGCGGCCAGAAAATAGCGTTGCTGTAATTCGGCTGGCCCGACATCGGGATAAGGGGTTAGCCCGGAGAACCAGGTCAGATGGAATCGGCCCAGTCCCCGCGCCGCAATCCACACACCTGTCTGGTTAGTTTTGAGGGGTGCTTCCCAGATGTAGCGATACCCCTCCACAAAGGTCAGCCGAATTTGCCAGGGTTGACCATTCGGCAGCACCCCACCGAGCAAGCCATTAGAACCGGCTTTGTAGCGCCACCCCTGTTCCTCAGCTACGCCTCTGATCCGGTTGGAATAAAGGCGGGAGAGGTAGAACACACCGCCAAGCAACAGCGGCAAGACCAGCCCTATTCCACACAAAAAAATCAAGCCCAAAGTTAACCAAGATAAATGTTCCATATTTATCATCCTCAAAAGATTCAACTTGAAAATAAATAGAAAGAGCACTCATCTTGGAGTGCTCTTTCCTTTTTGAGGAGACCGTTGAAGAAGTAAATAGAAGCCCGTGAGGCTAAGTTTAGCGTTAGAATGTTATCAGTACT
>JAAUSP010000302.1 GCA_012032575.1 Anaerolineales bacterium | reverse complement strand
AGGGCAGGTCACGCGCGAGCGCAGGCATAATCGGCCAAATCCTGGATGTGGCCCATAAAAGCCGCTTTATTTTCATCTTCGCTGTAGTGCCCGCCGATGGCCGTACACATAATGCTCAGACCCAATTTTTGGGTCAGGTCTACCGCTTTTTTGCCCAGTTCTACCCCCCCGGCGCTGGTCAGGTCAGAGTGGCCGCTCAACGACGACGCCTTCAGACCCAACTTATCCATTTTGGCCTGAATTTCGGCCAGTTGAGCATCCGTCGCCTCCAACGGCACATGCTCCGTCCAGCCGCGCACCGCCGACAATTCGACATACTTGAAGCCAGCGGCGGCAATGCCTTCCAGCGCCTCATCCAGATTGTAAGTATGATAGCTGTTGGTATGACCTGCGAGAATGTTGTTCATGGTTTCCTCCCCATATAACTAAATAATTTATGAAGAACGTGTTGCGTGTTGCGTGTTCCGTATCTTAAACGGAACACGTAACACGTTTGACTGATTTTTTTCTTGCAACGGCTAGGCCAGCGGATACCGCCCATAGGTTTTGGCCGCCTGGACAAAGGCTTCCAGATTCTCCAGCGGGGTATCACGCGGAACTTCGCAGCCGGGGCTTAAAATAAAGCCGCCCCCGCGACCGCCGATTTCGATGCACTGGCGCACGGCCTCGGTAATGCTTTCCGGCGTGCCGTTGAGCAAAATCCGCACCGGGTCGAGGTTACCTTTGATGCAAACCTCGTCGCCCATCGTTTCCTTGACCCCGGCCAGGTCCACCAGCGAGTCGAGGTTGAGGATGTCGGCCCCCAGTTGCCGGAAGAGAGGCAAAAGGGCTTTAGTATTACCGCAGGCATGATATTTAACCCGCGCTCCGGCCTTTTGTAATTTGGCAATCAGTTCGGCCAGGTAGGGGAAGTTGAACTTTTCGTAATGCTTGGGTGAAATCAGGGTGGCGATGGCGTCGCCCACGCCGATGAAACGCGCTCCGGCCTCGATCTGGGCCAGGCCAAATTCCAGTTCCATTTCCATGCTGAAACGCATCAAATCGTGGACCAACTGCGGGTCATCGTAAACATCGGTCATCAGGAAGTTGATGTTGCGCAGCATAGCCGATTCCTGGAACGGTGCTTCAACCCAGCCGTAGACCACCTCACCCTCGCCCAACTCCTGCCGCAAAATTTTGAGGGCTTTGATCTGCTCGTGCATGCGGTTGTCGCCGAGCGGGTCGGGCAAACGCAGCTTTTTCAAATCGTCCCGGCTCTTGATAAACGGCTCCTCGGAGCCGGCGGGCACATCATCATCCTGCCAGAAAACCGGCGCTCCCAGCGTTTGCGACTCGCGCACCGCATCCGAGGTGACATTGACGCTGTCGTAGCCAAAACGGCGAATGCACTCCAGTTGCGCCTGGGCCATCAACTCGCCGTGCAGACAATATTGGCCGTAAGAAATGCCGGCCAATTTGGCCGCAAAGGTCATAATCAGCGGGCTGACCGGCGTCCGGTCCGGTTCGCGCAGCTCGCACACGGCCAGGTAGCGTTCGTAAGAGGTCATATCGGTCGTCATTAGTTTATCCCCCTATGAAATGACCGGGGACCGTAGACCGAGGACCGGCTATTCCCCCGTCCTCGGTCCTCCGTCTCCGGTCGTCACGGCAGCAATCGTTTGGCCGGAATCCGGCCCCAGGAGCGGGCGCTCTGGAA
Organism: Anaerolineales bacterium; assembly: GCA_012032575.1. The sequence goes on along the minus strand of JAAUSP010000302.1, from coordinate 7,213 downwards.
GCCTTCGGCGTAGCGAGCGCCGCATTGCAGCCCGCGAAAACGGGCAATCGTCTCAATAAAGTCGAGAATATCGGTGGCGTGGTGTTCTTTGAGCCAGGTAATCTGGCTGTTGTGCCGGGTCATGGCTTCTTTTTTCATTTCGAGGGTGGCGCTGATGTCCACATATTCGGTCGGGGTAAAGTCAATTCCGGCCAGGGTATCCATAAAATAAATCGGCGGGGCCAGGGGATGAGGCGGCTGGGCGGTAACATAATAGGGCAGCGTCGCCAGAAAGCTGGCGTCGAGGGTCAATTTGGTCACGGCGTTGTGGTCGCCATGATAGTCGTCGGGGTGATGGGTGATAATCAAATCGGGCCTGGTGATGCGGATCATCTCGACAAAGCGGATCATAGCTTCCTCGGTGGCGTAGATTTCGCCATCCAGAAAGTCCAGGCACATGGCTTCGGCCCCAATCACGGCGGCAGCAGCTTTGGCCTCCTGATCACGGACCATACCCACTTCGTGGTGCAAAATCTGGCCGTGACCCTTGTCGCCCCGGCAGGCGTGAACCATCGTGACGTGGTGGCCCTGGGCCACGTAGCGAGCTAACGTACCGGCGCACAAAATCTCCACATCATCCGGGTGCGCCCCGACGGCTAAGATACGCATTTACATCCTCCAAAAAGTCTCGTACAAAGAGAGATTGGAGATTGGAGATTGTTAGTCTGAGTCTCCAATCTCCAATCTCCAAAACGAGCAAGTTGTACCTCTCTGTTTTTTAATATCACGAAATCGCCCGCTGACGCTGTACAAACAACCAATCGCTGGTCTGGCGGAGGGCAGTGGCCACTGCCCCCAATACGGCAGCATCCAGCCCCAACTCCGACACCCGGATATCCGGTGTAACCGGAATGAGGCCGGTCACGCGGGCGCGAATCGGCTCGACAAACAACTCGCCAAACACGGCCAAGTCCCCACCGATAATGATCCGGTCGGGATCAATGACGCAGGCCATGTTGGCCACAGCAATACTCAGATAGTCCACTGTTTCCTGTACCACGGCCTGAGCCAGACCATCGCCGGCAGCGGCAGCGGCCAAAACCTGTTCGGCAGTCAGGCTGGCGAATTCGGTTTGGGCCAGAATTGACGACTGACCGCTCTGCAAGCGCTGCCAGGCCCGCTGCACAATCCCCGAACTGCCCGCCAACCCTTCCAGGCAGCCATAGTTATCGTAAGTTTGGCCCAGGTAGCGCTCGTTGGGGATGAGGTAGCCCACCTCGCCGGCGGCATAGTGAGAGCCTCGATAAAGCTGACCGTTGAGAATAAGGCCGGCCCCGATGCTATCGCCAAACTGAATGCACAACAGATTACGCAACCCCTGACCGCCGCCGCGCCAGCTTTCGCCCAAAGCAATCAGATTGACGGAATTCTCAATAAAAACCGGCAGTTCAAGCGCTTCCTGCAGCCGCTGTTTGAGCGGCAGGTTGCGCCAGCCAAAGCTGGGGGCCCAGGTGATCAGGCCATCATCCAGCACTGCAATCGAAGGGATGCCTACTCCTACTCCTCGCAGCGGCGCGCCATGGGGGTAGCAGCCTGGCACAACTCGCTGATAAAGTCAATCAGGCGTTGGACGCCGGCTTCGCCCGGCAGGGAGGGCAGCGTGCGCCGTTCAAAAATCTCGCCGTTCAGGTCGGCCAGTGCGCCCACAATATTCTGGCCTACGTAAACGCCGACAATCAGGCTGGCCTGAGAGTTGAAGGTTAGCAAAATGGGCCGACGGCCGCCTTTGGAGTCACCGGGATCACCTTCCAGAACCAGGCCGGCTTCGATAAGCGGATTAACAATGCGGGTAATCGTGGGGGGGCTAAGATGAAGCAGACGAGCCAAATCGGATCGCGAGAGGGGGCCTCGCTCACGAATCAGTTCAAGAATAGCCGATTCGTTAACTTTGCGCAGGAGTGTGGCGTCGCCGGTGTGGTTTGCATAATCTTTATCCACAATTCACCTTTTCGCTCCTGGCTCTGCACCGAGCAGACGAGTAACAACCACTTCAAAGGGAGTTAGTTACTTACTGTAAGAAATAGTAACATGGGGTTAAGCTTTTGTCAAAAACTTAGGCTATGCAATCCGTCTTGCGTCTCGCGTCTTCCGTTTATATTACGTAGGATAATCCCACCCGGCCCAGTGTATCTTAAAGCCAGTTAATCTACAAATTTTTGTCAATCTGGTATAATGCCCGCTAAAGGAGAATGAATGTACGGTTATGAGTCAAACTCACCCTTCTCTCGATGACTATACGGCGTCAATAGCAAGGAATCCTGACGAAATTGATGCTTATCTGAAACGCGGCCAGCTTTACGAAAAAGCGGGCCAGTATGAACAGGCCGTTGACGACTACAGCCAGGTCCTCCGGCTCGATGGCACTGCCGCTGTTTTTTACCAGCGCGGCAATCTTTATCGCAAAATGAAAGCCTTTGAGCCAGCCCTGGCCGATTTTGATCAGGCGATTCGGCTGGACCCGGAAACCGCCCGGTATTGGGTGGGGCGGGGCAATGCCCATTTCGACCGGCAAGCCTTTGAGCCAGCTATCGCCGATTACAGCGCCGCCCTGAGCCTTGATCCCGCCTACTTGGCTGCCCTGTACAATCGCGGCAGGTGTTACGCCGAACTCGAACAGGACGAGGCAGCTTTGGCCGACTTTGCGGCAGTGTTGCAAGTTGACCCGCAGGATGCTGCTGCTTATTTAGGGCGAGGTCGCTTGTATGCTAAAAAAGGGGCTTATGTGATAGCTCTCAATGACTATACGCAAGCTATTTTGCTTGATGCTATGGATCCGCTGGCTTTTGTCGGCCGGGGCGGCAGTTATGCCGAAATGGGTGAGGATAGTGCGGCCCTGGCCGATTTTGAAACTGCGCTCCGGTTGGACTCGCACGAAGCCAAAGCTTACCACGGGCGGGGTTTGATTCGAGCCAGGCAGGGCGATCTGCCCGGCGCGGTGGCCGATTTTGACCAGGCTATTCACCTCAATTCGGCGGATATTGAAGCCTGGATCGCGCGAGCTACCCTGCACTACCGCCAGAGCCAAGCCGAAGCCGCCCTGGCCGACTTTGCCGAGGCGATCCGGCTTGACCCGCAGGACGCCCGGGGCGCATTGGGGCGGGCGCTGGTTTACGCCGGGCAAGGCGATCATAGTCGAGCCGTGGTCAATTTTAGCCAGGCGCTCCGGCACAACCCCGAATTGGGGGCTGCTCTGGCTGGTCGCGCCAACAGTTATCACAAAATGGGTGATTCTGAGCTGGCTCTGGCCGATTACGAACAGGCTCTCCGGCTTAATCCCCTCGATGCCGCTGTATTCTACAATCGTGCTTTGCTCTATCACCACCTGGGGGCAAAGCGAATGCTGCCCTGACCGACTATGCCGAAGCAGTCCGGCTGAATCCCCACGACAGTGCTGCTTTTTATAATCGGGCCTGCCTTTTGGCCGGGCAAGACCGGCTCGGCGAGGCGATGGATCACTTGAGAGAGGCGCTGCGGGTAGATAAAACCGGGAATGTGCTGGTCAATGCCTTCACCGACCCCGATTTTGAGCTGCTGCGGTTTGATCCCCGCTTTCAAAACCTGCTGGCCGGGTTCTCGACCTAAACACCAATTTGACCATTCTTACCACTCGTTTATAATGGGAGCCAGCAGTGTCTCCCCCTCCTTCCCCACCCCCACTGTGAGGTCAAAATTCGTTTTCGAGAGAGTTTTCAGCCCGTGGCTCAGAATCGTCGCTACCACACGGTTATCTTTGATATTGGCGGCACGCTGGTCGGCTTTGAGGATGATGCGCCCTTTGCTGAATTTTTGGGCAGTGTGAATGTACCCCATCGCTTTGTCTCGCCGGCCGATTTGCGCCTGAGCATGCTGCATACCCTTTCCCTGCGCCGCCACGAGGCGGTGGGTTTGGGCCTGGATGACGACAGCGTCAACAACTGGTGGCTGACTATTTTCAACGATCTGTTTCCCCACAGCCCGATTGTCGCCCGGCGCATGTGGGAACTGTTCAAGCGCAACTATTTCGACAGTCTTTTCCCCGATAGCCTGCCTATTTTGGAAACGCTGAAACGCCGAGGCGTGCCCCTGGGCGTCGTCTCCAACTATGGCACGCACCTGCTCGACTTGCTGCCCAAGCTCAACATTTTTGATTATTTCGATTTTATTATCGTTTCGGCGATTGTGGGCGTGACCAAACCGCACCCGCGCATCTTTCAGATGGCCATTGAGGAAGCAGGCGTGCCGGCCAGCCAACTGCTCTACGTGGGCGATAATCCGGTGGACGATGTGGAGGGGGCCAATGGAGTTGGGATTGATGCGATTCTCATCAACCGCCCCGGACGCGAGCCAAACACCGCTCCCTGGATGATTGAAAGTTTGCTGGAGTTGGAGGGGATTGTGTTTCCAGGGGGATAAAGGTGTTTTAAGAATTGGGCGGGCGTGATACGTGATACGTGATGCGTGATGGATTTGTCACGCATCACGTATCACGTATCACGAGATTTAACACTACTCCTGATTAAAACCCTGCTTCGCTACAGCCCGCCCCCCATTCTGGCCAGGGCCATGCGGGCCAGGACAATGATCTCGCTGTCGCCGCTGGCGGAGGCCAGTTGGTTGGCCTGTTGGTAGGCGGCGATGGCATCGCTTACTTTTGCTGATTCTCCAAGCTTTGCCCCAGTAAAAGCCAGGCTGAGGCCAGTTTGTTGTCCAACTCAATGGCAGCCCTGGCGTCGAGTTCAGCCTCACCGGGTTGTCCTACCCTCAAATAAAGCTGGCTGCGGGTGAGATAAAATTGAGAGGGTCATTCAGCCGGGCCTGGGCCTGATCGAAACTGGCGGCGGCAGAGGTTTTGTCGCCCACCCTTTCCTGAACCACGCCTTGCAACAGCAGCAGTTCCGGCTCGTCGGGTACTTTTTGCAAGCCCTGCTGAACAAAGGCCAACGCTTCTTCATATTGCCCGGCTTCGATGGCCTCAAAAGCGTTATTTTCAGCGTCCAAACGCGCCACCACCTCCGGCGAGGGGGCCAGCACCGTATTAAACAGCAAAATAATCCCGCCAATGACAGCCAGAATAATGACGCCAATGAGGGTTAGCTGCCGTCTCAACTGGCGCTGCCGCTCCGCCACCAGCCGATCCAGGTACCACCACCATTTTTCGGACGGCGGCGCAGGCACAGGGCGCTGCGCGTTGAGTGAAGCCGCTCCTCCCAACGAATGCAGCAGCGGTCCGGCCTGCTTTTGCAGCCGGGCCAGCAGCGAGTGAAAGCGACCCTGCTCCGGCAGAAAATCTATTCCGACAGACGCCAACTGTTGAAAGAGCAGGTCCAGCCGATCCAAATCCAGCAGCAGATCGAGGCTGCTCTGAGCTTCCAGCGTTTTAATCCGGGGCAGGGCCGCTTCCAGCCGGGCCAAAATCTCGCGCAGTTCATCGGCCTGGCTTAACTTTTTCTGCTGCAAATAATCCAGTTTCGACATAGGATTAGACAGGGTAACAGGGTAGCAGGGTAACAGGGTAGCAGGGTAGCAGAGTAGCAGGATTGCTTTTTTGCTACTTGCGACCCTGCTACTTTGCGACCTTGCGATCTTGCTCCCTGCTACCTTACAACTCCCGCTCGCTGCATCATTTCTCGGCTGAGTTGATTGTGCCGCTCGATGACGGGGCCAAGATCGAAAGGTAAAAATTGGCCGTCTTCGACGACGATCCGGCCATTGATGACCGATAACCAAGCTTGGGGCGGCGCACATGTCAGCAAGGCGGCGACCGGATCGGACAGGCTGCCGGCGTGAGGCAGGTCGTCCACCCGAAAAGCCACAAAATCGGCGGCTTTGCCGGGGGCCAGCTCGGCAATATCGTCGCGGCGCAGCACTTTGGCCCCGCCGGCGGTGGCGATGGCCAGGGCTTCCCGCGCGGTCAGGCGGTCGGCCCGCGACTCAAAGCCGGGCCAGCCGACCCGCTGGAGGAGCATGGCCTGGCGGGCCTCGCCGAGCATGTGGTTGCCGTCGTTGCTGGCCGAGCCGTCCACGCCCAGGCCGACCCGCACTTTTTTGTCGAGCATCTGCCGCACCGGGGCAATACCGGAGGCCAGCAGCATGTTACTGTTGGGGCAGTGACACACTCCGGAATTGGTTTGGGCCAGCCAGTCAATCTCGGCCTCATTGGGATGAACCATGTGGGCAAACCAGACATCCTCGCCGGCCCAATTGAGCGACTCGGCGTATTCGAGCGGGCGTTTGCCAAACATTTCCAGGCAAAAACGGTCTTCGTCTTTGGTTTCGGCCAGGTGGGTGTGCAAATTGACCAGGGGGTACTGACGGGCCAGTTCCACCGACTCGCGCATCAGGGCTTCGGTAACGCTGAAAGGTGAACAAGGGGCCACGCCAATACGCAGCATTGACAGCGGGTTGGGGTCGTGAAAGGTTTCGATGGCCCGGGCACAATCTTTGATGATATCCGGTTCGGTATCGCAAACCCGGTCGGGCGGCAGTCCGCCCTGGCTTTGACCCAGGCTCATGCTGCCGCGCGTGGGATGGAAGCGCACGCCCACTTCCTGGGCCGCCCGGATTTCGTCGTCAATTTTGCTGCCGTTGGGGTAAAGGTAGAGATGGTCGGCCACGGTGGTGCAGCCGCTTAAGACCAGTTCGCTCAGGCCGATTTTGGCGCTGACGTAAACCGCTTCGGGGGTCATCTCGGCCCAGATGGGGTAGAGAAATTTGAGCCAGTCGAACAGGACCATGCCGACGCCGGTGCCGATGGTGCGGGTGAGGGTTTGGTAGAGGTGGTGATGGCAGTTGACCAGACCGGGGATAATCACGCAGCCGCTGGCGTCAATCGTTTGGTCAAACCCCATTTGGGCCAGGTCGGGCCGGGTTACGGCGATCTGGCGCTCGGCATCGGCGCTGGGGCCAACCCACACAATCCGATTATTTTCGACGGCGATGGCGCCCCGCTTAATTTCCTGGGGTCCTCCGGCGGGAGCGATCCCATCACACACGGTGACCAGCACCTCAGCATTTTTTACCAGTAGTGTTGTCATAAAAAAGCCTCGCTTTATCAGTTTTGGGGGTGAAAAACCGTGAACGGTGAATGTCTCTGAATATTATGCTTTTTGGTCCATTCGTCAAAATAGCAGGCACACCCGCTCAAATAAGTGGCTAAACGGCAATGTCAGTTTCAGGGGGTATCGGTGGGGTGGGG
>JAAUSP010000301.1 GCA_012032575.1 Anaerolineales bacterium | reverse complement strand
CGCCTGCTCCATGTACCTTATCCGCCGCCCGGCCGATTTTGATGTGGTTGCCACCGAAAATATGTTTGGCGACATCCTCAGCGACGAAGCGAGCATGCTGGCCGGCTCGATGGGCATGCTGCCTTCGGCCTCGCTGGGCGAGAAGAAGACCAGCGCCGGCGGCCAGTTTGGCCTCTACGAGCCAATCCACGGCTCCGCGCCCGACATCGCCGGCAAAGGCATCGCCAACCCGCTGGCGACTATTTTGAGCGTGGCGATGTTGCTGCGCACTTCGCTGAATCTCAGCCGCGAAGCCGCCGCCGTCGAAGCCGCCGTGGAGGCAGTGCTCACTGCCGGGCATCGCTCGCCGGATTTGGCCGGGCAGGACCAGCCAACCGTAGGAACCACAGAAATGGGCGATTTAGTCGTCAAACATCTGTAACCCGTAACTACTCAGTCCTCAGGTCATCCTTCGACAGGCTCAGGACAGGTTTCGGGGCCGCAGGCCGACGCGAAGCGTCCCTGCCACGCTACATCGGCCTCGGAGATTTCTCCCTTGGGTCGAAATGACATAGGTGAGAGTTACTTTTAATAACTATAAAGACCGAACGTGGCCTCTGAAATTTGGGGCCACGTTCGGTCTTTTTTTATCTGTAACCCTTTGTCAGATAACTGCTGCGATTGCTTCCCCCAGTAAGCCCACAATATCATCCAACTGGGCATCGGTCACAATAAAGGGCGGAGCGATCATAACCTGGTCACCGTTGAGGCCGTCGGCGTTGCCGCTGCTGGGATAAACAATCAGCCCGCGCTCGAAGGCGGCGTCGCCAATTTTTTTGGAGATGCCCTGCCGGGCCGGGAAAGGCGCTTTGCCGGCCCGGTCGGCCACAAATTCCAGGCCCCACATCAAGCCCTGCCCGCGAATATCGCCCACATGCGGATGGTCGCCAAAAGCGGCCCGCAGCTTCAGCGCCAGCTTCTCCCCCTGCGTTCGGGCCGCTTCGACCAGATGATGCTGCTGGAGATAGCGCAGCACGGCCAACCCTACCGCCATACCAACCGGGTGGTGCGAAAATGTGCCGCCGTGAACAAAATCGCCGTGCCCGGCGCGGATGGTTTTGACATCCTCGGTTTTGACCGCCGTGATTGACAGCGGAAAATAGCCGCCGCCGGACCCTTTGGCCATGGTCATAATATCCGGCTCGACACCCCAGGCGCTAATCGCAAACCAAAGTCCGGCTCGGCCAAAGCCGGTCATCACCTCGTCGGCGATGAGCAGCAGCCCGTAGTGATCGCAAATCTGGCGGATGAGCGGCCAGTATTCCGGCGGCGGCACAGCGGCGGCCAGGCTGGCCCCGCTGATCGGCTCGGCAATGAAGGCCGAAATGGTTTCCTGGCCGTTGATCTTGATCGCTTCTTCCAGGGCGTGAGCGCAGCGCAGCCCGCAGCCCGGATGGGTCAGGTTGAAGGGACAGCGATAACAATAAGGCGGCTCGATGTGGGGCGTTTGAGCCAGCATCGGCTGGTAAAGCTGGCGCAAACCGGGCCGGCCGCTCACCGCCAGCGCGCCCAAAGTGGTGCCGTGATAACTGTGCCAGCGGGAAATCACCAGATAGCGCTGCGTTTCGCCGCGATCCACCTGCACCTGCCGGGCAAACTTAATAGCGGTTTCAACCGCCTCGGAACCGCTGCCAAGGTAGAAAAAGCGCGGATTTTCCAGCGGGGTTACTTCGGCCAGGGCGGCGCTGTAATCTTCCAATACCTCACTGGTGAACATGGTCGCGTGCAGGTAGGCCGCCGCTGTCGCCTGGGTGGTCATCGCCTCAACCACTTCCGGCACCCCATAACCAATGTTAACCAGCACCGGCCCGCCGGAGGCGTCAATATAACGCTTGCCGTCGGCATCAATCAAATAGACGCCCTCGCCGTGTGACAGCATGGGCCGGGCATGGCCCATGCGCCGGTAAAAAACATGTCCATGAAATTCTTTGTATTCCATCATCAACTCGAAGGGTTTTAGATTTTTAACCAGAGATTAGGTAGTTCCAAGAAAATAGTTACTCAATATTCGTGTTGCGTGTTGCGTCTTGCGTGAGGTCAAGCAGACGGAACACGCAACACGTTTTGGTTAATTTAAATCTTGGCACTGCCTTACACAGATTTCACAAGGTACTTGTCGCTTCTCTGTGTAGGTTCTATTTAAGGCCAAGTCTTTAAAAAAGCCAAATTCATGCCTCCCGCCTTACGTTGTCTTATGTCATGTTGTTTGCTATAATAGGGCTTGAAATCAATTGACGTTCATAAGTGAATGTGCTACACTCATTTTATGACGCTGCCGGCTGTTACTGAGGGCGTGTATCCCGTTACGGATCAAAATCTGCTATTGTATCGCATCGCCGCCTTTGATGCTTACCCCTATTTACGCCATGCTATTTTTACACGTCAAGGGGGGTACAGTCAAGCGCCTTTTGCCAGCCTTAACCTGGGCATATCGGTTGGCGATGACCCGGAGGCGGTCAAAAAAATTATGAGCAGGTTTGCCGGGTGCTGGATATTTCGCCCGACCAGACTGTTTCCTGCCACCTGATCCACAGCGCCGATGTTTTGTCGGTCAATTCTACCAACCGGCAGCGGGTGATGGGTCAGGCCGACGGGTTGATTACGGCGACGCCGGGTATTTATTTGTCTATGCGTTTTGGTGATTGTACCCCGCTCATCTTTTTTGACCCGGTGCGGGGCGCAGTCGGGCTGACCCACGCCGGCTGGCGCGGCACGATGAAGGATGCCGCCGGGGCAACGGTCAGGGCGATGGTCCGGCAGTTCGACTGCGGGGCTGGGGATATTATTGCTGTAATTGGGCCGGCCATCGGGCCGTGCTGTTATGAAGTGGGGCCGGAGGTGATGGACGCGGCAGCCGCCGTCTTTGTCAACCCGGCCAGCCTGTTTGCCCGGCGTAACGGCCAGGCCGACCAGGCTCATTTCGATATGTGGGAAGCCAATCGCCGCCAACTGGCCGCGGCCGGGGTGGAACAGGTGATTCAGTCAGGATTGTGTACGGCCTGCCGAACCGATCAGTTCTTTTCTCACCGGGCCGAAAAGGGTCGCACCGGCCGCTTTGGGGTGATCATCGGGCTGGATGGAGCGGCGGCATGAGTCAAATGGCCGCCAGAATAGAAGAGTTATGGCAGCGGATTCACCGGGCAGCGGAACGGGCCGGTCGCTCGACGGATGAAATCACGGTGGTGGCGGTGACTAAAACGCACCCGCTGGAAGCCGTCATCGCGGCTTATCAAGCCGGACTGCGCCACTTTGGCGAAAATCGGGCCGCCGAAGGCAAAGACAAAGCCACTGGCCTGACGGAATGGTTGCGGCAATCAGGCGGTGAAGCGCCGACCTGGCATCTCATCGGCCATTTGCAAAGTCGGCAGGTGGATGAGGCTTTGGGGGTGTATCACTTTATTCATTCGCTGGACAGCCTCAAACTGGCCCAACGAATTGATCGGCTGGCGGCTCGTAATAACTGCCCGCCGCTTGAGGTTTTGCTGCAATGCAATGTATCGGGCGAAACCAGTAAATCGGGCTTTGAACTGGCCCGGTGGACCAGCGATGAAGAGCAGTGGCAAACTTTTCTGGAGACGGTGCTTGAAATTAGCCGTCTCGACAACGTGATTATTCGCGGGCTAATGACAATAGCTCCCTGGTTTGATGATCCGGCTGAGGCTCGCCCCACCTTTCAAAGCCTGGCGGCCTTGCGGACCAGGCTTCAGGCTGAACTGCCTCAGCTCGATTGGACTCATCTTTCCATGGGTATGAGTGACGATTTTGAAATTGCAATTGAAGAAGGCGCGACCCTCATTCGAGTGGGCCGCATTTTATTTGGCGAAAGGGATTGAAAGGGTAAGGAGTAAGAAGTAAGAAGTAGGGAGTATTCTTATTCTCTACCCTCTACTCTCTACTCCCTACTCCCTACTACTATGCTACAAAATACCAAAATCTGCTTTATTGGCGGTGGGGCAATGGGGACGGCGATGATTGCCCGGCTGACCAAACAAGAGTTAATTAAACCGGAAAATATTACCGCCAGCGACCCTTATCCAGCCCAACTGGAAAAGCTGGCCGCGCAATATGGTGTCCATACGACGACGAACAATTTGGAGGCCGTTCAGGACCGAGACATTATCGTGCTCTGCATAAAGCCCCAAATTCTGGGTGAAGTAGGGGCTGAGATGTGCGGTCACATTCCGCCTGGTGCCCTGGTGCTCTCCATTTTAGCCGGAGCGCCCATCGGCAAAATCAGCCAATTACTGCATCATTACAGTGTGGTGCGGGTCATGCCCAATACACCCGCTCTGGTGGGTAAGGCTATGTCTGTTTGGACCGCCACCGAAGAAGTGAGCGAAGCGCAACGCAACCAGGCCAAAGCTATATTGACCGTTTTGGGAGAAGAACTTTACGTGGATCACGAAGATTATCTGGATATGGCCACAGCTCTCTCTGGTACCGGGCCGGCTTATGTATTTATGTTTATGGAAGCGATGATTGACGCCGGGGTGCATATGGGCTTCTCCCGCCGCGTCTCCGAACAACTTGTGCTGCAAACCATCGAAGGATCGGTGGCCTACGCCCGCGACAGCGAGCGCCACCCGGCTGAACTGCGCAATATGGTCACATCGCCGGGCGGAACTACGGCTGAGGCGTTATACCAGTTGGAAAAAGGCGGCTTCCGCACCGTCTTATCAAAAGCCATTTGGGCCGCTTATCAAAAATCGCGTTCCCTGGGAGGCCTCAACAACAATGGGTGAGATTCTGGCTTCGGTAATTAATGTTGTTTTTCAGGTTTTGTGGTGGGCCATTCTAATCAGAGTGCTGCTCTCCTGGCTGCCGATGGCGAATATCCGGATTGACCCTTACAATCCGGCGATTCGCTTTCTATACTCCATGACCGATCCCATTCTGGAGCCGCTGCGCCGTTTTACTACCGTTGGGATGATTGATCTCAGCCCGTTGGTGGCATTGCTGCTCCTGGACTTTCTCAGACAAATACTCATTTCTATGTTGATTTAGAAGACTGTAGGAGACAAGGCTATGCGCGAGTTCAAAATTACCAAAGCTGAAGAGGGTGCTGCATTTGCCGTCCACATTGTTCCCAAATCGGTTAAAAATGAGGTGGTGGGCAAACATGGCGACGCGCTCAAAATCAAGTTGATTACCACTACCGTTGGGGGCATTGCCAACGATACCCTGATTAACTTTTTGGCCCAAAAGCTTGATATCGAGCGGGAAAAAGTAGAAATCGCCGCCGGTCTGTCTTCGGCTGAAAAAATGGTGGTGGTGGTCGGCTTAACCCCGACCGAAGTTGAAAATCGCTTGTTAGGTTAGCCTTTTTCCAACAACCTTTTGGAACTTTGGCGCTCCAACCATCGTCTGAAAAGTAGAGTAGATAACCAAATTCTTGGTTGGAGGTAAATTTATGTTTGATATTGTTCGCAAAATAGGTCAGGCAGCGCTGCTGGTGAGTTTGATCGGGGTTGCGGCTGCTTGTGGCGATATGGCCAGGCCGGAGGATATTCCGCCCATGACTCCTGAAGAAGCGCAATCTGCGCCAACCAGCCAGCCCACCCCAACACCTCCGGCTGATGTGCCGGTGGAAATCAAAGCCGTGCCCACCGCAACCGCTTTGCCGGTTGAAATAGTCGAGCCGGGTTCGCCCGTTTTGCCCACAGACCTGGCAGTTGAACCGGCCGCTCCGGCAGAAGGCGCTGCCCCGGCTAGCCCTGGCAGTGACGCAGCCCTGGCCGCCGCCATCGCCGATTTGACCAAACAAAGCGGCGTTCCGTCTGATCAAATCACCGTTGTTTCAGTTGAGCCGATGGAATGGCCCGACGCCAGCCTGGGTTGTCCCCAGGAGGGCATGATGTACGCCCAGGTCATCACCCCCGGCTACCTGATTGTGCTGGAGGCTCAGGGCCAACAGTATGAGTATCATACCGATCAGGGCACGAATGTGGTGTTGTGCCAGAAATAAATTTTATCGCAGAAAAGCCCCGCATCGGAAGATGCGGGGCTTTTTTATGATTAAACTTACCGCCGCCCCGCCGACGCAAACGCCTCCGGCCCGGCCATCCGGCCAAAAAAGGTGCGATTGACACGTGAGGCATGAGGGGAGGAGCTTATTCGCCTCACATGCCCTCGCCTCACTTATGCTTCCTCGTCGTCCTCATCCTCGAAGATCTCTTCCCACTCGTCAAAGAAGAAGAGTACGGCGGCCGCGCCGTCGGCTTTTTGTTTCATCTCAGTTACCTGGCCTACATAAACTTCGGCGTCGTTTTCATCATACAGGTACAGTTTGCCATCATCGGCCACCCGGCCCAGGCGCTCGTCGCCCTCTTCGTAGCTGCCGTAGATGTCGCCGTTTTCTTCAATCCAGCCCATGTAGCCCTCATCTTCATCAAATATCTCGCCCTGCTCGTAATCAATCCGGCCGATGTACTCACCTTCTCCCTCTTCTTCGTAATAGACCCGGCCTTCTTCATCAATCCGGCCAATCATTACATCGGGAGCAAACTCGATATGTTCAAAAATTTTAGCCATTGTTATATTCCTTTCTATGTTTATATTTTTGAGGCTGAGGCTAAGGCTTGAGGCTAAGCAAAAGAATCACCTCAGCCTCAGCCTTAGCCTTAGACTCAGCCTTGCAAGATTTCCATTGCGGCGTTGCGGCCATTCAAACCGACTACCCCGCCGCCGGGATGGGTGCATGCCCCGCACAAAAACACTCCCGGCATCGGGGTGCGATGGGCCAGGCGCTTGTCCCACATATAATCAGGCGTAATCTCACCCTGGAAAATATGGCCGCCGGTCAGGCCAACCTTCCGCTCGATGTCGGGCGGCCCCAGCACTTCGTAATCAATCACGGCCTGGGGAATATTGCTGCAATAACGGCCAATCGAGTTCAGCACCATCTGGCCGGCTTTTTCGCGCTGGCTGTCCCAGTCACCTTCGGCAAAGGTGTGCGGCACATATTGCGCAAAAACGCTCATGGTATGTTTGCCCGCAGGCACCACACTTTGATCGTGGACGGTCTGGAAATAGATTTCGGTCCAGACGCGCTCGGGCAACTGACCGGCGCGGGCCGTATCGAAGCAGTGCTGCCATTCGGCTTTGGCCAGGGGTGTATCCACCACCGCGAAATGATGCGGCTCCATCGTGCCGGGCCGGGCGGTAAAATTGGGCAGTTCACTCAGGGCGACATTGACCTTTACCGTGCAGCCGGTGATGGGCATGGCCTCTACCTGGGTCTGCCAGCCGGGATCAGCCGTCTCACCGAGCAACCGCAGGGTTACGCGCGGGTCGGCATTGGAGACCACCACCGGCGCGTGAAGACGTTCCCCGCCTTCCAGTTCAACCCCCTCGCCGGGGAGAATCCGGGCGACCGGCACACCCGCCGCTATCGTCGCCCCCAACTCACGGGCGGCATCTGCCAAAATGAATGAAACCATGCCCATGCCGCCTTTGACAAAGCCCCACTGGCCCAGATAATCGCCCATGCGCCCGCAGAAATGATAGAAGTAGATCGAGGCGGTACCGGGGTCGAACGGGCTGGCGTTCGCGCCGATAATCCCCTGCCCGGCGTAGGCATTGTGCAGCCGTTCATCCTGTAAATAGCGCTCCAAATATTCTATCATGGACCACTCGAAGATGAAGTCAATCGCTTCCTGGTCACCCTTGAGCCGGTCCTCCACCTGTTCACGGGTGGGGGCGCGGCCAATCCACATATCACGCTCGTCGAGCGGGCGGAGGGCATCGCTGGCGCGGGCCAGAACATCGTGCATGGCCCGCCAGCCGGCCAGATCGCCGGGGGCAAACTTGTTGATTTCGGCCTCGCATCGCGCCTCGTCATCCCACAAGTGGATGCTGCTACCATCGTCAAAGGGCACAAACATGCCATTGGCGGCGCTCCACTCAAAGCCACGCTGCCGGAGCTTCAGTTCGTCAATCACCAGCGGATGCATGATCCCGGCCACGTAGGCGCACGGAGAAACAATATAGCCCGGAAAAGGCTCTTCCAGGGTACACGCGCCACCGATACGCTGCCGCGCTTCGAGCACCAAAACCCGCTGCCCGGCGCGAGCCAGATACGCCGCACAGGCCAGACCGTTATGACCGGCCCCCACCACAATTGCATCCCAGGAGCGAGCCGCTAATTCCTTGATAGGGGCGGGTAAACCAATCACCCCAAGGGTGTCAACGGCTGAAGCAAATTTCTGGCTCTGAAGCGTCATAAGGCATTACTCCCTTAAATTAGATTTTAGCGAGGCTTGGAGATTATAACACCACCTCTAAACTTCTGACAACCGCTCGCGGGTGCGCTAAAAAAAAGACCCGACGCCATTGTCGGGTCTTGTATCATTTTTTGCAGCTTAATCAGGTTAGCGACGACCACCGCGGTCGCCATAGCCCCGGTCGCCCCGGTCGCCCCGGTCCGCGCGCGCACCAAGGCTCGGGCCACCAGCAGGTCTTCGTCCCGAGTTTCGGCCTCGACCAGGGCTTTGACCTCCGCGGCGCTAAGCTGTTCTTCCTCCGCAATCTTGTGGGCTTTCGCCTCATCCTGGGGCAGAAACTCGTGCAGGGGGGGATCAAACAGCCGGGCCGGCTCGCGGAGATCTCACGGCGTCCCTCCCGGGACAATCCGCGGACCGCGGGCAGCGCCCCAGTTGGAACCGCATCGGCCAGAGGCCCGGCCCCGCAAGGCGCCGGCGAAGACGCGCATGACCAAGCGCCTCGAAAGCAAGTACAAGATCAATCGCCGCCTCGGCGTCAATCTCTGGGGCCGCGCCAAGTCCCCGATCAACAAGCGCGAGACCATCCCCGGCCAGCGACGGTGCCCGCCGCAAGGGCAAGCCGACCGATTTCGGCGTACAGCTGATGGCGAAGCAGAAGCTGAAGG
>JAAUSP010000300.1 GCA_012032575.1 Anaerolineales bacterium | reverse complement strand
CTCATTTACCAGATTCATTTGAGTTTATCAGCCAGCAACAAACAGCCGAGCTAATTTTTCGGCGGAGCGGTAAAGATTGAATTCATTAAGCACAGTAATTCGTCCTGCCTTGCCCAGACGTTGCCCCAAGTCAGGTTCATTCTTAAGGCGTTGCAGCATATCGGCCAGAGCCATGATATCGCCTGGAGAGGTTAACAACCCATTATGGGCATGGCTGACAAGTTCAGGGATACCGGCCAGACGTGTGGAAACAACTGGCAGTTCCATAGCCATAGCCTCGGTCAAGACTACTGGCAAACCGTCCTGTCGGCCAGATTCATCTCTGATACAAGGCAAGGCAAACACATCAGCCTGGCCCAGCAACCGGCGCAGTTCTTCCTGGAAAACCCTACCGGGCAAAAACACTTGTGAGGTTAACTGGTGCTGGACAATTAATTTTTCCAAACGGTCACGTTCTTCCCCTTCGCCCAGGATGTGACATTGAAAAGACACACCTCGTTCAGCCAAATGACGACAAGCCTCTACAAGGATATGAAAGCCTTTACAAGGGATCAACTGACCGACACTCACGATTCTCAACAATCCATCCTGGGAAACGGCCTCAACAGAAGCCGGAGTAAATACGTCTGGATCCAGACCGTGATGAACCACATGAATTTTATCGGCCACTCCCTCTCCGGGGAGCAAGTCAATTAAAATTTGCCGGTGATAGTTAGAAATTGTAACAACAAAACGAGCCAGCCGCACTTTATCTTCAATCAACAGATGACGTGGGTAAGCATTTTTGTCATAGAAGGAATGGAGGGTGAGGCTAAAAGGAATTTTTAACATACGACTGGCAATTAAAGCAATAGTTGACGCGCTCCAGCCAAAATGAGCATGGATGTAGTTGGGTTGTAATCGCTCAATTTGAGCGACGGCTCGCATCCCATAAATAAAGTGTTGTGCAGTACGCCACCGGCTTGTTAATGGCTCACCAGGACGGGTTAGCACAAATGCCAGCGTACTCAAATAACGAAGAGGCTGTTTCAACAGATACATCAAATGAACCCAGAGCAGGGTTAGCCAAGTACAGGGAAAAATATAAAAGGTTTCTTCAATCAGGGGTTTAGCTTCGGCCGATATTTTGTTTGGGGGACGATGAATTGACAGAGGGTAAATGGTTACCCCCTGGCACCGCAGACTCAACACTTCGCGATAGACAAAAGTCTGAGTTATATCTGGAAAGTTAGCCAGAATGTAAGCAATAGTGGGAGAATTTTTTGACATAGGTTATCAATTGAAAAAGGCGGATTTGCGTCGCCAGAAATTCCTCGCTTTTTACTAAAGGTATAAAACTTATTTCGGCAGATCTGCAATTTGTTGATAAACTTGAACAGTTCGCCTTGCTACCGTGTTGATATGGTAATTCTCCAAGGCAAACTGATACCCGGCCTGCCCCAGTTTGGTTCGCAGAGAGGAATCTTCTAACAAACGTAGCAGCGCTTGGGCTAAACATTCCACATTGCCCACCTCAACCAATAGTCCTGTTTCATCGTGGCGTACCATCTCCGTTACACCACCCACTGGTGTAGCTACCACCGGCTTGCTGGCAGCCATAGCCTGAGCAATGACCATTGGGGTTGTTTCTTGAGCCGAAGGCAAAACCAGAATATCGCACCGGGCAAATTCACTCAACACTGCCTCCTCGGCCAATGGACCGAGTAAATGAACCCGGTCGCTAAGTCCGTTCGACTGGATGTAACGTTGGATCGCTTCAGCATAACTTGCTTCAGAACGGTATTCACCGGCAATCCGCAACTGAGCTTCTGGACAACGGGAAGCTATCCGGGCAAAAGCGTGTACCAAGTCGAGTGTGCGTTTACGCGCAATTACCCGTCCGGCGTAAAGAAGAGTATGACCGACTGAACTTTGAGGTAGAGTAAAGAAATTTTCATCAATAGCATTGGGCACATAATACACCCGAACATCGGGCCGAAGCTGGGTCGAAAAATAATCGGTTACATAACGACTGATGGCAATGAGATAGCGCATCTGCTTAAGGTTATACTGTTCAATCAACCGATTATGCAGCCAGTTGCGCACACGTACTCCAAGGGAAACGCCATATTTAATATCTTCACGCCTTATCCCATGCATAGTGACGGCAGCAGGATAGCCGCTGCGTAAGGCTACATAAGCATGCGTGGTAGCTTCCTGGGCGTGTACCACATCGGGCTGAATTTGGGCCAATACGCTGTTTAAGTGGGTTTGATAAGTGCGATAATTTCGAGCAAATTCAAAACGAGGAAAAAAGGGCAAGTAATGTAAGTATACTCCGTCGGGACGGGTTTGAGTTTGCCCGGCCAACCTTGGCCCTGTCATAGTTACCAAATGAATTTGAAGGTCCTCAATCCGAGCCAACCCTTTAACCAGGTAAGCAAAAGCGGCCTGTACCCCTCCCTGAATCCGGGCCACGTTTAATGGATAATCCCCTATAATAGCTACACGCATAATTTTTCCTATTGCAGGCTTTAATTCAAACTTGGGTCTGGAACTCGTCCCTTGTTTGAAAATAGGCATATTGCTGTAAAATTTCCGACATCGAAGGCATGCCTCGACCTGCTCCCTCAGGAAAATAAAACATATTGCGGCGATTGCACTTGGCCACCATGTCAGTTGTCCATTCTTCGCCGCGTTGCAGCGCCAGGTCTTTAATAATCTGGTTTAATTTTGCTGTAGTAACTTGGGGAGCAATATTGGCTTCAGCCCAAGGACGGGGATTGAAGTCAACCCAGTGTTGCCGGAAGAATCGTAACGCAGTCGTTAACTCTTTTTCATCAATTAGCCGACCTGTTTGAGAAGTGAAATATTCCTTTTGAATACCTACGTTATTCCGTAGGGTCAGGCCCGGCACACCGGCAAAAAAGCCTTCAAATAGGCTTCGATTGCTCCCCTCTTGGAGCGATAAAAGGAGATTAACCTTCGACTTATTAAGCATCTGGTTAACCTGCTCTGCAGGCAATTCCTCAAATAGGGTCACATTCTTACGGATCCCATAAAAATCAATTAACTGCTCGATTTCTGACCGCCCACCGGCCCAGGTCAACCCTAGTAGGGCTACCTGAAAAGAGGAATCCTTCATCTCGTGTAAGGCCCGAAATAACACATAATGCCGTTTGTACATAGCCCAGCCAGCCACCATTACCGCATCATATAGTTTTTCCTGATCCGCCAATGGACGAAAAACCTCTGGATCTACCCAATCGCCTGCACCAAAATTAACTGGAATTAAATTACTACCCAATTTTTGCACAAACTCATAATCACGCTTTTCAGTAGCCATAACTACAATCGGGTGGTCAATAAAGCGAGTAAAATAAAGCAGATTATAATCAGCATAACCTGACCAACTCGGTTCTAAAACCAGAGTATAATCTTGCAAGACAGCCGTCACATCAACGCAGCAACGAAAAAAACCAAAGGTATTGGTCGCTTTTAGCAGCAAAACTCCCCGCTCTACCACCTGCCCTCCAACCCGGCGAGGTTTCTTAAGGACCAGACCTCGCTCTTTAAGCAGGCGAAGTTCTCGATCTGCCAGAACGCAACTCTCAGTCAGTTCGGGTTGTACCTGCCCATCTTGAAAAAACTCCCGTTGAATGGTCGATTCGATGATCGGCTGCAACATAGGTGCGGGGGTGTCAAAATAGGGGGTCAGTAAAACCCGGTGGGCTTTTAAGAGTGATTGAATGGCTTGAAAGCGGCTGGCTCGGCGGGTCAGGATAAATTTAAAGTATAAAGCCGCCGAAATGCTCCAACGCACTAGCGGCAGAAAAGACCAATCAAAATATTTTCGTCTGAAAAGGATGCGATAAGCGTTTATCATTTTTTTTCCTGGTCACCCCGAGAACACCTTGTTGTCTATTTTGAAGAGTATTTGTTGAGTTTACAGGTTGCTCGTAACCGTGTAATACAGGCTTATTTCACTCCAAACCTTTTGTCGTACAACTAAAAATATCTTTGGGAACCCATTGTCTCTGCTTAACTGTCATACCTCAATAGATCGTGTGCAAATTTGGCCTTTCTACCTCTGGAAAATTGCCAAAAAGTTAACACGATGTATTGCGACACTTAACTATTAAGCACGGTTAGGTATTCCTTAGCGCTATGGGATTAGTATTTTTATACTCATGTTGGGCATGGACAACATTGGCTACCAAACCCAGAGTCAGCCACCAGAGGGTATTGCCAAAAGGAAAAAATCTAAACATATCCATAAAACTAGTTACCATCATTATATAAACTATGACCAACCACAAAATGACCAACAATTGCCAACTCCAAAAACCTTGCTTGGGCAGACGGCGCAATACTTTCAGGCTAAGGATAAACCACCAGACCAGGGGAAAGTAGTAAAATAAAAACCCTATTATGCCTAATTCGGTCATAATTGACAGATAAGTATTGTGAGAAGTTTCTCTATCGTGAACAACAATATTACCAACGCGTTCCATAAAGGGACGTTTGAACTGGTCGAAATTGCCATATCCCCACCCAAAATAAGGGCTTTTTTCAATCATTTTGAGTGAAGCATTAGTGACTGTCGCTCTGCTTTCGGCGCTTCGTTGGGCCTCTTCGCCGTTCAGTCGTTCATAGCCCCAGGCTACCTGTTCTACTAAAAGGGTGCCGCTCAAGATATAGATGATAACTGCCATAACGATAAACATGCGGAGTATAACTTTGGGATAGATAAAAAATAAAGAACTCAGGATGACTATCCCACCTAACCAACTAGCTCGGGAGAAAGACATAAACACACAATATAAGGCCAGCCCAAAAATTGCTAATAGCCAAAAACGCACTCCTTCTAAACTACTGTTGACAGCGTACTGAAACAACAAAAGCGCACACAAAAACAGAGTGCTGGTATAAACCGCCACATTACGCAACGAGCCGACCGTACGCTCACCCTGTAAACCCAACCATTTGGATGGCAACAGTTCAGGGGCAAACCAGCTAGTAATTCCAATAGCAGCTTGGACCAACACGGTGATCAGGGCAACCCAAAGAAACCACTTTAACTCTTTTTCGCCGGGAGCAACTAAGCGAATCAGCCAATACATACAAAACGGAATAAAAACCCGATCATAGGCGTGAATCAGCGCATCTTGGGGATCGTGATTGAACAAAAAAATATTAGCAATCAACAAACCTAAAAAGAGCAGTAGACTTAACTCAGCCGGCCCCAAATGGATAGGCTGTCTCTTTTTATCAATCTTGAGCCAACCCGAAATAATCACCACCCCTAATGCAGCCGGGATAATAGCTCGATGAACTATCCAGTAAATGAAACGCCCGGCGGCAGTGGGTTCGTTGAGAAAGTAGGGCAGGATCAATAACCACAGTATTACAGCTATAAAAGGCTGCCGGATGAACATGATCACGGCTGGGATTACCAAGGCGAGGGGCAGGGCTAAATGCCAGTCTTGATTAACAATCAAAACGGCTTCAATCACGCCCAACCCCACTCCTAACAGCAAAGGCAACCACCTGGGCAGAAACCGCATTTGCCAGAAGTAAGTCCAGCTCTGGTGACCAAATAATTCAACAACAAGGGGACTATTCTTTATAGATAAAAAACGAGAACTTAACATGATGCAACTTTACAAACTATTAACTCTTTACTCTAGGTAGCCAAGTGCTTGTAATCGTAACCGGATTTCTTCTTCATCTTCATCAGAGATAATTTCGTCATAAAATTTGATCTCTGGATCCGGCCAAAAGCCAAGTGGTTGCCCCATCTCAATTGGTTGTGCGGCCAACACATTGGACTGGACAATTTCGGTTAACACCCGCCCATCCATATCAGAGGGTACCGGTACCCCCATCAGATAAAGCAGAGTTGGAGCGACATCCTCAATAGAGAGATTGGGTAATGGTTCTGTTTGGGATGAAACAGCCGGACCGTGAGCTATAAAGACCCCATCAAGGCGGTGATCACCTTGCAATAGATGTGGTTTTATCACCTTGGTCACTACCGAACTATAATGACCAAGTTGATATCCCCAGCCATAATCCGGCTTGATGATCACTATCAGGTCGGGAATATTGATGGCATAAGGGCCATGATAGTAGTCTTCGCTCTGACATATCTGCTCAACTACTGCCTCACCAGTTTCAGGGTCAACAATTTCTTGTAGCTCTTGCCTGATTTTTTGATACAGATGATCTTTATCTGCTCCAGTCAAGTTGATACGAATTCCAGCCACATTATCATAGATCGGCACAAAGTAAGCTTGACTCTGGTCGGTATTAACGCTTGTAGAGTGGGTTTTAGCTGCTTTTTTAACTATTTGACGGCGAGCCAGGTTAGGCAGGCGGAGCATAAGCCGACCAAGTTTATCACGTGGTACTCCCAGTCGTCTGAGCCAATTGTCAGCATTGGTCAAACTGCGAACGCCATTTGTTTGGAGAGTAGACAACCAACCATGTTGTTGAAGCCAAAAGTTACCATGTACTCGCTTGGTATGTTTTGGACCCATACCGTGGTCAGACATGACCACAACGGTAGCATCTTCTCCCGCTTGAGCCACCATGTCACCAATAATTTCATCTAAGCGCACATAATGTTGCCTAACGCCCTGACAAAGGACCTGAACCTCTGGACTATCATTTGGGTCAGGGGAACGGTGATAAGGCCAGAGATAATGGCCCATCCGATCCGTGCTGGTAAACACCACCATAAAAAAAGTCCCAGGGTTGCGACTCCATCTGAGATAGAGATGTTTTAGCTCGTTTTTCCGTCATATCACGGAACTCTTGCAATAAAGCCAGGGAAGGAGTAATAACCCCTTTTTCATGGTCTCCTTGATAGGGTTTAGTGTCAATAAAACGATCTAAGTCAATAATATAGTCGGTTAATTCAGTGGACAGCTCCGGTGGATAGGTAAAAGTTGGAGCATTACGCGGCGTGAGAAAACAGGTGATCATCGTTCCGTTAACTTTCCGCGGGGGATAAGTCATTGGTACATTAATCATCGTAACCTGACGTTGATGATGAGCGGCAATATCCCATAAAGTTGAAGATTGGATATTGCGAGCATTCACAATTTTAGGTTTACCCCTGTTACTCGCATCTTGACCAAAAAGATCAATGAAATGGAATACACCATGTTTGCCCGGTCTTTTGCCGGTCATAAACGTGCTCCAGGCAGCCGCAGTTAACGGAGGCAGGGTAGAGCGCAACTTGCCCCAACTCCCGTTCTGGCGCAGTCGAGCTAGATGAGGCAAGCTGCCATCTCGGATCCAAGGGTCAAGCACTGTCCAAGTTACACCATCTAAACCAATTACCAAAACCCGATTTGATTTTTTCATATCCTTATTATTAGCCTCGTCTTAGAATACTTGTCGCTTTGGTAAGAACAGGCCAAAGCGTTGACGTAAGCGGGCCAGCACCATCCGGTCCTCATCAGAAAGGCCTAACGCCAACATCAGGCTTATATAAATACTCAGAAAAATAATTACTTTTACCACCAAATAAACCGGGCTTACTCCACCCAACAGCCAGTGGTCAAAGCCCCAATCTACTCCAAAAGCTATAAAACCGGCGATTATCGGTTTCAAAAAACTCGGATTATAAGGTAGTAACCGAAATATCATAAAAACTTCGACCAGACGAAGCAAGTTTACTATAACTGCTGAAGCCAAAGAGGCTGTTGCAGCACCCATTAATCCCCAGCTTGGGATCATTAAAAAACTTAAGCCGATACTGGTCGCTACAGAGACAATAGTATTAACCAACTTTAGATGGGTATTACCGCTCATATCTAGCAAGACACCACAGATACCAGTACTAGTATTAATTAGACCAGCCCAAGCCAAAATCCTTAGTACAACCACCCCATCAGCAAAACTTTCACCAAATATATGGAGAATTGCGTCCGAAAATAAGATAATCAAACAAAAAAAGGGCAGATTCAAAATAAACGACCAGCGGCTCATTGTCTGATAAAAGCCTTTTAGTTGTTCTTTATTGGGGCGGCTGCTCAACTCGGCCACAATTGGTTGCGATACTGTAACAATCGAGGTATGGAACATGTCTGAAATAAGATTGACCTGTCTGGCTGCTGCAAAAACACCTACAGCAGTCACATCGTGTAGAGTGCCTAATAACAAAGTTCTTATGTTACTGCTGAAAGTAGTGGTCAATCCAGCGAAATAACCGGGTAATGAGAATCGCAGCACCTCCCCTACTTCGCGTTTGGCAGCTAGGAGTGGACGCTTTAACGAAAACTGCTTATTCAAAAAGAACAGAAGCAACAGACAGGTCAGAACCTCGGTTAGGCCAATGATAACTACAGATCCTGTCGTATTCAAACCAACAATAACAAGTGCCAAAATCAAAACAAATTTGACAGTAGACTTAGCAATATCCTGAGCAATAACTGTGTAATGAACATTTTTGAACCCACGTGTCGCTGCCGCAATCATATCACCCAGAGTAAAGAAGACAAGAAGTGGGCTAAGTAATTTAAGAAGGGGAGTCAAATTTGGCTCGGCAAAAAGCTGCTCGGCAACAAATTCAGCCTGAGTATATAAGCCAATCCCCAACAATAGGCTCAACAGGGTGGGCAAACCCAAACCGAGTTGGATCATGCCCCATATCCTTTTTTCATCCCGCTGGCTGACAAAAATAGGTATATATCGCACCAAGGCTGCTGCCAGCCCCATTGCTCCCAGACCCGCCGCAATTTCAATCACTGTCAGACTAAGGTTATACAAGCCGTATTGTTCGGCTGCCAAAAAACGGGCTAATAAGATACCAGTAATAAAACGGCTAGCGTAAGCAAAAAACTTCCCGCCCCAATAAAATGCCCCCACCTTTCGCCGCCGCCGTAATATTTTGATCAACTTTGACCGGCGGTGGAGCAATGGGGGCAGCCACCTCT
>JAAUSP010000299.1 GCA_012032575.1 Anaerolineales bacterium | reverse complement strand
GGGTAATCACATTGTTGGGTTTGCCGAGGGAGCGCAGAGCTTCTCGGAATACAACGAGGTGGTACCGGCGGAAGTGGCTCAGGAAGTGGATGCTGTGATTGAGGCTTTAGCCACAGGCAAGATTGTTTTGGATGACACCACCGGTGATGTCGTCAAAGACGACTATCATACGGAGGCAGCCGCCTCTGAAGAAGGCGCGATGTCAGCCGGGGGCGATTTCAGTGGATTAAAGGTAGCGATGCTGACATCAGGGCCGATCAACGATGATGGCTGGAACCAGACGGCGTATGAAGGGTTGAAAGCGGTGGAAGCGGCCGGGGCGGAGATAGCCAATACAGAGAACGTGGCCCAGGCGGACCAGTTGGACCTGATTCGCTCGTATGCGGATCAAGGGTTCAACATCATCATTGGGCACGGATTTGAGTATGGGGATGCATTGGTAGCCGCGGCGGAAGAGTATCCCGAGGTAAAATTCATCCAGATTGGTGGGATCGCGGCAAACGAGACGAACATCCTGTCGTACCTGTTCCGAACGGGAGAAGGCGGCTATGCGGCAGGGATACTGGCCGGATTGATGGCGAAGGAAGGGAAGTTAGGCGGGTGGGGGCGGTCGAGATTCCGTCCATCGCGGCCGACTTCAATGCTTTCAAGATCGCGGCGCAGACAGTGAACCCGGCTGTAGAGGAAGTGCCGGTGGCATACACGGGTTCGTGGGTAGACATCCCCAAGGCCAAAGAGGCGGCGATAGCCCAGATAGACTCCGGGGTGGAGCTGATCATGGCCAATGGGGACAATGCGAATGTGGGAGCGATTGAAGCGGCCAAAGAGAATGGCGAGGTGTATGTCATTGGCTGGACGCGGGATCAGAGCCACCTGGCGCCAGAGTTGGTGTTGACCTCGAATGAACAGCGGGTAGATCACATTCTGGTAGATGCGATGACCCAGATCAAAGATGGTTCAGTCGAGTGGGGTAATCACATTGTTGGGTTTGCCGAGGGAGCGCAGAGCTTCTCGGAATACAACGAGGTGGTACCGGCGGAAGTGGCTCAGGAAGTGGATGCTGTGATTGAGGCTTTAGCCACAGGCAAGATTGTTCTGGATGACACCACCGGTGATGTCGTCAAAGACGACTATCATAAATAACATGTAGCAAGTAGCAGGGTAACAGGTTTAAACTCCTCTGTTACCCTGCTACCTTGTTACTTTGTGGAGCAGGTATGACAACAGCGGCCCAAAGTACGGCAGCTAAAACCAAAGAAGAAGCAGTCCAGCGAGCTGCTACCTACGAACGCATCTTGAATTTTTTGCTGCCGATTTTGGCCGTGCTGGCGTCCTTTTTAATCGGAAGTATTCTGTTGTGGATTCTCAATGTCAACCCCATCGAAGCCTACACAGCGCTGATCAAAGGTGCCTTTGGCACCCAACGGTTGGTTATCACCACCCTGCTTAAATCCATCCCGCTTATTTTTGCGGGGTTGGCCGTGACCCTGGCTTATCGCGGTGGCGTGTTTAATATCGGCGCGGAAGGCCAGCTTTATATGGGGGCGCTGCTGGCAGTCTGGGCTGGCATAACGCTGAATCTGCCTTATCCCTGGCATTTGCTGGTGTCGCTGCTGCTGGGGGTGTTGGGCGGCATGATTTGGGGGGCTATTCCCGGTTATCTCAAAGCCAGCCGGGATATGAACGAAATTATTGTCACAATTTTGATGAATTATATCGCTATTTTTATGGTCAGTTATTTTGTGCATGGCCCGCTCAAAGAAGAAGGCTGGAACACTCAAACACCTGCCGTAGCCGAAGCGGCGCAACTGCCGATTATTTGGGCCGGAACGCGACTGCACGCCGGGTTTTACCTGGCGCTGTTGGCGGTGGCGGCGGTTTACATTTTGCTGTTTCACACTACGTTGGGCTACCGCATCCGTATGGTCGGCTCCAACAAGGATGCGGCCCGCTATGTCGGCGTCAAAACGACGACAGTGATGGCTTTGACAATGGCCCTGAGCGGTGGTCTGGCCGGTCTGGCCGGGACCACCGAACTGCTGGGGGTGCAATACCGTTTGATTGACAATTTCTCGCCGGGCTGGGGTTTCGATGCCATTGCTGTAGCCCTGGTCGGCCGGCTTCATCCGGTTGGCGCGCTGCTGGCGGCGCTGTTTTTTGGGGCCATGCGCAACGGGGCCAATTCGATGCAAACGGCAGTCAAGATTGACGTGGTCGTGGTTTACATTTTGCAGGGTCTGGCGATTATCTTTCTTATCGGCGGGGCCAGCGCCAATAATCGTATCCGGCGCTGGCTGGAGAGTTGGAAAGTTTAACGTTAAACGTTCAACGTTTAATGGGAGAACGAATAAGTTATGGATATTGATGCATTTATCGCCCTGCTGCACGCCACGATCCGTCTGAGCACCCCGCTGCTCTTTGCCGCTATGGGCGGCTTGTTTAGCGAACGATCCGGGGTTATTAACATCGCCCTGGAAGGTAAGATGCTGCTGGGCGCGTTAATCGGCTTTATGATTGCCTATTCGACCGGCAACCCCTGGCTGGGGCTGCTGGGGGCTATGGTCGCCGGGGCGTTGGTGGCCTTGCTTTTTGCTTATGTTACGGTGACATTGGGGGCCGACCAGATTGTAACGGCAGTGGCGATTAATTTGATTATGGTCGGCTTGACCGGCGTGGTTTTCCGTTTGATGAAGGCGGCCAACTCCGGCAGCCTCAGCGCGCCGACGTTCCCGGTTTGGAATATTCCGCTGTTGAGTGACATTCCTTTTATCGGCCCGCTGTTTTTTAGCCATTTACCGCTGGTCTACCTGGCCTTTTTGTTGGTTCCCCTGTCCAGTTTTGTCTTTTATCGGACCACCTGGGGGCTGTCGGTGCGAGCCGTGGGTGAACATCCTCGCGCCGCCGATACGTTGGGGGTGAAAGTGCCGCGGGTGCGTTACCTTTGCATCATTTGGAGCGGCATGATGGCGGCAGTCGGGGGCGTGGTCCTGTCTATTGGTTTTAACAGTACCTTCATTGAAAATATGATCGCCGGGCGTGGTTTCATCGCGTTTTCGGCGATTGTTTTTGGCAAATGGACTCCGTTGGGTAGTTTGCTGGCTTCTCTCTTGTTTGGCTTCGCCGATGCGTTTCAGTTGCGGGTTCAGGCCGGGATTCTGGCTCCTTTAGGGATGCCGGAAATCCCCTATCAATTCCCGGTGATGCTGCCCTATGTGGTCACGCTGGTGGCCCTGTTCTTCACCGGCCGCATGCACTGGCCCGCCGCCGCCGGTGTTCCCTACAAACGGGAAGAAGCATAAAAGGGAGTAGATAGTAAGGAGTAGGGAGTAGGGGATAAGAAAAAAGAAATGAGAAATGAGAAATAAGAAATCTTTTGCAACTTTGCGACTCTGCGACCTTGCTGCTCTGCCACTTGCTACCTGCTACTCTGTAACCCTGCTATCTGAGATAAACCGATGACAAACACTACCTTTCTGCGGATGGAAAATATCACCAAAACCTTTCCGGGGGTGCTGGCTAATGACCAAGTGAACCTGGAAGTGCGGCATGGCGAAATCCATGCTTTGCTGGGTGAAAACGGGGCAGGCAAGTCTACCCTGATGAATGTGCTGTACGGCCTCTACCAGCCGGATAAGGGCCAGATTTACCTCAACGAGCGGCCCACAACCATTCACTCGCCCGATGACGCTATTGCCAAGGGCATCGGCATGGTCCATCAGCATTTTATGCTGGTTCCGCCGCTGTCGGTCACGGAGAATGTGATGCTTGGCCTGGCGGGTGAGAAGGGCATTTTGCTAAACCACCAGGCCGCTAAAAAAAATATCCTGGACATCTCGCACACCTACGGGCTTGAGGTCAACCCCGATTTGCCCATCTGGAACCTCTCAGTGGGCAGCCAGCAGCGGGTTGAGATTATCAAGGCGCTGTATCGGGGCGCGAAACTGCTCATTCTGGATGAGCCGAGCGCGGTGCTGACCCCGCAAGAGATAGAAGGTTTGTTTGAGGTCATGCGCCGGCTGGTTAGCAAAGGCAATTCCATCATCTTTATCACCCACAAACTGGACGAAGTGATGGAAATCAGTGACCGGGTGACGGTGCTGCGTGATGGCGCAGCCATCCAGACAGTCGAAACCAAAGCGACGACCAAAGCCGAACTGGCCCGGATGATGGTTGGACGCGAAGTGCTGTTCCGCCTCGACAAGCCGCTGGTTGAGCCTGGCCCGGTGACGCTGGAGATTGCCAATCTGGTCGTCAGCGATGACCGCGGGGTTCCGGCGGTGCGTAATCTATCGCTGCAAGTGCGGGCCGGCGAGATTGTCGGGCTGGCCGGGATAGACGGTAATGGGCAGAAAGAACTGGCCGAATCTATCACCGGGCTGCGTCCCGCCCAAAGTGGCCACATCCGTATTGCCGGGCGTGATACCACCCATTTGAATTCCGGGGATTTGCTCCATTTCAATATCGCTTACATCCCCGAAGACCGCCATCACGAGGGCCTGGTGCTGGGCTTCAAGTTGAGCGAAAACCTGGTGGCCCGTAATTTTCGGCGGCGGCCCTTCTCGGTGCGCGGTTTTTTGAATAATGGGGCTATCAGAACTCATGCCAGGCAGTTGGTCCAGCGCTTTGACGTGCGCACCCCCAGCGCCGAGGTGACCGCCAAAACCTTGTCTGGGGGAAATCAGCAGAAAGTAGTGCTGGCCCGCGAATTGTCGGAAAATCCCGACTTGATTATCGCTGCCCACCCCACCCGCGGCCTGGATGTCGGCGCAACCGAGTTTGTCGAAAACCGGCTGCTGGAACAGCGCTCCAGGGGCGCGGCGGTGCTGTATATTTCAACCGAGCTTGAGGAGATTTTGAATTTGAGCGATCGGATCGCTGTGATCCACCGGGGCGAAATTATGGGCATTGTCCGCCCCGCCGAAGTGACCCCGGAGGTTCTGGGCCTGATGATGGCCGGAACCCGCCACAGCCCGGCCGAGGTTTCCTCCCCTCAATCTAAAAATTTTTGAAAACGGATGGCTAAAACGTGGCTTTACAATTGACCGAGAAGTCAGTGCGCCAATTTATCGAAGAGGTGAGCGACCAGCACCACGCCATGGCCGGAGCGGTGATTGCGGTTTCGGCAGCACATGCGACGGCGTTGGGTGAGGCTTGTATGCAAATCAGCCTGGACCACCAGGTGGACAAGCTGGATTGGCAGGTCGTCACCAGCCGCATCGAGCAGATGGTACATCTTAAAAATACCTTTATTGCCTGGTGCGATCAGGACGCTGCCGCCATTGCCGAGTATGTGGCGCTGCGCCAGGCCGGCCAGACCTTGCAGGGGCAGCGGCTGCTGTGCGAAAGCCCGGCGGAGATGAGTCGGCTCGCTATTGAAGCAGTCAGGGTTCTGCAAAATTTTCGCCCCCTGGTTATCGAGCAAGTGCAGGATGACCTGGAAATGGCGCTCAGTCTGCTGGCCGGAGTCGCCCGCGCTGCGCTGCTTTTGCTGGATAGCAATTTGCGGGTCTGGCCTGACCCCGCTCTTTTGGCTGAGTTCGAGCCAATTTTGACCGCATTGGAACAGCAGATTGATCAACTTACGCCGGTGCAGCGGATCAGGAAAGGATAAAGTAGGGAGTAGGGAGTAAGGAGTAGGGAGTAAGGGAAAGAACCCCTCTACTTCTTACTCCCTACTTCATACTCCTGCTGGTTGGCTTTATGAAACGTTACAAGACTATCTTCATCACCGAACGGGGCCTGCGCCACCAGCAGGCGGCTTTGAACGCCGCGCCGCCGGAACTGGACATTACCATGCTCCGCCAGCCCGACAAGGCCGGCCTGCTGCCTCATCTGGCCGAAGTTGAATATCTCATCTCCGAGCGTACCGGAACCATAGATCGGGCGATCATCGAGGCTGCGCCGCTGCTCAAATTGATCCAGCGGCTGGGATCGCTGACCTACGATATTGATACAGCCGCAGCCAAAGCTGCCGGCGTGGCGGTGTGCTACTGGCCGGTCGGAACAGTGATCCGGGTGGCCGAGCACATGGTGATGCAAATGCTGGCCCTGAGCAAAAAGCTGCGCGAGAGCGAATCTATTGCCCTGGCGGCCAGCACCGAGTGGGGACTCAGCCGGCGTACCGACGAAGATACGTTTGCCTACAACTGGTCCAACCGCCAGAATGTCGAGGGACTGTGGCAGCGCACCATCGGCATTATGGGCTTTGGTGAAATCGGGGCTGAACTGGCCCGGCGGCTCAAGGGCTGGGACTGCACTGTGCTTTACCATAAACGCCGACGGCTGCCGCTCGACGTGGAACAGGAACTGGGCCTGACCTATGTAGACAGCGAGACTCTCTTTAGTCAAAGCGATTATATTGCCAATTTGCTACCCTATTTCAAAGAGACAGATTTTTTGATCAATGCCGATTTTATCGCCAAAATGAAGGACGGCGCGGCCCTGGTCAGTTGTGGCAGCGGCAGCGTGATTGACGAAGCGGCCCTGGCAGCGGCAGTGCAATTGGGCAAGCTGAACGGTGCGGCCCTGGATACCTTTGAGTGGGAGCCGCTCAAAGCCGATAATCCGCTGATTGCCCTGGCGCAACAGGGCTACAATGTGCTGCTGACCCCTCATATCGCCGCCGGCGCTACCGCCGCCGCCGCTCAGGAGCGCCTGGGTGACTTTGCCAATTTGATGAGTCATATTCAAGGCAGACCCCTAAAATATCAAGTGGTTTAATCGCATCCTGCGCTGTGCCTGTCACGTGGTCAAAATTGCTCAGGATGCGCCTGATTTTAACAACTCCAACCCTAAGTGACCAGTAACTACTGGCCAGAAACCCGGAAAAATATATGCCAGAAATCGTTGGAAATTTGCACCTCCATACGACCGCCTCGGATGGTACTGGCAGCCACGATGAAGTGGCCGCGGCCGCGGCTCAGGCGGGTCTCGATTTTATTGTTTACACCGATCATAACATTGCGGTTGCGAGCAAAGAGGGCTGGTGGCAGGACTCGCGGGGACGCGAAATTCTGCGGCTGATAGGCCAGGAGATCAACGACCAGCAGCTTGTGCCGGAATACAACCACCTGCTGTGTCATTTTGTGGCCGATGATCTGAACCATCTGGCCGCCAATCCGCAGCAGTTGATTGATGCGATCAGCGCTCGCGGTGGCTTGACTTTTTTAGCCCACCCCCTGGAACGCCCAGGCATGGGCGCAGCCGAGGAAATGTACCCCTGGCTCAGTTGGGATATCTCCGGTTTTACCGGGCTTGAACTTTGGAACACCATGACGGATGTCAAGTGGCAGTTACGCACCAAGACGCGGGCGGTTATCGGTGCTTATCTGCCTCATCTGGTGTTAACTGCGCCATTCCCCGAAGTGCTGGCCAAATGGGACGAACTGTTGCGTACCGGCCAAAAAGTCGTCGCCATTGGTAACTCTGATGCGCATGCTATGTCTTTCAGCCTGGGGCCGCTCCGCCGGAAGATTTACCCCTACGAATTTTTATTCCGCAGCGTTAATACTCACCTGCTGCTGGCCGAACCTCTTCCGCGTGAGGTGAGTCAGGCCCGTGATCAGGTTTTCCAGGCATTGAAGTCGGGCCACTGCTTTGTGAGTAATGATTTGTTGGCCTCCTCGCACGGCTTTAGGTTTACCGGCAGCAGCGGTGGTATCGAGGCCAGCATGGGCGACAGCCTGAAACTGCAAGAGATTGTGACCCTGCGCATCTCCAGCCCTCTTCCGGCCCGGCTGCGTCTGCTCCATCAGGGTCATCTTGTGGCTGAAACAACAGGCCGGGAATTAACCTGGCAGACCGCCAAGCGGGGTTTTTATCGGGTTGAAGCATATCGCTATTATTGGGGCTGGCAGCGAGGCTGGGTATATACCAATCCCATTTACGTGGAGTGACATAAGAGGTAGTAATCAGTGATCAGAATTATCTAACATCTGGCTACTGACATCTGATTACTGGCCTCCGAGTAATTTACAAATTTTTTACAAAGCCGCCATTTTTTGATTACAATTGAACGGTATGCTGTGGTTAATCAAATCAATTTATTTATCACACCGCAAGGAGATTAACCATGCAAACCAAACGTTGGACCATTATTTTTAGTTTAGCCGCGCTGCTCTTGACCCTCTTTACCCTGGCTGCGCCGCCGGCCCTGGCCCAAAGTCCGGCCGGTGAGGGCACGGGTGGCCCGCGCCAGCGCATTGCTCGTGCAATGTTTCGGATAGCCGCCGAGGAAATCGGCCTGACTCCGCAGGAATTAATGCAAGAGCTGCGCCAGGATGGCGGCCGCAGCATCGCCCAGGTAGCCGAAGATCACGGTGTTGAGCCGGATACCATTGTTGATGCGATTGTAGACAAAGCTTCCGAAAAATTGGCCCAGTTGGTGGAAAAGGGCTGGTTGACCCAGGAAAAGGCTGACGAAAAACTGGTAACTATCCGCGAGCGCGTCACCGAATTAATTAACAAACCTCTGCCCGCTCGCTTCCAGGGCAATCCGTCCGGGCCGCAGCAGCCAGACAACGAGTAAACAAACTCAAACCTTGAGATACCCTTGATAATTGCTGTCCTGCCGGGGCTGTGGTAAAATTTTGAAGCAGTATCTTCTAATTTGTGCGGTCGTGGCGGAATGGCAGACGCGCTAGACTTAGGATCTAGTCCCGCGAGGGGTGTGGGTTCAACTCCCACCGACCGCATCCAAAAAAATGAGATTACTATCCACAAACTTTGAAGTCTGTAGCGATATTTAATTTCACATGTAACAGGGTGGGACACCTTTCACCCCAGCCAAAACACTCTTAAAGCCTTCTCTATTCGTTAGAGAGGGCTTTTCTTTTGATGAACAGGGGGCTTTCAAATCTGCTCAAAACGAGAGGCGTTCAATACAAACAAAGATGGGCCCGATGGCTGCCCATCGGTAGGGGCGGGGCCGCAGGCAGCTTTGATTACGGCAATGG
>JAAUSP010000298.1 GCA_012032575.1 Anaerolineales bacterium | reverse complement strand
TGGACGCCCTTCGCGCCGACGCCCTGGCAACACCGACACCCCATCCCGGTGGATTTGGCTCACGTGGCTTCGGCCAGCGGGCTGGATCCGCACATCAGCCCGGCAGCGGCGCTGTATCAAGTAGCGCGTGTGGCCCGTGAGCGCGGCCTCAGTGAAGAAGTTGTGCGCCGGCTCGTGGCCGAACACACCGAAGGCCGCCAGTTTGGTTTTCTGGGCGAGCCGCGAGTCAATGTTCTTGAATTGAACCTGGCGCTCGACGCGAGTTCAAAAGGTTAAGCCACTTTTGAGTATTTCCCTGGGAGCAAAACCATATCAAGTTTGCTCCTCACCAATAAAAAAGGCCGGTCTGTCTTTGACCGGCCTTTTTTATCCTTGATGAAGCTAACCCCGCATTAAGCT
The DNA here is from genome assembly GCA_012032575.1 of Anaerolineales bacterium. The sequence continues at coordinate 8,562 of JAAUSP010000298.1, read as the reverse complement.
TTTGGGAACGGGAGCAGCTAATGGTCGGTGGGGCGTACTGGTGGAAGATGAAGGAGTCTGGTCCCGCTTGACTCCGGTAGTGACCGAAGAAAGACGGAACTGGGCGACCGCTGCTTGCAGGCTGGAGGCTATCTCAGATAAAGCCTGAGTGGAGGCGGTTACTTCTTCCACCTGCGCGCTCATTTCTTCAGCCGAAGCGCTGACTTCTTCTACGGCGGCGCTGTTTTCTTCACTGATACTGGCAATTTCTTCAACCGCCCGGCTCACTTCCGTGGAGTGAGTGTTCATCACCTCGGTAGCGAGCATATTTTTCTCGACAATACTGTTGACATTTTCGACCGCAGCGACCAATTGATTCGAGATAACGCTCATCTGCTGCGCTGCAGTCGCTGCGATTTCTGCAATTTGCTGCTTGACGGTAGCAGTTGCGTTTAAAATTTTATTGAGGGTCTGATCGGCTTCGCCAGCTCGTTCGACCCCGTTTTCAACTTCGGCGGCGCTCTGGCTCATCGCGGCAACTGCTTCGGCGACGGTTTGTTGAATACTTTTTATCAATCGGGCGATTTCTTTGGTCGCCTGGGCCGAACTTTCGGCCAGCTTGCGGACTTCGTCGGCTACCACGGCAAAGCCTCCCACGTGCATGTCAAACTTGGCAATGTGATCGGCCCGGTACCCCACCTGGACAAGGCCAGGCTGGTCCTTGCGCGAAACCCCGACATACTTAAAGACCTGTTGATCCACCGACCGTGCCTGAGCCTTCTGGCAAAATACCCCATCTTGTTGTTTTAATAACCGGCGAAACGGGTAGGTTTGCGCCTGGGGGTCATCAGGAAATCGAAAGCCAAGCATACTTTTCTGGTCACTGTAAATAACCACCCCGTCCGCATCGGTTATGCATAGGTTGTCAATTCCCAACCAGTCGGTTAAAGTGGCCCAATAACCGGGAGGCAAATTGGTTGTCGCCTGGTTTAAGATTTCGGCAACCAGCCTGGCTTGAGTGACCATCTGAGAATCCAGCAATTTCTCAACCATCATTTCGGCCTGCGCCCCGGCTCTGGCAGCTTCAATGGCCGCATTAAGGGCCAACAGGTTTGTCTGGCGGGCAATATCATCAATCATTTCGACAATCGCCCCGATTTGATCAGATCGCTGCCCCATTTCTTGCACCTTGAGTGCCGATAGTCCAACTTTTTCTTTGATGGTTTGCATGCTGCGGATCGTTTCAGCGACCGTTTGAACACCCACGTGCGCTACCTCCGCCGCCCGGCTCGCTTCGGTGGTTACGACCTGAGCGCCGCCGGAAACCTGCCGGATGGCTGTTGAGAGCTGGATGGTTAGCCTTGAAGCTTCTGTTACGCTGGCTGCCTGGGCTTGAGCACCCTGGGCCACATCGGTGATCACCTGTTTCATTTTGTCAACCAACAGAGCGGTTTGAGTTGTGCTTTCAGTTTGCTGGGTAGCACCGGTAGCTATGTGCTGCATTGTGGTGGCAATTTGGGCGGTGGCCTGTCCAGACTGTTCGGCGGTGAGGGCCAGTTGTCCGGAAGCATCCTGCAAATAACCGGCCTGCTCGCTCAATTGATGAATAGTGTGACCGAGCGAAGTTACCATATTGACAAAAGCGTGTCCCAAGACATCCTGAGGCGATTTTGGGTTGACCTGCGCTGTCAAATCACCTTCTGCCAGCCGATTGGCCACTGCGGCCATCTCGTGTTGATAGGTAATTAACTGGCGAAAGGAGGCAGCTAACTGACCAATTTCATCAGCCGATTGATAGGCGATTTCTTGTTGAATATCGCCACTGGCCAGCCTGCGGGCAACCTGAGCCATGCTATTGATCGGGTTGGCAATCTTGCGGGCATTAACCACCGCGATACCGGCCACAAGCAGAATAGTCAGGCCGATAATAGCCATCATAATCTGGCCCAGGCGATTGACCGGCGCAAATACTTCCGCCACATCTTGTTCAATCAACAATCCACCCGAAATATGGTTAAGAGGGCGATAGGCACCCAATACGGTTGTCCCGCGATAATTGGAGTATTCTGCCACTCCTGATTCCCCGGCCAAAGCCTGGCGCGAACCAAAAGTATCCACTTCCAGTTCGAATTCAGCCCGTTCCTTAATAAGGCCGATTTGCTTCAGCTCGTTGGCAAAGCGAGAGGAGGTGATGAAATAGCCTTCTTGATTAATCAAATAGGCTTCGCCGCTTTGACCCATTTGTAAGGCTGCCAGAGGGGTATCAAATTGAGTGGTCAGCAGCGTCCCGCCGACTACCCCCACAATTTTCCCGTCAACCTTAACCGGCACGGCTACTACAAAAACAACCCGGCCTGTACTTCTTGAGATTAAAGGATCGGAAAAAACCATTTCACCCTGCATAGCCTGCTTAAAGTAAGGCCGATCTCCCAGAAAAAGTTGATGTTCTTTGCTGCCATCGGTGAAATAGATGGTATTGCCATCGGGGCCAACCAGAAACAGGCTGTCGTAGATCGCCCACTGTTTGAAGTACTGATTGATGGCATCGGCAGCCTGGTCTGGCTCCAGGGTGCGCACCCGGGCGGTACCGGCCAGAACTTGCATATTGTCCAGACGGGTATTTATCCATTGTTCAATCAGACCAAAAATTATCTCGGCGCTGCTTTCGGTATTCTCATGGATCCGGTTGCGCAGGGCCTGCTGGCTTTGCCAATACGAGAGAACCCCGGCCAGGAGTAACGGCAGGACCGATAAGGCAATGAAGGCAATTAATAATTTGAATTTCAAGGATTGGATTGAGTGAGGAGTAAATTTTGAGAGAGCATTTTTGAAAGGCATATCGCCTCCTTTAGGCAGATTTTTAATAAATCAACGGCTAAAAGGCATAACCCTCTCAATATTATCGGAATACAATCCTGTCTGCTGCATAAAACGTTTGTAAAAGTTGTTCCGTTTCAGAGTTGTTTAAAAATAGAAACGCGAAGGCGCATCACGCCTTCGCGTTTTTGGATTCCAGGGAAACCTTTATTCCATACCAGGGATGTATAAACTATTGGTATAGTCTTTTATCATACGGGTCATGCTGAACTGCGGCGCGACGGTACGGATTGATTCTTTGACCAGGGCCGCCCATTTATGCGGTATACCTTTGGCATCACGGTCGTAAAACGCGGGGACAATCTCATTTTCCAAAATCTCGTACAAGGACATGGCATCGGCGTGGTTGCGAGCCTCTTCGCTGTCGTATTCGGCATCGCTGCCGATGGCCCAGCCGTTTTTGCCGTTAAAACCTTCGGCCCACCAGCCATCGAGAATAGAGAAGTTGGGGCTGCCGTTTAGGCCGGCTTTCTGGCCGCTGGTACCGCTGGCTTCCAGGGGCCGGCGGGGGGTGTTCTGCCACACGTCTACCCCGGCAACCATCTGCCGGGCCACATTCATATCGTAATCTTCGATAAATATCAAGCGTCCAGCCAGGCCCGCCTCGTGGGAACGATGGTAGACTTCACGAATGAAGTTTTTGCCTGGATCATCACGGGGGTGCGCTTTACCGGCAAAGACAAACTGCACCGGGCGCGTCCCGCCCCCATAGACAATCCGCTTCAGCCGCTCGGTGTCGTGGAAGAGCAAAGTGGCGCGTTTGTAAGTAGCAAAACGGCGGGCAAAACCAATAGTCAAGGCTTTGGGGTTTAGCAGGTCCATCGTGGCATGGATGTCATTGGGGTGCATTCTCAGCCGGATCAGGCGATTTCGGGTGCGCATCCGCACAAAATTGACCAGCCTGGCCCGCATTTGGTTCATCACCTCCCACAACGCCTCGTCGGGAATCTCATTAACTTTATCCCACATGGCCTGGTCGTCAATGTTCAGCACCCAATCTTTGCCCAGGTATTGGTCGTACAGGGCCTTGAGTTCGGGGGCCAGCCAGGTTTCGGTGTGGATGCCGTTGGTTACATAAGTAATCGGGACCTCGTCCACACTTTTGTTGGGCCAGAGCCAGCTCCACATCTTGCGCGACACTTCGCCGTGCAGTTTACTGACGCCGTTGTGACGGTCGGACATTTTCAGCGCCAAAACGGTCATACTAAAGGTGGGTCCCCAGCCCTGGTCTTGCCGGGCCAGATTCAAAAAATCTTCCCGGCTAAGTTTGAGGGCCTCGTGCCACTGGGGAAAGTAGCGATCCATCATATGGAAAGGAAAGGCATCGTGACCAGCGGGGACGGGGGTATGGGTGGTAAAGACGGAGGTTTTGCGGACAATTTTGGCCGCCTCGGCAAACGTCATCCCCTGAGCGACGAGTTCCCTGGATCGCTCCAGGACCATAAAGGCGGAGTGACCTTCATTCATATGAAAAACAGCCGGTTCGATGCCCATCGCCCGCAGCGCCCGCACCCCGCCGACCCCCAGCACTTTTTCCTGGGCCAGACGCATCTCATCATCGCCGCCGTAGAGCCGGGCCGAAAGTTCCCGGTCTTCGGGGGCGTTGGGATGGATGTCGGTATCCATCAGATAGAGCGGCACATTGCCGACCTGAATTTGATAAACTTTGGCATGAACCTGCCGGTCGGGCAAATCACCCCGGGCCGGCAGCGAAACCGCCACCACAACTTCTTTGCCGTCGGCGGAAAAGGCGGGGCGGGCCGGCACTTCGGCAAAACGCACTTTTACATAAATGGCTTCCTGGTCGCCGTTGGGGGTGATAACCTGTTTGAAATACCCCTGCGGATACAAAAAACCGATGCCGATAAAAGGCAACCCGAGATCGCTGGCCTCTTTGGTGTGATCGCCGGAGAGCACCCCCAGACCACCAGAATAGATGGGCAAACTCTCGTGCAGGCCAAATTCCGCCGAAAAGTAAGCGATGGGCTTATTCAGTTTGTCGGGATAGGTTTGTTTGAACCAGGTCCGGTCAAATACCTGGTATTCGTCAAAAGAGGTTAAGATGTTGTGATAGGCGCGAATAAATTCAGGATCATTGGCGGCCTGGTCCAGCGATGATTGGCGCACCTCGCGCAAAAATAAAACCGGGTTATGATAAACATCTTCCCACAGACGGGCATCAATCCGTTGAAAAAGCTCCTGCGCTTCCGGGTGCCACGTCCACCATAAATTGTAGGCAATCTCGACCAAACGGGTAATGCGTTCGGGCACGGGGGTAAATCCAACTGATTTCATTAGTACCTCGCTCCTCTATAAGTAGTCATCGGTCCTCAATAATTTGGATAAGCCGGGTTCAAAAAACGATTTTAGTTGAACTGGCTTAAATTTCCAAATACTATACTAACCATTGTATATAACCAAAATTTATGACCACATTTTGTAGTATCAGCTTTAAAAAAATTAGGAGTCCAGCTAAAAAACTCGGACTCCTTTGGTAAAAATTTATACTTGAGGCTGCTTAAGCAGGGTGCGTAACGCGGCAATTTCATCCCGGTGGCCTCGCTCGTGACGGTAGGGGACGCGCAGAACACTCGCCAAAGTGACCGGCGTGCCCCAGACCGGATGAGACCCCAGCCGGTCCAGCGCTTCCGGCGGAATTTTCGTCAGCAAGGCCAGCAGGTCCTGGCGGATGGCATCAAGAGCGCAGCACACCTCGGTCCAGGTATAACCGGCTCGTTCGGCCACCTCGCGGTTGTTCCAGGCCTCCTGATTAAAGGCTACATCGTGACACAGGGGGGAGATAGGGCAATCTTCATCCAAAATCCGATGGGCAAAATGGATGACCGACTCCTCGACGGCAACCAGATGGGCCACATGATCTTTGATGCTCCAGGCATCGGGCCGGGGGCGGTGGGCGGCAGTTTCCGCGTCAATGGCGTCAATCAACTGCAGGGTGTGCCGGCGGCTCTCCTGTAACTTTTGCCGAATCTCGCTGATGGGTGAGCGGCTCATCAGTTGAGCGGGATCGGCGGAATAATCATGGAGGAGGATTGGCCGGCCTCTGATAAAATGGCGCAGCCACTCAGTCCAACTACGCCGCCAAATATCAGCAGGAACAGCAGCACCCCGCCGCAAAAAGTCACCATGTGCAGATAGCCCAGAATCAAGCCGGCAATGGCCAGGCCATCCCCTTGCATGCCGGGGTTATTCTTGATTTCATTGCGGGCCATGTGGCCGGTGACAATCGCCACAACCCCGCCAATAAGGGGCAGGGCCACCCAACTGACCACGCCTGCAATAACGCTGATGATAGCCATCGTGTTGGTTTGAGAAGAGGCATAATCTGGTTGTTGCATCGAGAAACTCCTGATTAATTGTGAATTGTGAACAATTAACAGACCGTTCACAATTCACAATTCACTATTCATAATTCACAATTTATCACGCGGTTACGGTTTTAGCGCGGCGGCGGCTTTGCCACCAGACAAACAGCAGCAGCAGACCAATAATAACCAGGGCCACCACAATCGGCAGTAAAATCGCCATAATGGCGGCAATCAGGGCGATGATGTCTTCCACCAGGCTGACCAGCCAGTTGCCCACCCCGGCGGTGGTGGTTGTGACCACCGGCCGGGCCGCCGTTTTGACCGCATGCACGCCGCCGGCCAAAATCAGCCCGGCGGAAAAGGCCAGTACCGGGTGCAGATCGCCCACCACGCCGGAACTGGAGGCAAACAGGATCGCTCCGGCGGCGGGCCGGCCCACCGTTTGGATGATGTCGTTGATGGTATCCACCGCCGGAATTTTGTCCACGGTCATTTCGATGACCAGCAGTACCACCAGCACGGCGATCACCCAGCCGTTGGTTAGCACATCCCAGGGTTTATTCAGTTGCAGCAAATCGGTGTAGCGGGCGGTCAGGGCTACAATCAGCAGCGGCAGATAAGCATTCAACCCGGCTGAAGACGATAAGCCAAAGGCAGTCGCAATATTTGAAAAGGCATCAATCATGGTCTAACCTCCTTATGATTAAACAATCCCACTGAAACCTCTGCTTATTAAAACCCCTTTTAACCCCACCCGTTTCGGATTTTCAATTTTAATAGGCGTGTCGGGACAGCACCATGGGCCGTCCCGACACGATAAAAATCAGAGAGAAGAAAGGTGTCTATAAGGCCATAGAGGGTGAACTCGAAGCCTTGCGGGCCAACTGACCGTAGAGGTTGGCTGTGACCAAAATTGACCAGAAGCCGGTAAAGAGAATTCCCACCACACAGAGAATGAGACCGAGGGCAGCAACCAGACTGGTGACCCAGCCCAACAAAATCACAATCACATAATCGCCAATGTTACTCTTGATAAAGTTGAAGATTTCACCAAACTGAAAAGCTGCGCCCAGCGTACCATACTCGGCATAGCGGATAATGGCTGCCGGTAACAAGGCGCCGCCTATCAGGCTGACGACAATTTGAATACAACTGACACAAGCGGAGACAATGCCCAAGGTAGCGACGATATCAGGATCAATATCCGGGCTAGCTGTAGCCACACTGATTCCCGCTGACACGCATGAAAAGAGAATCGAAGGCAGGTTGTAAACCAGGCCAATCACAAAAATCATCAAGCCTTTCGAGAACAGGTCGCCAAAATTGGTCCATTCCGGCAAGGGAAGGGGGCGGCCATCGCGGACATTTTTTAAAGTTTCCAACATGTAGCCGCTCAAGGGTAAAAACAACGCCAAACCAACCAGAATAGGCAACAAAATAATGCCGGCCAGCGTGATACCGCCACCAATGGCAATTTTTTTAATCCAGTCCTGGTCGTCGAACATATAAGTAAATGCAGAGCCGATATCCACTGATAAGATCTCCTTTTTGACTAAACCATTAAAGATTTTTGGATATGAAGATGGAATTTTATCAACTGGGATGGCTGTTGCCCCAGTAATACCCGCCGGCAGCGCCCAATCCGGCTGCCAAAAGCACCCCTAACAGGCAGCAGCCTCCTGTTACCATGACCACCGCCCCAACCCCCAACGCCGCCGAATCGATCCCGGCTTCGCGCAGGGCTTCCAACTGTTCCGGCGGCAAATCGGCCAGGGCTTGAGTCATTTGCGAAGCGCCGGTTATGGCAAAATAAGCGCCCTGAATGACAATATTGACCAGCCCGGCGACTGTCGCCGCAATAGCCGCTGCGATAGCCCCATTTTTCGCGCCGCTGCCACCATCACGGGAAGGACTCATCCAGTAGGCTGTCAATACCCCAATCCCAACGTAAGACAGTAACACCAAAACCCAGGTGAAACACCCCACACACGGAATTAGACTCAGCAGGGTAAGCAATACCAGCACCCCCGCTCCGACTCCTCCGGCTTTGAGTACCGCTTGTGTATCCATATCTAAAAATTCCCTCCTAAAAAGATTAAGTTCACACCCAGCCACCCCATTATACCAAACCTGCTTGGGCCTGACAATAGTCACTTAGCCGGGTATGCCGCCCAGACCTTAAAGGTTTTGGAAGCTTTTAAGGTCGGCCAAGTTGTTTGACGAAGCCCGAACACCTGTGCTATACTCACTACGTAAACATGCTTGACAAGTTAAGGGAAGGAGAGATTTGTCAAATCGAGAAAATAACGTAAGTTAAAGGGATGGCCAAACGAAAAACCCGAAATGCAGATCATGTCCGGCGTAAAAATGTGCCCGGACC
>JAAUSP010000297.1 GCA_012032575.1 Anaerolineales bacterium | reverse complement strand
GACGGATATAGCGGCTATTAAGCCGATTGATACAATAACGCTTTGAAAAAAAAGCCTCGTTTTAATAACGAGGCTTTTTGCTTATTAAAACGGCGAGCGTAAAGAAGTGGTCAGAATTATGAAGAGATGGTATACTAATTTCACACCCCATTAAACGAAGAGGTTTCCATGAGTCAGCCAGCCTACAATATCAGAGCCATTCGAAAACTGTTAACCACTGCTTTTAGCACTGATGAAAGTCTTCGCCAGTTCTGCATGGACTTTCCCGAATTGCGGCCGGTGACCGAGCGCTTTTCCAGCGGTATGGGCAAAGACCAGATGATCCAGCGCTTGATTGAATTCTGTGAGAGTAAAGTCTTGACGCTGCGGCTGCTGGAACTGGTTGAAGAGGACAATCCTGACGCTTATGCTCAATTTAAGGCAGAAATATTCGGCAAAACACCGGCAAAACCCTCCTTACCCCCAGTTGATCCAAACCCTGTGATTAATGAAACCGAATTCCTCCAAAAAATGATTGCCGAAAAGACCCGCTACTTGCAAACGCTGCAATTGCAGGCGGCCAGGTTTGGTATTTCCGTGCCGGTTCATATCGCCATAGAAATTGAAGATTTGGAAAAAGAGATTGCCAGGCTACAGCAACAGTTGAAAGCCAATGGTTAAATATAGGGGGAACGTATATTCGCAGATTTCGCAGATAAAAAATCTGTCCAACCTGCTTAACCCGCGGATTGTTTTTTAGGAGCTATACGATTGTTATGAGTTTACCAACCCGACTGCGCTTGTGGACCATTGTCATTATTGCCGGTGTGATTTATTTGGTGGCCCAATTTGGCGTTGGCCTCTACACCGACTATCTCTGGTTTCAGCACCTCAAGCTGGACAGCATCTTTTTGACCGGCCTGTGGGCGCAGGTGGGGGTGGGGCTGGCGGTGGCTGCGCCGGTGGTGGCTTTGTTCTGGCTCAATGTATTTATCGCCCGCTGGCAGTCGGTGCAGAATGTTCTCTTTTTTAGTGATGAAACGCTGGTGGCTCAGCGCTTTATTGTTTGGGGTAGCTGGATTGCCGGACTGGTGCTGGGCTGGCTGGTGGCGGTCGGCGCTTCCAGTGAGTGGTTGTTATTTTTGAGGTTTCTCAACCACCAGCCTTTCAACCTGACCGATCCTATTTTTAATATGGATGTCGGCTTTTATATTTTTAGCCTGCCGGTTTATCATTTTGTCCAGAGTTGGTTGGTGGTTGCTCTGTTTCTGTCGTTGGTTGGGGCAGCGGCCATTTACGCCCTGGCCCAGCAGAACAACCTGGCCGAAGGCCGCCTGATTATTTTGCCCCACGTGCAGTTGCATCTCTCCGCTCTGGGTATCTTTATCTTTCTGGCTTTTGCGGCGGGGCACTGGCTGGATAGATTTGACTTGATGTACTCCTCGCGCGGGGTGGCTTTTGGGGCCAGCTACACCGATATTAACGTGTCGCTGCCGGCACAGTGGGTGATGGTTGTCATTGCAGTGGCTGCTGCCGCGATTTTGCTGGTCAACATTTTTCTGCGTCGTTCGGCCCTCAGTTTGCTGGCCGTGTTCATCTGGATTGTGACCGGGATTGTCGGCGCGGGGTTCATTCCGGGGCTGGTGCAGCGCTATGTGGTCGAACCCAACGAACTGGCCAGCGAAGCCCCTTATATCGAAAATAACATCCGCTTTACCAACCTGGCTTACGGTCTCGACCGGGTACAGGAGCGCGACTTTACGGAGGTCGCGCCTCTCACCTCCGAAACGCTGACCAACAACGAAGCCACCCTCAAAAATATCCGGCTGTGGGATTACCGACCTTTGCAGCAAACCTATCAGCAAATCCAGGCCATCCGCCTGTATTATCGTTTTCTTGATATTGACCTGGACCGTTACACCATTAACGATGAAATTCGCCAGGTAGCCATTGCCGCCCGTGAATTGGATGTCAGCCAGTTGCAGGACCCCACCTGGGTAACCCAACGGCTGCAATTTACGCACGGCTACGGTGTGGTAGTCAACCCGGTCAACGAAGTCACCGGCGACGGCCTGCCGCAGTTGTGGATCAAAGATTTGCCGCCTGAGTCGTCGGTGGGGTTAGACATCACCCGCCCGAAATTTATCAGGCGAAGGCACAAGCGACTACATTTTTGTGCAAACCCAGGAGCGCGAATTCAGCTATCCCAGCGGCGATCAGAACGTCTACACCAATTATGAAGGCAGCGGGGGAGTTGTGCTCGACAGCTATCTAAAGCGGCTGGCCTTTGCCCTGCGCCTGGCCGATGTGAATATGCTGCTCAGCCAGGATTTTACGCCCACCAGCCGGGTGATGCTCTTTCGCAACATCACCGACCGCGCCCGTCACATTGCCCCGTTTCTGCGCTACGATGGCGACCCTTACATCGTTATCGGCCCCGACGGCCAGCTTTACTGGCTGCTCGACGCCTACACCACTTCCGACCTTTTTCCGTATTCTGAGCCGATTGGCGACCTCAACTACATTCGCAACTCGGTTAAAATAGTGGTTGACGCCTACAACGGGACGCCGACTTTTTATGTGGTTGATCCCGCCGACCCGCTGATCCAATCTTATCGGGCAATTTTCCCCGGCCTCTTTACCCCGCTGGAAGATATGCCCGACTGGCTGCGGGCGCATCTGCGCTACCCCGAAGACCTCTTTACCGTGCAGGCCCGACTGTTCCAAACCTACCACATGCGCGATGTCAACGTGTTTTACAACAAGGAAGATTTGTGGCAGACCCCGCTGGAAACCTTTGGCGGCAATACCCAGCCGGTTGAGCCGTATTACGTGGTGCTCCGCCTGCCCGGCGGAACCCAGGATGAATATGTGCTCACCCAGCCCTTTACCCCCAACAACAAGGATAATTTGATTGCCTGGCTGGCCGGGCGCTCCGACGGCGAAAATTACGGCCAACTGGTGGCTTATCGTTTTCCCAAACAGGAGTTGGTTTTTGGACCGCTGCAAATTGAAGGGCGGATTGATCAGGACCCGGAAATTTCGGCGCAGCTTACCTTGTGGAGTCAAAGCGGTTCACAAGTGATCCGGGGCAACCTGCTAGTCCTGCCGATAGACAACTCGCTGCTTTATGTTGAGCCGCTTTATCTCCAGGCCGTCAACGGCCAGATTCCCGAACTCAAGCGGGTGATTGTTGTTTCTGGGGATCAGGTGATTATGCGTGAAACGCTGGCCGAAGGCTTGCAAGCCCTCTTTAGCGAGTCTGCCCCGCCGCTCACCTCGACCGAGTCTCCCACCCCCCCGGCTGAAACCGAACCCGGCGCTGACGTAGCCCCCGCCGTCCCCACCGAACCCCTGAGCGACGACCTCAACCAACTCGCCCTTACCGCCTCCGATCATTACGAGGCCGCTCAAGAAGCGCTTCAAAGGGGCGATTGGGCCACCTATGGCGAGGAATTGGAAAAGATGAAAGCCGCCCTCGACGCCCTGGTTCGCTTGACCGGCGAGCCGTAGTCAACTTTACTTCGTTTTCAAGCGCTGCAAATCGGTCAGGGCTTTGTCTCTGAAAAGCCCGACGTATCCCAATCCACCACCCGTTGGTATTCGGCGGTGGCCTCAACCCCGCGCCCGCTGACTTCCAACTGCCGGGCCAGATGATAGCGGGCGCTGATTAAATCAGGCTTCAGGGCCAGCGCCTGGCGCAAGGCTGCCTCGCCTCCCTCCGGCGCGCCGGTCAGAAACTGCATCCAGCCCAGCAGATCATACGCCTCGGCATTGTTTTTATCCGTTTCGATAATCGCCTCGGCGGCCGGAATGCCGGCTTCGGCCATGTTATAGCCCCAATTGGCGTAAAACTGAGCCTGCAACAATCTGAACCGGATGTCATCTTCGGAAATCTGCACCGCCGCCTGATACCAGATTTCGGCATTAGACAGTTCACCTTTTTGGGCTTTGGTTTCGGCCATTTCGGCATAAAAGGCGGCATTGTCAGGGGCCAAAGTGACCGCCTCATGGAAAGAAGCTTCTGCCGCTTTTATCGCCCCTTGCTGGCGCAAATAAAGGCCCTCAAAATACAGCGGTAAGGCCGAGTCCGGGTCAGCCTGGTGGGCCTGTTCAAACAACTCCAGCGCGGGCCGGCCGGTTTGGGCCTGGGCATAGCCCAGAAAAGCCAGCGTTTCGGCATCGTCGGTTTCTTGGCCTGCTCTGGCGGTGGTCAGCGTGTGGATTGCCAGCGGCCACAATTGAGCCTGGGCCAGGGCGATGCCGGTCGCTTTGGCAATTTCGGCTGGGGGTGACTCCTCACCGAAGGGCTTCAGGGTTGCCAAAAGATAATCGCGCCGGCCGGCAAATTCGCCCTCTGCCGGCATCGCCTGCAAATAGTCCATTGCCTCAGTCCAATTCGTTGGCGCAACCAGCGCCGCCAGATACCACTGCGCCTCCGGGTCCGGCTGGCGGCGCTGCTGTTCCAGAAAAGCTTCCCTGGCTGCCTTAAAATCAAACTGGGCCAGATAAGTCCGGCCCAGGCCGGTCCAAACTTGGGGGGGAGGCGGGGTAACTTCGACGGCAGTTTGCCACAGATCGAGGGCAGCGGTGAAACGTTTTTGGTGATAGAGGGTTTCCGCCAGTCCGGCCAATGCCGCACCCTGCCTCGGTTCACGAGCCAAAGCGCGGTTGAAAGCGTCCTCGGCCAGCAGCCAGCGCTGTTGGGCCAGGTAAATCTGGCCGATTTTTATCAACGGTTCGGGTTGGGTGGGGTAGGTTTGGGCCGCGTCTTCCAGCAAAGCGGCGGCTTCGCGTGTAACGCCGTTCGAGGAGCAGCGGTTCGGCGCGGGCCATCAAGCTGGTCAGCGCCGCCGCCTGGGGTTTCGGGGTGCAGGAAAGTCCGGCGACTAATAAAAAAATTATCCATCCGGGCAAAAATTTGGGCAACATCAGCTATTAGTTTACCAGCTTTTTTCGTTTCTGTCTCATCTCAGCGGGCGCAACAAATGAGACGCGATAGAATTACTCTATCGCGTCTATTTTTGCTATCGTTTACAGTTGCCTATCGGCGGGAGCGTTTTGCAGCGAGTATTAGCCTAACTCCTCACGCACAGTGTAAATAGGCTTATTTTGGCTTTCGTGGTAGGTCCGAGAGATCATTTCGCCCAGCAGACCCATCGTGATAAACTGCACTCCCACCATTACCAGCAGAATCGCCAGGAGCAGCAGGGGCCGGTCAACCAGGTCTTCAAAATAGACCAGCTTCATAAAGGTGAGGTAGATGCCGATGAGAACGCCGACCGCCAACGACCCCAGGCCCATCAGCCCGAATATTTGAATAGGCCGGGTGGAGTAGTTGAGCAGGAAGCGTACCGTCAGCAAATCGAGGATGACGCGGGTGATGCGGCCAATGCCGTATTTGCTGCGGCCAAATTGGCGGGAGCGGTAGTTGACCGGCACTTCGGCCACGCTCACTCCATAATAGCTGGCAATAGCCGGAATAAAGCGGTGCAAATCACCGTACAAATTGATGCTCTTGACCACATCGCTGCGATATGCTTTCAGCGCACAGCCGTAGTCGTGCAGCGGCACGCCCGTGCCCGTGGAAATAAGCCAGTTGGCCGTGGCCGAAGGAACTTTGCGGGTCAGGAAAGCCGAGAAGCCCTCTTGCCAGCGTTTGACCCGCCAACCGCTGACCACGTCGTAGCCCGCATCAATTTTTGCCAGCAGTTGCGGAATATCGGCCGGATCGTTCTGCAAATCGGCGTCCATCGTAATCACTATCTCACCCCGCGCCCGGTCAAAACCGGCGGCAAAGGCGGCGGTCTGTCCAAAATTGCGCCGAAAGCGAATAACCCGCACCCGCGCATCCTGAGCACGCAGTTTTTGCAGCTCCACAAAGCTGTTGTCGCGGCTGCCATCGTCAACGCAAATGATCTCAAACGTGCGCCCGGTCACTTCCAGGGCCGGGACCAGTTCTTCCAGCAAATGGGGCAGGCTCTCGGCTTCGTTGTAAATCGGCAGGACAATACTCAACTGCGGCGACTTGGGTGTCGCTCCGTTTGGCTCATAAGACAAATCCTCATTTAACTTCGAGGGTGTTTGAACTATCACAATTATGATCCTTTCTCTGAAACCACGCCGCGCGCCCCGCGCAGCAAATAAATTACCCCGCCAATCAGTCCAGTACAGATATTTCCAAAAACATAGACCAGCAGCGACATTGCCACGGCAATTTCCGGGAGCACGCCAACCTGGGTGAACAGGCGGCGGTAGGTCTCTTCGCGCACACCCAACCCGGCAAAACTGATCGGCAACAGCAGCACCAGCGAGGTAATCGGCACAAAAACCGCATATTGGCTTAAACTCACCGGCGCACCCAGGGCGGTACCGATAAAGATATTCATGGCGATGAGCGATAAATTGAACAAAATTGCCACCAGGTAGGCTCGTCCCAACGCCCCGACAGGATAGCGCTGGAATGACTCGGCCAGATTTCCGATCATTTTGACGTCGCTCAGGCGGCGAAATAACCCGACCCGCGCCCGCAGACTGGTGTAAAGCGGCCGGTTGATTAATAAATAACCAATGACCAGCCCGCCCAGAAAAATGACGATGGTGAAATAGGCTACCGCCGGCGGGACCTCGCCCCAATCGGCCACCAATGCCACCAGGGCAATGGCCTGCAGCGACGAAAGCCCCAAAAAGCGATCCACGACCACGCTGGTCACCGCGTCGGAAATGCGCTCGGTGTGACGGCTGAGTTCGACCATGCGCATGGCATCTCCGCCCAGACCGCTGGGTAACAGGTTGTTGAACAGAAAACCGATAAAGTAGATGTTGGTCAGTTCAACCAGGGGGACGCTGACGCCAATAGCCGCCAGCAGGATTTGCCAGCGATAGGCGCGAATCACCACGCCCAGCATCATCATCGCCAGCGCTGCCAGCAGCCACCACGGGTTAGCCTGACTTACCGTCCTGAAAAAGGCTGGCATGTCGAGGCTGCTGAAGATAAAAATGAGCAACCCCAGACTGATAACTACTTTTAGAATGTTGAGAATTTGTTTGCGGTTCATAATACAGGGTAGCAGGGTAGCGGGGTAGCAGGGTAACAGGGTAACAGGGTAACAGAAAGTTTCTGCTACCTGCTACTTTGCTACCTGTTACTTTATTACCCTGTTACTTTGCCTCGATAATCTGATGATATTTTTCCACTGCTTCGACCCATTGACCGGCTTTTATCAGGGCAGCGGCCTCGTCGGCGGCGGGACTGTGCCACTTGAGATTGTAGACAACTGCCTGACGATAAGCTTCCGCTGCCGCCGGAAGGTTGCCACCATCTCCTGAGTTTCAGCCAACGCCAGCAGGCCGCTGACCCAACCCGGAAAACTGTCTACTGCCGTCTGGTATGGCTCAATCGCTGCTTCGGGCTGGCCCGCAGCTACCAGCGCATCTCCCCAAGCCCGCAAGGCAGCGGCCCTGGCGGTTCGTGGGTCGGGATTGAGCACACCATTCGCTTCCATCTGGACGGCCCAGGGATAAGCCTCAGCCACGGCCTGCCGGGCCAGATCGAGCGCCGCTGCGGTCAGAACGGGTGGCTCATAAATAGCAAGCTGCGGCTCTGAGACTACCATGCCGCCGGGAAAAACAATCTGCCTCACCGCCGCAGACTCTGCCGGTTCAAAACGGTTGACCGCCCAGACCCGCCCGCCGGTGATTCGCAGGGTTTGGGTGCGGCTTTCAATATTAGTCAGCAATGCCGCTGGTGTCAAAAGTTGGGCCTGCCCGCGATAATAGTAATCAATAAAACGGCCCTCATCCCACAATGAACCGATTAAAATCAGGTCATTCGGGCCGGTATGTTCATCCAGATACGCCGCCGCACCGCGCCAATCGGGTTTGGTTTGAGCATAAATCCCAAGGGTGGCAATAAAAGAAAGCGTGGCTAAAACCCACAGGCAGTACTGCCCTACCTGGGAGATTGGAGACTGGAGATTGCTCTCATTACTCCAATCTCCAATCTTCAATCTCCAATCTTTGACGAATTCGCTTATTCGTACCACCGCATAAGCAATCACCGTCAAATACACCGGCAGCACAAAGGCGTAGCGAAATTGCAGGGCGCGGGGATCGCCCAGCACAATGGGCAGGGCGACGGGCAGGGCCAGCCAGAGCAGGGCAAACGCGGCGATGGGCCACTGTCGCCGCCGGGCCAGCAGCAGCACTCCGATCAGGAACAGGGCCAAAATCCCCAGGCAACCGGCTCCGGCAGCGGACCCAGAGCGCGCCACCACCCCCGGTACAAACGCCAGCGGCGAACCGACTCCCCCTTCAATCGCGCCGACAGCCGCCCGCTTGCGCAAAATAGCCAACAGAACCGGCCACCAGGGGAGATAGAGCAGGCAGGTGAGAATGGCGGAAACGGCAAAGCCGAGGAGTCGTGATGCGTGGTGCGTGGTGCGTGGTGCGTGGTGCGTGGTGCGTGATGCGTAAATCGTAAATAGCATAAGGCTGGTTTGGGCAGCCAAAATCAGGAAACCAAAGTACATGGTGTAGATCGTGGCGGTTATCGCCAGGGAATAGGCCAGCCAGCGCTGCCACTGCTGGGGTTGAGCCAGGGCGCGGAAAAACAGCAAGGTCGAGAGCGCTGACAGAAACATGAACAACGCATGCATCCGGGCTTCCTGGCTGTATTTGATGGCAATGGGCGCGAGGGCGAGGAGAAGCGCGGCGAAATGTGATGCGTGGTGCGTGATGCGTGATGCGTGATACCTCGCTACGGAGCCTTCAGCTCTAACCTCCGCCCCCTGACCTCTGACCCCTACTGCCTGCTTTGCTAATTTGTAGGTCACGGCTACCGTCAAAACCCCGGCGATGACTGATGGAAAGCGCCACAGCCAGTCGGAGGCATGGGTAGGATTAACGGGGTCTGCGCCGAGGGGAACGGTCAGGCGGGTGAAGGCTCCGGCGATGAGGTAGTAGAGGGGGGGGGTGGATGTCGTCTTTTGGTCCACTCGATGAGTTCGAGG
>JAAUSP010000006.1 GCA_012032575.1 Anaerolineales bacterium | reverse complement strand
ACCTATCAACACGCTCGGATAATGAGGGTAAAGACAGCCAAACAGTATGACAACCAGGCCCAGCGCCCCCAGCCACGCCTTGAGGGGTTCAGGTAGTTTTACCTTTGCGTTAGTTTGAGCCTGGTTTTTGTCATGAGCCATTGGATAATTTTAGCCGTTATCTTAACTTACACCAAGTTAGAAACCCTCAAGTAACAGCAAGACTTACTTTGCCGTTACTTGAGGGCCTGGAACTTTGATTATCTTTGAGACAACAGAACGCTTTGCAAAGTCTGGCGGGCCGTGTTTCATTCATCTTGGCCGGGTTGGTAAGTTACCGGCTGATGCGAATATTCACCAGAAATGTGTTGGTGAATTCTTCTTTGGAGCCAGAAACAGTCGCCTCACCCTGAGTCTGGTTGAAATTCAAGAAGATATAGGTTTCGCTGATTTGGGTCAAATCCTGGTCAATCTGCCAGCCTTGTTCAGCCAAGATTTGGCTATAAAACTCGGCCACTGCTTCAGCATTTGCACCGGTGTAGTAGAAATAGCCTTCGTCCTCAACCGTTAAACCGATAGCATCATCCAGCAACGGCAGCCCGGCCGCCGGATTATCGGCCGGAATATCGGCCGGGTTGGCCGGCGGCAGATCTAATTCGGCCAGCGCTTCTTCGGGCGACGGTTGAAGATTACCAACCCCAATACTCGAAGCTGTAAATATCAGAGACACTTTTTCTCCATTAGGGTTGCCTACCCAGAGCGGATAAGCCATAGGTTCATCCACCCGAAAATCAAATTCATTATTTTTGGTACACAGAATATCGGTCACGGTCTCATCACTATTCAACTTGACCCGCCGCCATACCGCCAGGGGTACAGCCTGACCCTGTTCGTTCATAGCCTTAATATTCAAACTATAGCGCCAGTCAATGCTTTGGTGCTGGCTAAATCGCCGGCCGCTGGTTCCAGGTGACGTCCAGCATCAACGGGGTCGCGGCGACCATTTCACCTTGACACGAGTCAATATACCGAGCCAAATCTACCGTCGGGTTAACGATGACTTCGGCGGCAACAGCCTGGCCACCGCCGGAAGGGTGCAGCGCGGTTAAATTGAGATTCAAGACCCGATCTGAAGATTGAGCCAGCACGGGAGTATCCGATATAGCTTGCGGCTCGTAGCTGATACCCTCAGGCGGGGTGATGGCTTTGAGCCACGCCACTGGTGGCAACGACTCTTCGGCCCGAAGCCAGATCGGCGAGGTGGCAATTTCAATCAGGGTGGGATACAACTCCTGCCAAGCCGCCGGCGGAGCCTGGGTCAGCGACATTTCAAACGAAGCCGATACATCGCCCTGGGGGCTATCAGGATAAACCAGCCACAGTTGCAGACTCTCGCCCTCTGGAACGTAGGCATAGCCGATGTCTACGCTGGCAAAAAGGTCACTGCCTACCCGGTAATCGGTCAGGGTGACTCGCCGGATAGGATGTGGTTGCCCGGCAGTATCATAAATCTGAAACTGCTCAAAAACTCGTCAAGAGAGGCCGGGTTGAACGAGGTTTGATCGAATGTTCCCAAAACCCGTTGGAAACTGACCAATTGCCCGCTGTAGGCAGTGGGCATGAGGGCGATTTCTTCCACAAACAACCCGCGTCTGGCAAAATTTACGACATAAGCCGCTGCCGATATGGCTGAGTCAAGCCCGGTTACCACCCCTTCAAAAGAGTCACCCACCAAAATAATTTTCCAGTCTGGCGGAATTTTGCCCGCCGCCTCATAAAATACTCGCCATTCCGGTTGCGGAATCTGCCAATCCTGGCTCAGGGTCGAGACAGTTTTGGTCGCTCCGTCGCCTGTCAAATCAAAAGTTTGGACAGGCGCAGCCGACGAGATTTCGGCCAATAGGGCGGCTTCGAGTGAGACCGGGGCTTCTGTGGCCGTTTGCTCCGGGGTGGACTCCAGTCGCTTAGCCCGGATGTTAAAGGTGACGGTGATCGGCTGCCCGGCGCTGCCGCCCAGCCAAAGTTTGTGCGGGGCCGGATACTTAACACTAAAGCCCGACTCGGCTGATAATTCCTGACCGTCCGGCTGATTACAATAGGGGTTGTTGTAGCGCCGGGTCACATCCGGGTCAGGCTCGCTGGGGGTAGTCGCCAGCCAGGCTACCGGCTGCCCCTGCTCATCCACTGCGGTGATGAACAGAGAGTATTTCCAATCCTTGGCCGTTTCGCCCCAGGATAAGTCGAGCATGAGGGGCAAGGCATTGACCAGGTTCGACTCGCACCGACCGATAACCTGGGCCAAATCCACGCTGGGGTTGACCAAGACCTGCACGGTAGCCGATTTTTCAATTCGGTCGGTGGCCGTCGGGTCAGGGGTCAAGTCCAGGGACAAAATTTGGTCTGAAGACTCAATCAAGGTCGTTCCCTCAGAATTAGTCAAATCGAAAGGTTGGCTGGGTACAGGCAGGACTTGCCCGGTCAGGCTGGCTGAGGGGTCGGCAACCGGCTGACCGCCAAATGTCAGCCGGGCGGCGGGGTTGGGCTGAAGCTTTGGCCAAAAGGTCATCGCCGGGGTTGTTGGTCAAGCGGCGCACCTGACCACCGTCGAGAGCCATAGCGTAAATTTCGGTGTCGCCGCTGCGGTCAGAATCCCATAATAGGGTCTGCCCGTCGGGAGACCAGACAGGGCCATCATCATCAGCCGGATTGTCGGTCAGGCGGCGCACCTCGGAGCCATCACTGTTCATCACATAGATTTCTCGATTGCCGTCCCGCTCCGACACCCAGACAATCAGCGTTCCATCCGGCGACCAGCGGGGGCGGCTGTCGTGGGCCGGGTCGGTAGTCAAGCCGATAACATTGCTGCCATCGGCATTCATCACAAAAATATCTCTGTTGCCGGCCTGGTCTGAGCGGAAAAGGAGGCGGCTGCCATCCGGCGACCAGTCAGCCATGGTTTCATCAGCCGGACTGTTGGTCAAACGGCGCAGGTTCGAGCCATCGGCATTCATTACATAAATTTCTTGATTACCGTCCCGCTCAGAAGTAAACGCCAGCATTGTTCCATCCGGCGACCAGTCGGGCATGGTATCATCGCCCGCGTCGTTGGTCAGGCGGGCGTACCTCAGAACCATCACTTTGCATCACATAGATTTCCCCGATTGCCGGCCCGGGTTGAACTCCAGGCAATCAGCTTCCCATCCGGCGACCAATCGGGGGTCCCATCGCGGGCCGGATCATTGGTCAGGTTGCGTAAATTTTCGCCGTTGCTGTCCATCAGATAAATTTCTTGGTCGTCAGGGTTATCTCCCCGCACCGAGGTGAAGCTAATCATTCCAATTTCTCCTGCTTCGATCTCAGGTGGAGCCAGAGTATCCCCCTGGCTTTCTTGCGCCGGGGCCAGCGAGTCGCCCTGGCTGGCCTGCGCGGTCGGGGTTGGCTCCGGGGTTTCGGTGGGTGGGGCAGGGGTGGCGGTAGCAGCTTGGGTTGGTACAGCGGCCACCTGGGACTGTTCCGGCGCTGGGGTGGGGTTGTTACCTGCGCCGCAGCCTGACAAAACAAGCAAGATCAGGGTAAAGCTGAGCAGGGTTAGGACAAATGGGTGTTTCATAGGGTTTGTTCCTCCGTTTTGTTATAACTTGTTATTTTAAGATTAGGGGTAAGTAAACTGCGGTGGCGGGCGCTTCACTTACCGGCAGGGTATAGAGATAGACTGTGCCTTTGTTATTGTTATCATCGGCTGCGCCAATGGCGAGAATTTGACCATTAAGGGCTATAGCTGTGCCAAAACGATCATAAGGCAGCCCATCCCCGGCGACAGGCTGCTGGGTGACACCCCAGGTGGTCGGACTAAAGGCATAGGCCAGACCACGCTCAATACTGTGACCGGAGGCTCCGACAATGAGGCCGCTGCTATCAAAAGCCAGAGCCAGGCCAAAAAAGTCGCCGGCAAAACCGCCGCCGGGAACTAATTTTTTGACCAAGCCCCAATTCTGACTGCGGCTAAAGACAAAAGCCGCCCCGGCGGCATTGTGACCCGGCGCCCCGACAATCAGGGTATCACCTCTTAGGGTGACAGCTCGGCCAAAACGGTTTCCGCCAAAATCAGGGCCGGGAGTGATGAGCTTAAGTTGACTCCAATTGCCACTGCTTGAGTTGCGGGTAAAGATATAAGTTCGTCCTGGCCTGGCCAGACCCCCGGAGTCGGGCGCGCCGGCAGCCAGGGTTTCCCCATCCAGAGCGACGGAGACGCCCAAACCGATCCCGGAGCCGTCGGCGGTAGTTAATTGTTGGTTTTGGCCCCAATTGTTAGTTCCACCCTGATTGCGGCCAAACAAATAGACCACGCCGGACCTCTGATTTTTACCGGGCGCGCCCACCACCAGTAGGTCGCCGGTCAGGGCAACAGCAAAACCAAACTGATCCCCCGTTGTTAGACCGGTGGAGGGTAATTTTTTGATGAGGCCCCAATGTTGGCTCCGCCCTGGTTGCGGCCAAACAAGTACACCGCGCCGGTTGAACTGTTCTTCCCCCAGGCTCCTACGGCCAGGGTATCACCGCTGAGGGCTAATGAATAGCCAAATTGATCTGCCGCGGCTCCATCAGTGGCGGTTATCCTTTTGACCTGACTCCACGGATTTGCTCCGGCCTGGCTGCGGGCAAAAATGTAAACCGCGCCGGCAGCGGATTGCCGGCCGGGTGCGCCAACAACCAGGGTATCGCCGGTGAGCGCCAGGGCCGTACCGAACCGATCATTGGCTAAACCATCACCGGCAACTAATTTAAGCTCTTGCAGCAGCAAACGGTTGTAATGGCTGGTCGGCACGGTGGCCCGGCCGGGTAATGGTAGACTTGAAGCTACAATGCTGGCCTGGTTGACCAGCCGCAGGCTATCGGCCAGACCGGGGTTAAGGGCAACCGGCAGAGTTACGGTAACACGCTGCCCAGCGGACAGGTTCAACCCGCTGACCAGGGTGGGCAGATCGGCGGCGTCATCGGCGACCACGCCACTGCCGCCCTGCAAAGTAACCGGCCCGGCAAAAGTTATCCCGGCCGGCAGGGTATCGAGCAAGGTGGCGTTGGTCACATTTTTGGTCGTCACATTTTGGGCGGTCACGGTATAAGTAAGGCGCTGCTGGCCCGGCATTGGCAGGCGATCCGGGGTGGTTTTGGTCAGCAGCACAGCCGGTTGGTTGAGCAAAGCGTTAACAGCCACGTCTACCTGAATTCGAGGTTTAACCAGGCCGTTGCGCTGATCACGGACCGGCCGGCCGGTGCTTTGCAGCGCACTCAAAATTTCGCTGACGCTGGCCGCTGGTTTGGCCGATTTCAACACGGCTACTGCCCCCGCCACATGCGGCGCAGCCATAGAGGTACCGCTGACAAAGGCAAAACTGCCACCCGGCACAGCCGATTTTATAGCTACGCCCGGAGCCAGCAGATCCAGAAAAGAAGCGCTGTTGGAGAAATCGGCCACCCGGTCGTTCAGATCGGTCGCCCCTACGCTGATAGCATTGGTGACGCAGGCTGGAGCACCCATGCTGTCAGTATAGCCATTATTCATAGCCGAAACCGTACTGACAATCCCCACCGAATACAGAGAATCAATGATAGGTCGGGTGATGTGATTGTTACAGGTGCTGAAGTATCGTCCACCGCCCGAACTCATATTAACCGCAGCAATGTTAAAATTATTACGCAGACTATAGATATATTCCAAAGCGGCTACGACATCTGAGTCGAAATAGATTAGACAAGGGGTAAGCCGACCAGCAGAGGAGCACCGATCAAAGTTATTACTCAAACTACCGGCACTGATCGAAATGAGATTCGCATCTCTGGCGACACCGGAGAAACTGGGGCCTTTACCGGCAGCGGTGCCGGCATCATGGGTCGCGTGATAACAGGTCGCCGTCGGAAATACACAAGGCTCTGCCGAACCGGGGCCAAGCTGGGTTTCCTGACCATTAGGGCAAATAGTTGTGGCCTGAATAGTTGGATCGTTGCTGGAGAAACAAGCTTCGGCCACTACTTTGCCTTGTAGAAAGGGATGGTTTTTATCCACGCCGCTGCTGTCTACAATGGCAATCGTCCAGCCGGCCCCGCTATAGCCGGCCTGCCAGGCGTAGTTGGCCCCAATGAGGGAGGTACTGTTGTCCAGTGCAGCATACCCAATCTCATCGGGCAGGATGCGTTCGACTTCGGGGGCTTGGTTGAGTGCGCCTAACCCGGCCGCGTCAACGGTCAAGGCCAGGCCGGGTGTGTATTGATATTGGCGCAGCACATTAACTTGATAACCCGCCAGCCGGTTCAGTAGCCCTATCTGGCTGCGGGCAATACCGGCTCGTTGGTCGGCCAAACTGGCCGCTGTCAGGCTGCCTTCGGGTTGAAAAGCGGTTTTCAATTGAACGATAACCCGTACCTGGCCCTGGCTTGTGGCTGTGCCCAGCAATGCGGCATAGTCAGCCTCATTTGGAGGCGCAGGGGGCGACCCGGCCTCATCGGGCGATTGGGCCTGCGTCGAGACTGGTAGCCAGAGGGCCAATATCAGTGAAAATATAATGAACCAAAGCTGTTTCATATTTCTTTCGATCCTCATTCTTTTCAGGGATGGATAAGGTTGAGTGTCAACGGTAGGTGTCAAAATCAAAGTCGGACTCTTTGATAATGACAACCAGCCTGTCTACATCGTCTTCAAGCAATAATCTCTATTCAATTTTCCCGCTCAATGAGCGGTAAATAAACCCGGATGGGCGACGGAGCTATCGCCAGGGTGGTGGTGGCAACGACAATGTTGCTAAATCGGGAAGACACCTCAAAGGGTAGTCCCTGATTGGTCGGGTCTGATAAATCGGGTGGGGGCGTGGTTGGCAATAGGGCCAAATTATAGATGTGGTGGGCTTGGCCTTGCGCGTTGGTGATGAGTTCAAAGAGGTCTTTGTTAGCGTAAATAACACGGTAAGGTGTATTAGAGATATGATTGAGCAAACTGATAGTAATCGTTGAGGTTAAAGGAACAGTCGAGCCTTCCAGTACAGTAATGACCGGCACAGGGAGCACCGTGACGGTACGTGTCGTGACCAGGCTAGGCGTGGTTTGGAGAAACGAGGAGATAACATACATGGCCGGTGCGCCAATGGCAGCCGTCAGCGGGATACGGTAGGTAATCGTCGCTGCGCCGGTGGCATCGGTTGGGAAGGTATTATCTCCGGCCAGGGTTGGCACAGGCCATGGGCCAAATTTGAGATAGTGGTTAGTTGAGGAGGCGTGTTGCCAAACTCGAATAGTGATGGCCGAACCGGCTGGCCAATTGTACCCCCCTTCGACCGTAAGGTAGGGGGGAATGGTGGGGGTATTAATTTGGATATTCAACCCGGCGGTCTGGTTAGCAGTGATCATCGTCGCCGGGTCTCTGGGCGGCGTACCCATGGCCGGGTGCGAGCTAAGGGTATAAAGGCCGTTGGGCCAGGCCGGGGGCACGGTCCAGCTTACCAGTGTGGGGGTATCGCCGTTGGCATTAGTGATTTCGGTGCGGCCAAGCCAAAGCGGGTTGACCCCGCCATCGTTCAACTTGAGATCATAGGCCAGACCAGGAGTATGGTCACGGAGAAAGATCAGGAGGATGTCACCTCCGGCATAAACCGTACCTCCCCCTGCCAGGATGATTTGCGGCTGGCTAAGGAGTTCTAGCGGCCCTCCCGCGGCCACCTGGCTATTGGTTATGTTGGCCAGATAAGCCAGGCTCAAGCCCAGAGCCAGGCCAGCCCAGAGCCAGGTTAAAATCAACCGGGGTAGGCGGGCGGATTTGATCACATAGCAGCTCATTGGTTCACCTGGTTTTGGATAAGCTGGGCGGTGCTTTCAAAGTGTAACCCAAAGTGGCGTTGCATAGAGTTAAAACTTCCTTTATGTTTAGTTATTTTGTGGTAGATATTTTCACAGCTGATACAATGGGAGTGATGAACCAAATCGGCCCAAGACACATAAGGGCTATTCCTTGAGTACCCACAGCAACTACAGCCCCAATGATCAGGGTCGCCCACCAGCCCAACAGTAAGGCCAACCCGATCAGACTACGGCCCATAACCAAATGACCCACACCTAAAAATCCACTCCATCCTGCCAGAAGTTCAACAATTACGGCCAGGTTTGTGTTTGCCTTCCCTTTTTCTTTAACCTGATTCAGAGGATGATTCAGACCAGGAGAGGGTAGGGTATTTGAAAGTGTCGTAAGGTCAATCTCAGCTTTTTTCCTTGAGGTTGATGTCCCTTTTTCTTGGTTGGAGCGGATGGACTTATTCGAGCCAAAGTTTGACTGAACCATTGGAGATCCGGTAAGGTCAACATAATGTTTGGTGAACCGTTTGGCTAATTCTGCCAATACTAACTCGGTCTCAACCTTACTTGATAGTTGAGGCAGCAATTGTTCTAGTTTTTCAATTGAATATTGACTATAGTTGGTGCGCTCGTCAGGCATAGTACGTCTCCCGAAAAAATGAACTATTCATCGCTCTACCTGATGCCTAGTAACCGGCGAACCCGTGTTGGGCTTAGGGTTATGAGTTTTATTTTTTCTAAAGTAAGAATTGCACCTTCAAGCGCGCCTATATTCTGCTTTAAAATTTGTAACATGGCCACAGCTTGGATCAGCTCAATTTGGGTTTTGGCATTTTCACGGATCAATTCTAAGGTCGGTAATTTTTTGTGTACAACTCCAACTTCGTTCTGGAGTGATTTTATCGTTTTTATGTAGTCCTCCCATTCTTCTTCCAGCAATTTAATGGACCTCTCCCGATTGCCTATATCTCCTAAAGTCTGTTCTCTAACCGCAGCATCTATTTCTTCAGCTTCAGCTTTTCGCCTTAAAGCTTCTTCTTTGTGTCGAAATTCTTTGGTTTTTATTTGAGTTTCTTGATACAATTTTAATATTTCCTCAACCCCCCTTACCCTAAAATCTTCAATAAAACCAATCAGAAAATCTGTCAATTCATACACAAGAATGGCGTTGCCTAAAACCAGGTTAGTTTCTGAAGCTGCCGAGGGGGATTTTTCGATTTTATCAATGATCATTTGATTGAGGTCAGCAAAAAATTCAACCGTAGTTTTAAGGGCTTGATAGGATACATGGATCTGTTTATCGGCCTGTACCAATTCTCGCGCTTTAATACGATCCACATAAGCCAAAGGCATACTTTCAATGGCCTGCTCTGACGAACGGTATTTTCGCTCCTCTATTCGTGAAGCCACTTCTTCAATAATAATTCTGATCTTGTTTTGTAAACGCCCGGTTTCTATTCGCAGCTTTTCCGGAATTTGAGACACGTTGACAATATTAGCACTTAACAAATCAAAGTTACTGATAGGATATTGGCTGCGAATACCCATAACTTGGGCCAGATGTTTATCAACTACCTGACTAATGGCTTGATTACCTGCTTGCCTTTCAGCCTTTTCGATCAGTTCTTCCGGGTGACGAGTTTGTTCAAAATCGTTTCCTGGTATGTCTACACTGGCATACTCAACGATCCTCATTAATCCTTGCGCGAGAGCTAACACCTCTTCATCTTGGTCTGCGCCAACATGTCTTAAATCCTCTTCTATCACATCTCGGCGCGCCTTCGAGTGCGGCGCTTTTTCTAACTGCTCAAGACTGGGGCGAACCGTGCTGTATTTTCGCAGAATCAAATCTTTCAATTTTATGTAACTATCACTAACTATTTGGGCAGTTGTTCTCTCTAAACCAGCCATAATTCCGTTGATCAAGGCTGTTGCAATAATGCTAACCGGATCCATGTGATTTCTCCTCGAAAATAGCTTTATCTCGCCGTAGGGCGGTATCCCTATACCACCCGCAGAAGCATAGGGATGCCTCTGCTACGGTATTTTCAGCGCTGGTGGCGTGCCACAGGTTGCCCTCACTCTACCACAAAAATTCATCAAATCCTGAGCTTATCCTGAGCGACTTCTGAGCTTGGCGGCCCGGCCCAAAAATGGTAAAATTTAGACCAAGTGAGCTGCTTGAGCCAATCCAATTTCCTGCGGGGACTATGCTCTCAACACGATCCTGGGCAACCTATCCTCTGACATATCGGGCTAAAGAAATCGCTGTGCTGGCCGGTTGGCTTCAGGCTGGAGCCAGCGGCGCGGTTGTGGGACCAACCGGGGCCGGCAAATCAAACCTGTTGGGGTTTTTGTGCCACCGGCCCGAAGCCCTGGCGGCCCATCTGCCGCCCCAGGCCGGGCCGGTCAGTCCGCTGCTGGTTGATTTGAACAGCCTGCCCGTAGCCGACCAGAGCATGCTCTACCGGTTGGTGCTGCGCTCCTTCTATGAAGCCCGCGCCCGTTTTGACTCTCCTCTGCCGGAGGCCATTGACCATTTTTACCAGCAAAACCGGGCCGAGCGCGACCCGTTTTTGCCCTTTAGCGACCTGCGCGAGCTGCTGCTGTTGGCCCAGGGCCAGCGTCGCCGGATCATTCTCGTTCTCGACCACTTCGATAACTTTGGCCGGGCCGTCCCGCCGGCCCTGTTTGATACTCTGCGCGGCCTGCGCGACAGCTTTAAAGACACCCTATTTTTCCTCATCGGCCTGCGCCAGCCGGTGGTAGACCTGCCCAATCCCGCCGCTCTGGGCGAACTGCGCCGGCTGCTCGATCATCACACCCTCTGGCTGGGAGCGATGACCCAGGCCGACGCCCACGCTCTGATCGCCCAGGAAACCGGGAGCGCCTCCACGCCCCCGACCGAAGCGGACCTGATCCACCTGCTGGCCCTGACCGGAGGCTACCCCGCTCTGCTCAAAGCCGCCTGCCAATGGTGGCTGGCCGCCGGCCCCCATCACCCCCCGCCCGACGCCTGGCAGCCGGCCTTGCTGGCGACTCCGGGGATGCAAACGCGCCTGGCCGAATTATGGCAGGGCTTGAGTGAAGCCGAACGGCTGGCTCTGATTGAACTGACCCAGGGGGGTCAGACCGCTCCCCAGCACCGGCCCGCTTTGGATCAATTGGCCGCTCGCGGCCTGTGTGCCGGCGAAAACCTGGCTTCAGCCCGAACCCATTGGCGTATTCAGAGTTCGCTGCTGGCCGTTTATGCCGCTCAACTCGGCGGGCCGGGGCATGGTTCTATCTGGCTGGACGAGGCCAGCAGTGAATTGTACCAGGGCCAAACCCCGCTTACCGACCTGTCGCCGCTGGCCCGTTCGCTGCTGCGATTTCTGGTCAGCCAGCCCCGCCGCCGCCACCCCAAAACCGAACTGATTATCAACGCCTGGCCCGACGAGCTGCGCCGGGATGGGGTTTCGGATGACAGTCTCTACCAGGTGGTGGTAGAACTGCGTAAAAAAATCGAGCCGGACCCCGGCCGGCCGCGCTACCTGCTCACCTGGCGCGCCGGCCCGAGGGCGGCTATCAATTTTTCCCCGAAGGTAAACCGGAGTGAAGCTGGAAAGACAGCTTGGCCGTTATCAAATTCGCGCCTTCCTGGGGCGAGGGGCTATGGGCGAAGTCTATCGCGCCTACGACCCCCACCTGGCCCGCGAGGTAGCCCTCAAACGGATCACTCCGCCCGATGAGGCCAGCCAGGCTGATTGGCTGCGTCGTTTTGAGCGCGAAGTTCAGGCCGCGGGCCGGCTCAACCATCCTCATCTCGTCACCCTTTACGATGTCGCCTTGACCCACAACCCGCCCTACGTGGTGATGGAGTTGCTGCCCGGCGGCAGTTTGCAGGTCCGGCTGAAGCAGCACCGCCTCACCTGGTCTCAGGCTGTCACCCTGTTACTGCCCCTGGTTGAAGCCCTGGATTATGCGCACCGGGCCGGTATCGTCCATCGAGATGTCAAACCTGGCAATATTATGTTCGGTCAGGGCCAGCCCACCGATCCCTTCTCGGCCGCATGGCCGGACAGCCTGAAACTGGTTGATTTTGGCCTGGCCTACCAGCCCGATCACCAACGGCTTACCGTATCTGGCGGCGTGGTTGGAACTCCGCTTTACATGTCGCCGGAGCAGGCGAGCGGCCAGCCGGTTGACGCCCGCACCGACCTGTACGCCCTGGGACTGATTCTGGTCGAGGCGATCACCGGCCGCAATCCGCTGGACAAAGGCTCGCTGGGCCAGACATGGCAGGCCGTCACCTCGACTGCGCCGGTTGACTTGAGTCTCCTGGAGAATGAGGCGCCGGCAGCGCTGGTGGCTGTGATTCGGCAAGCCGTGACCCGCAGCCGGGAGCAGCGTTATTCAAGCGCCTCAGCCTTGTGGCACGACCTGACCGCCTGCCTGGGGCAGACTTCAACCCTGGCCCAACCCGGCGAGGCCACCCACCTTTCGACGCACCGGCCGACCCAGCCGCCCCGGCTGGAAAATCCCACTGGCCTGGCCTTACCTCCCGCCACCGCCGACATTCTGGCCCTGATGTTCGATGGTTATCGCCGGGTGGTCATCCGCGAGGAGTTGGGCGGCGGTTTTAGTGGCAGCCGGGTGCTGCTGGTGCGCCCCATCCGCGACGACAGCCCGGAACTGCCGGCAGTGGTCAAAATCTCGCCGCTGGCCCTGCTTGAGCAGGAATGGCGGGCTTATCAAACCTGTATCCGAAACCGGCTGCCCGGTGTGGCCGAAATCAAAGGCCAGCCGGTCATTCCTCCCGGCAGCGATTGGGGCGGCCTGCGTTACCCGCTGCTGGGCGGCGGCGGCGTCTTTGAGGTGGAGAGTCTGGCCCGCTATTACCAGCGCGCTGCCCCCGCCGACCTGCGCTATCTGCTGACCGAACGCCTCTTCAAAAGTCTCAGCCCGCGCTGGCTCTTTAACCGGCCCCAGCCCGAATATCATCTTCAGGCAGGGTATGATGGACTTTTGCCGATCAACCTGCTGATTGTGCCTGGCCCCCCTCCGCCGGATGCGCCGGTCCAGGTTTTATCCAGTGCTGACATTCAGCCCCACGCGCCCAGCCTCACGCTTCAGCCGGGCGACTATATTCGGCTGGAAGGCTTTGTCATTACCGAGGTTGACCCAACCAGGCGCAGTGTCACCTTAAATCTACCCTCGTCGCCCGGCGATTTTTCACCCGCTTATCGGCTGCGTTTGCAGCCGGTCGAAGACATTGAGGCTTACCGGGTTCATAACCGGCTCGATTCGGTGGAGGGCCGGATAACAGACACCCGCTTCACCCTGCTACATCAGCTCGCCCAACAGGTTCTCGGCCCCACGGTTGACCTGTCCTCTCCCAATCTTCTTCTTTCAAATCATCGCCTCCTCGCCTCCTCGCCTCCCCACCTCCCATTTCCCGCCAGCCTACCCAACCCGCTGACAGCCCTGCCGGGCCTTTTGCGCGAGTCCCGTGATGTCAAAATTGCCTGCGTGCATGGCGATTTGAACCTGAACAATATCCTGGTGGATCCTGCCAGCCGCGAGGCCAGCCTGATTGATTTTGCCCTGGCCCGCCAGGATCACGTACTGCACGACCTGCTGCGCCTGGAAACCGGCGTAGTGACCCGGCTGCTGCCCGAAGCCCTGAACGCGGCCAAGCTACCCGCCGAAACCATCCACCTGTTGTATACCGAACTTCACTGCGCGGCCGCTTCTCCGTATGTCGAAAATCCGGCCCTGGCTAGACCACGGGCGATGCTGCAAGCCATTCGCCAGGCGGCCCAACCGCTGTTGTTCACCCCGCAGGATTGGACCGAATATTACCAGGGCTTGACTCTCTACCTGTTGGGGGCGCTCAAATACACTGACCTCGATCATCCGTCGGCGGGTTCGCTGCCCCGGCAGGTGGCTTTTTGGGGCGCGGCCAGCGCCCAGGCTTTAATAGGCCAGCCCCTACCTTGCCCGGAACTGCTGCCTCCGGCGGCAGGCGTCCGCCCCCGCTGGACTTATTGGGCAGTGGCCCTGGCCGGACTGCTGTTGCTGTTGGTCGGGCTGGTTGTTTTCTGGCCGAGTCGAACCACGCCTGACGCGGCAACGGCACCCCTGGCCACCATCATTGATGTGAAACCGGAGGTCAACGTGAAACGGGCCAACAGCGACCGGCTGCTGCCGGCCGACTTTGGCCTGTATTTGTACAGCGGCGACGTGGTCAACACTTATGCCGGCGCGGCAGCCACGCTAATATGCGGCAACGGCCTGTTGTTTGAACTGCCGGAGCAGAGCAATCTGACCGTGGCCTGTCAGGAGAGTTCTGACGCCCGGTTATTGGGCCGTCTGGAAGCAGTCCTGAATACAGCCCCTCCAAACGAGATTAGCCTGACCACCGAGGGCCAGAGCCGCGCCCCGGCGGCGCGTTGGTCGCGCCTGCCGCTGCTGCTCGACCCGCGCCAGACGGTAATCACCACCACCCGTCCGACCTTTCGCTGGCAGCCGGTGGCCGACGCTGGTGGCTATCGGCTTTCGCTCAGTCTGCCCGGCGGCCAGAGCTGGAGCCGGGAAACCAATACCACCAGCCTCACCTATCCCGCCGATGCTCCGCCGCTGGCTCCCGGCAGCGCCAACATCGTCACGCTTGTGCCGCTGAATGATGAAACCGCCGCCGATAAATCGCTGTTGCGGGTGCTCGACAAGGCGGGGCAGGCGGAACTGGCCGAAGCGGAAACGACCATTCGGGTGCTGCCGCTGGATGAAGCCGGCCAGGGTTATTTGCTGGCTCAACTTTACCGCCAGCGCGAACTGCGCTCGGCGGCCATTGCTCAACTGGAAGCTTTGACAGGTCGTCAGGCGGTTCCTTCGACCGGTCTGGTGCAGTTGTTGGGCGACCTGTATTTTGAGGTGGGTTTGTATGCTCAGGCCCAAGAAAGTTATCAAGCCGCCCTCACCACCGCTGAAACCGCCGCTAATCTTTCGGCCCGGGCTGCCGCTCAGGTGGGTCTGGCGCGTGTCGCCTATGCTTTTGAGGATAGCAACCAGGCAAAAGCGCTGCTCGAAGCAGCCGAGGCATTATACCGGCAGGCCGGTGAGGTTGAGTTAGCCGGGCAGGTGGTGGCGGAGAGAGGAAAACTCGAGTAGCAAATATGGTATATCTGAAATACACCTGGCCTCAAAAGCTATGGGTAGCGGGCCTGGCCTGTCTGTTAATATTAGGACAGACGGCTAATGCGGCGGCTCACTCTGTTCAAGCTATCCTGGAAGTAATTAACGATTCCGATCAACCTCTCTGCGGCGTCCGAACTGCCTTTGCGGCCAACTATTATACTGATGGCAATCTTGAGCCGAACCATCTGAGCGAAGGTGAAACTATTCCACCGGGTCAAACCTATTCCCTTCCCCTCCCACCTGGCAAATACATCCTGCACCTGGTCAACTGCGAACAGAAAGTAGTCTACCTTGAGTATGATGTGGCCATTGCCAACCGTTATGAATTGCATTTTACCGGTAAAGAAGACAGGTGTGAAGCCCTGTTTGAAGAGGGAGCCGCGGCTACTCGCTTTACGCTTTACCCGGAAGCTCAGCAAGCGCTTGAGGCTGCTTTGGACTGCTATCAGGCTGACCAGCGTACCACCGGCGCAGGGAATGTGCTTAATTATCTGGGTGAGCTATATCTGGTCCAGGCTCGTTATCCCGAAGCCTTAAAAGCCTATGAGCAGGCAGTTGTTATTTTTGAGCAAGCCGATAATTGGGTGGGGCAAGGCCATACGCTTATCCATATCGGCCAGCTTTATCTGGCCCAAGAACAAGCCCAGGAAACCCTGCGTATGTATGAGCAGGCCCTGGCTATTTTTCGTCAGAGAGGAAGCCGGGCAGGTGAAGCTGAAACGCTCAAACAGATGAGCGATCTCTATCTGGCCCAACGACGCTATGAGGAAGTTACCCGGGCTCTTGAACAACTCCCGATTATCCACCACGAGTTGGGTAGCTTTTATCAGGAAGGGATGGCTTTGAGTCACCTGGGTGAATTCTACACGGCTCAATATCGTTACGAACAAGCTTTGACTGTTTTAGAACAAGCCTTGGCCATCCAGGAAGAAATCAAAGATGAAATTGAAACGACCAGAACACTCATCCGATTAGGCCGGACATATTACGGGTTGGGACGCCCTCAGACAGCAATATCCACGTATAAACAGGCTTGGGATATTATAAAAAGTTGGGGCGGATTTCCTATCTGGGAAGGAACAATTCAGACCGGTTTAGGCCAGACTTATCTAAGTCAGGGTCGCTATGAGGAAGCATTAACTGCTCTGCAATTGGCACTGGAGTTTCATCGGCAGGTTAGCAACCAGGTTGAAGCCGGGGCCACTTTTTACAGCATAGGCTTGATCTATGCCAACCAGGGTCGTTATGCTGAAGCATTGGCTGCTTACGAGCAGGCTCTGGCTATCCAGCAAAAAGTTGTCAAAAGCCCGAATAATGGGTTGGCGCTCAAGCAGACAGGTGATTATTCTGTTATCACGGGCTGGAATAGTTTTTGGCTTGACCCGACCGACTTGTTGATTACAGACCGT
This sequence comes from Anaerolineales bacterium, assembly GCA_012032575.1. The sequence goes on along the minus strand of JAAUSP010000006.1, from coordinate 22,170 downwards.
TCCGGTGAAGCCCTGACCCTGGGGCAGATTGGTGAAGTTTACCATCGGCAGGGTCGCACTGATGAGGCTCTGACTATTTTGAAGCAGGCCCTGGCCATCCAGCGTCAACTAGGTCGCCAAGCCGAAGCAGGTATCACTCTCACCAGCATTGGCGCAGTTTATGCTGACCAGGGCGATTATGAAGCAGCCTTAACCGCTTATCAACAAGCCTTGACCGAAGCCCATGCCGCTGCTCAACCAGGACAGGAAGGTGTTGCCCAGTACCGGGTGGGACAGTTATATTTTCTGGAAAAGCACTATGAACAGGCACAGGCTGCTTTTCAAGCAGCTCTAGTTCGCCTGCGTCAGGTCAATAATCGGCCCGAAGAGGGCAGAGTCCTGATAAACCTGGGGCTACTCTATTCGGTCCAAAGACAGTATTCGCAAGCTCTAGACTACCTAGCTCAGGGCCTCACTATACTGCGTGAAGTTGGTGATCAAGAAGGAATTGGTCTAGCCCTTAGCTACCAGGGACAGATTTATGAAGCTCAGGATCGTCATGGACAAGCCATAACCGCTTATCAACAGGCACTTGAAATAGTTGAATCAATTCGGGCTACAGCCGGGTCTGAACAGGGGCGGGCCAGCTTTATAGCCCAATACGCCCTGCTGTACGAGAAGACTGTACGCCTGTTAATCCGGCAGGACCAGGCTCAAGCGGCCTTTTTTGTTACTGAACGGGGTCGAGCACGCGCCTTTATTGACTCGTTAGCTACCGGCCAACTCCAACTAAATGACAATGTTGCCGCCGATTTATTGGCCCGACAGCAGACCCTCGCTATGGAACAAGAAGCACTCAAACAGCAGTTGGGCCAGGCTTATTTACGCAAAGCTTCAAATGAAACCGTTGTTGCCTTAAAGACCCAACTGGCCACCGCCGAGCAAGCCCATCAGGAAGCTCTGGCCGCTATTGCCGCCCGAAGTGACCAACTGGCGGCGCTGACACCGGGGCGCAGCAGTCAAACCCTGCTTGATGTGGCCGGGGTGCAGCAGCGGCTTGAGGCGGGGACGGCGTTACTCTCCTTCCATATCCTCGAAAAACAAACCCTGGCCTTTCTCATCACCCCTGACCATTTCGAGGTGGTCGAACTGCCGGTCTCGCGCGAGCAGTTGACCAACCAGGTCAGCCGCCTGCGCGACCTCCTTGCCTTCAAGCAGCCCGAAGCTACCCAGGCCGCCGCCCAGGAACTTTATCAAGCCCTCATTCCCAATTTCCAATCTCTCCTCCCCACTCTCCCGTCCCGACTCCTGATCGTCCCGCACGGCCCGCTTCACTATCTGCCTTTTGTCGCGCTGTACGACTCGACTCAGGCTAAATATTTGGTGGAGCAGTATGAACTGGTTATGCTGCCCAGCGCCAGTGTATTGCCTTTTATCACCGCCGACCGCCAGCCCCATTCCACCGATTTGACCGCCCTGGTTGTCGGCAACCCTACCCCCGGCGACTTAACCGCCGATCTTCTGGCCGGGGCCGACCCGGTGGAGTTGCCGCCGCTGCCCTATGCCCAGAAGGAAGCCGAGGCCATTGCCGCCTTGTATAACATCGAGCCGCTGTTCGGAGCAGACGCCACCGAAAGCGCTGTCCGCCGGCAGGCTGAACAGGCCGGGATGGTGCATCTGGCCGCTCATGGCTATTACAATCCGGCCGCACCCCTCAATTCTCTCATTGCCCTGACCCCGGATTCACACCAATCTCCCGCTACTCAAGACGGCTGGCTGACCGTCGGCGAGGTGTATGGCTTGAATTTAAAACAGGCTGATTTGGTGGTGTTAAGCGCCTGCCAGACCCAGTTAGGCGAGTTAAGCGCCGGGGATGAATTGGTTGGATTGACCCGTGCCTTTATCTTCGCCGGAACCCCCAGCGTGATGGCCAGCCTGTGGAATGTAGATGATGCCGCCACGGCTCATCTGATGGAAAAATTCTATATTCATCTGCGGGCAGGGATGAGCAAAGCCTCTGCTCTGCGCCAGGCTCAACTCGACACCCTGGCTGACTTTCCCGATCCCTATTATTGGGCCGCCTTTACCCTGTCGGGCGATGGCGGGCCGGTCAGCCAGACCGCTACGCCTCAAATCATTCAACCAGACGCCGAACCTCAACCCAATTGGCCTTGGTTAGCGGCAGGGATCGGTGTATTGGTCTTGGTAACAATTGGCGGGTTACTATGGCGGCGGTATAGGGTATAGTCATTGGTGACAACTGCTGCGGATTTGCTGATTCACTAATTCTAATATTACATCTTAAATCTCTGAAAACTCAGTCCGGCTGATGATTTCATCCTGCAAAGCTTTGTCCAACTCGGTAAAATAGGCGCTGTAACCGGCTACGCGGACCACCAGGGAGCGGAACTCTTCGGGCTGGGCCTGAGCCTGGCGCAAAATGTCGGCGGAAACCACGTTGAACTGCACATGCGGAATGTGCAGCTTGCAAAAGCCGCGCAGCAGGATGACAAATTTCTTGACGGCTTCCGGCCCGGCAAAGAACGAGGGCAGAAATTTCATATTGAGCAGCGTGCCGTTGGAAGCCAATTTCAGGTTGATTTTGCTGACCGACCGCAGTGCCGCCGTCGCCCCGCGCCGATCCCGGCCCGCCGAGGGCGACAGCCCGCCATCGGCCAGGGGCGTGCCGGCATACCGGCCATCGGGGGTAGCGCCCACGTCGGCTCCCATCGGCACGTGCGCTGAGACGGTATAAAAGCCGGGCTGGTAAACGCCGCCGCGAATGGTGGGGTAGTGGGCCACCAGTTCGCTGTAGCGGTCGCCCCACTTTTGGGCGTATTGATCCACCCGGTCGTCGTCGTTGCCATACTTGGGCACACGGTTGATGAGACGCTGGCGCAATACCTCGCGCTCGGCAAAATTTTCTCTCAAAGCGGCCAGCAATTCTGACGCCGGCAGCCACTGCTCCTCAAAGACAACCTGGCGTACAGCCGCCAAACTATCGGCCACGTTAGCAACCTGCACCCCCTGCACCCCGGAAAAATTGTAATGCGCGCCCCCGGCGGTTACATCCAGACCGCGTTCCAAACAGTCGGCAATAACCAGCGATAAGAAAGGTGAGGGATAAACCTGGGCGTGGATGCCATCCACCAGATTGCAGCCCTGCACCATCAATTCGACAAAATGGGCCAACTGCTGCTCGTAGGCGGCTTCCAGGTCAGCGAAGGAACTCATCCAGTCGAGGGGAGGGGTCGGCAGGCCAATCTGCTGGCCGCTGTGCGGATCCTGACCGCCAAAGAGGGTCAGTTCCAGGATGCGGGTCAGGTTGAACATGGCCGCGTCACTCCAGCCCAGGGCTTTGCCGGGGGTGGACAACTCCACGCAGCCGACTACGGCGTAATTGAGCGCATCGGCGGGGGCCACGCCGCGATTCAACTGGGCGGGGATAATCACCTCGTCGTTGAAAACCTGGGGCATGCCGCTGCCCCGGCCAATCACAAAGGCGGCAGCTTCCAAAAAGGCGTCGGGGCTGTGCTGGTGGATGCGGATAGACAGGTTGGGCTGGGTCAAGCCCAAATCGGCCTGGGCACGCAGGCACATATAGCTAAGGAGATTGGTGGCGTCACCGCCGCCGGGGAGCTGTCCGCCCAGCACAATGTTGAAACCGATGGGAAAACCGGCAAAATAGCGGGCGCTTTTGCTGCTGCGGAGCAGGACGACCTCGCTAAATTTGAGCCACAAATATTCCAACCATTCTTGAGCCTGGGGCAGGGTAAGCCGGCCCGACTCCAAATCGCGCTCCAGATAGGGCAGCATATACTGGTCAAAGCGGCCCGGCGAGAAGCTGCTGGCGTTTGACTCGATTTGCAGCAGCACAAAGAGAAACCAGACCGACTGCAACGCTTCCCGAAAGTCGCGGGCAGGCTGCTCGGATAAGGCCCGGCAAGTCGCGGCGATTTGGGACAATTCCAGGCGGCGGTCAGCGTCGGGGGCGGCGTCGGCCAGTTGTCCGGCCAAATCGGCATAGCGGAGCATTAATTCCTGGGCTGCTTGCAGGGCGATCAGGGCAGCATCATAGAAAATCTGCTGAGGCTCGGCTTGCACTTCGGGGCGCTGCCGCAGAATCAAAACTTGCCGGCGCAGCCCGCCGATACCGAGGCGCAGCCAGGCTTCGACATCGGGCAGGATGTGTCCCTGGGCGTGGTCGGTTTGGTTTAGGGAAAAGGCTTTGCCCCGCACTACTCGCCTGATCTCGTCGGGAATAGTGGCGGCGACAATATCTTCCAGGGTTTTACCGCGCCAATAAGGGAAAATCTCCTCGCGTAGTTCCTTGATCTGGCCGGCCTCGATCTGAAATTTGTCCTGGGGCCGGGTTGGCAAAATCTCCAATTCTCGGTCCACCCAATCAACCGCCCCTTCCGGGGCAATGATGCCCATGCGCGGCCACAGCGAACGGTTGCCGACGATAATTTCGTCGGGGTGAATGGTCAGGCTCATCGAGCGGACCAGGTGGAGCAGCATTTTGGCCCGGCGGAGGGGCATGGGCTGGCCCTCGGTGGCCTGATAACTTTCGGTGGCGTACCGGGCGCGTTCGACATCAATCAGCCGCTCCTGTTCGAGCAGTCGCTTTTTGAGTCGAAAAACCCGCTCGCTGGGGCGGGTGATGGGCCAACTTTCGGGCGGAAAGGCGTGGGTGGGATTGGGGAGGTTAGTCATGGGATTATCCTTAGAAAGTATATTGATTGGAGTGCGGACTGAAGTCCGCACTCCAGTTATTATAACAACGCCTGCCGGGCCAGCCAGCCGCAGCCAAGAATAGGGCCGTCATCGCCCAGGCTGGCGGGGACAATCCGCACCGTGGCGGCTACGGATTGGAAACAGTAGTGAGGCATACTCTGTCGAGCCGGCTCCAGCAGTAAATCACCGGCTTTGGCGACGCTGCTGCCGATGACGTATAGTTCAATATCCAAAACCATCGCCAGAGAAGCGATAGCGACCCCCAATGCCTCGCCGGCCTGAGTCATAATTTGGCGGGCCGATTTGTCACCTTTGGCGGCCAGGTGAGCGATCAGTTCGCCGGTAAGGGGCTGATCGGGAAATTGTTGGTTGGATGCCCGCAGTAGGCGCTCGTAACGCTGGACCAAAAAAGGCCCGGACATATAAGATTCGACACAGCCCTTAACCCCCGAACTGCCTGGTTCATCGTTGCGATTAATGGTAATATGGCCCACTTCGCCGGCCGAGTTGTGCATGCCCCGGTAAAGCTGCCCGTCTACGATGATCGCCGCCCCAACCCCCGTGCCGACAACAATATAAACCATACTTCGCTCGCCGCGCCCCACCCCGTAATGATATTCGCCCAGAGCCGAGGCTTTGGCGTCGTGTTCCAGTCTGACCGGTACGTTCAGGCGGTCAGTCAGCATTTGCTGCATCGGGACGTTGCGCCAGCCGGTCAAATTGGGGGGGTCAATAATCAGCCCGGTTTCGTGGTTGAGGGGGCCGGGGCTGCAAATGCCTACGGCGGCAATGCGTTCGCCCGCCGGCAACTCCTGGGCCAGGTCGGCCACGTTTTGAGCCATTCGTTCGACCGCCGCCTGGGGACCTTCGAGAACGTTAGTCGGAATACGGCGGCGAGCTACAATTTGATGTTGCGGATTAATTAAGCCCAAAGCAATTTTGGTCGCCCCCAGGTCAATGCCTACGACCCAATCGTTCATATTAGATACCTCCTCTGAAAATAGGCGAATAGGCGAATGGCGAATGGGCGAATGAATCTATTTTCATTGCTCGTTGTCGTATCGCCGATTCAGTTTGACTCTCTTGAAAAAGATAAACATGTCACTGCGAGCCACAGGCGAAGCAGTCCCCTTATCCGGGAACGGGAGATTGCTTCGGCCTTACGGCCTCGCAATGACACTTCTATTGTCGGCGGTCGCTTTAGCCTTTGACTGAACCGGCCAGCAGGCCGCGAATGAAGAACCGACCCAGGAAAACATAAATCAGGGCGGTTGGCAGCGCGGCCAAAACGGCTCCGGCCATCACCACGTTCCAATCCACCGAAAACGAGCCGGATAGATTATTCAAAGCAATGGTGACAGGTTGGGCCGCCGGGTTGGGCACAACGGTCACGCCGAACAAAAAGTCGTTCCAGATGTTGGTAAACTGAAAGATACCCACCACCACAAAAGCCGGAATGGACAGGGGCAGCATAATTCGGGTAAAGGTGGTCATCAGGCCCGCGCCGTCAACGCGGGCGGCTTCCAGCAATTCGGTGGGCACGCCGGCAAAGTAGTTTCGAAAAATCAGAGTAGTGATCGGCAGCCCGTAAACCACGTGGACCAAAATCAGGCCCGGCACCGTGCCGTATACTTTGATGGTTTGCAGAAATTGAATCAGAGGGATCAAGATGCTTTGATAGGGAATAAAAAAGCCGAACAGCATCAGGGTGAACAGGATATCCGACCCCTGGAATTTCCACTTGGAGAACAAATAGCCGTTGATCGCCCCGATGAATGAGGAGATAATTGTCGCCGGAATGACCATAATCAGACTGTTAATCATATTGGGCCGGAGGCGTTCCCACGCGCCCACAAACCCGCCGCCCGACAGGCTGTCCGGCAGTTGCCACATCGTGGATAGGCTGACCCCCTGGGCTTCTTTCAAGCCGTTGATGACCATCACGTACACCGGCAGCAGAAAGAAAAGCATTGCCAAAACCAGAACGAACCAAATCAGCCACTCGCCGGGTTTTTTGGGAATCGCCAGGTCAACATTTTTTAGGGAAGGTACACGTGTCGCCATCAGGCTGTCTCCTCTCTCAGGCTATGGACCAGGTACGGAATAATCACCAACCCCACCAGTACCAGCATCATAATCGAAGCCGCCGCGCCCATGTTGTAGCGGGTCGCTTTGAAGGTCATTTCAAACACAAAGATGGCCGGCACATCGGTGGCAAAGCCCGGTCCCACCCCCGACATGGTAAAGACCAGATCAAAAATTTTTAGCGACACGTGCAGCAGAATAACCGCTACGCTGATCGTAACCGGCTTCAAAATGGGGATGATGACCCGCCGGTAAACCTGCCATTCGGTAGCGCCGTCAATGCGGGCCGCCTCGCGGATGTCGTTGGAGATGGTCGCCATGCCCCCCAGGTACATCGCCATCACAAAGCCCGATAGCTGCCAGGTGGCGGCAATCGCCACCGGAATCAAGGCCATTGGGATGCCCCATTTCACTTGCATGGCGCTGACCTCCGGCCACACCTGGGCCAGCACATGATTGATTTGCAGCACCACGTTGGGGTCGGTGACCCAACCCGGTTTGAGCGGCCCCACCCCCATTTGAGCTAAAACGGTGTTGAGACCAAAAATTTGGAAAAAGAGGTTGATACCCGTTTCCGGGTTAAAAATCCAGCGCCAGGCCACGCCGGTGACCACAAACGACAGGGCATAGGGGAAGAGAAACACATTGCGAAAAACCGTCCCGGCGAAAATTTTGCGATCCAGCAAAATTGCCAGCGTCAACCCCAGCAGGATGGCCAGGGTCATAAATAAGATGGTAAAAACCACCGTGTTGCGCAAATCGGCTTGAAACCGGGGCATGGTGAACATTTCGACGTAGGTTTGATAGACGGGTTCACGCAGGGTCAAATCTCGTTTGAGCGTGCGCCAATTGGAGAAAGAAATATACAACGTGGTGCCGATAAAAAAGTAGACAAAGATAGCAATCACAATCAACGAGGGAAGCAACAACAGAAATGATTGGGTTCGCTCGGTGAAAAAATGCCGCCGATGGGGTGAACCGGCCTCAACAACGGCAATCGTTGATATATTTGACTCTGTGGGCATAGCTGCCATTGATATACCTACTCCCCGTTACAACTCCGGCGGTCATTTCGACCCGCCTGAGCGGGTCGAAATGACTTATTGAGCCGTAACTTCTAAAGTTTTTTATTGGCTAAAGCCGGAAGCCTGGGCAGCTTGAGCCAGGGCACCGGCAAACGCATCCACATTTTTATCAACCACAAAGACCGTCACCGCATCGTTGAGAGCCTGCTGGAAATCGGCCGGGGCGGCAGAGCCGTGAACGACGGTGGGGACCAGTTCATCTTTGGCAAAGGAGTCCATAGACCAGTTGTGATAAGGGCCAAACTTGGCCCGGTCACAGTCGGTGCGGGCGCAGATGGAGCCTTTCAATGGATTGAAGGCTTCCTGAGCTTCCTTGCTGCCCATCACCCGCAACCAATTCTTGGTGCCGACTTCGTTGGGTGCGCCGTTGCCCAGCACAAAGCCATCGGCCACGATGACGAAGGAACCGGCGGTGCCGGGATGGCTGACCCAGCCGAAATCCTCGTTGTCCTTCAGCTTAGCGTTGACAAATTCGCCATAAGCCCAGTCACCCATCGAGTTGAAGGCACACCTGCCTTCGATCAAGGCTTTGACCGCCTGATCCCAGGACAGGGCCGAGTGGTCCTCGTTCTGGTAATCGAGCATCTTGCCATAGACATCCATCGCTTCCTTGACTTCGGGGCTGTCGAACTTGACCGAGCCGTCCCACAAGCCGCGATACTTCTCCGGTCCAATCACGCCCAGGAGGGTGTTCTCAAACAGTTCAGCCGTAGCCCAGATGCCGGAGTCACCCACACACAGGGGAGTCACCCCCGCCCCTTTGAGCGTTTCGGCAGCAGCCAGGAACTCATCCACACTGAGGGTTTCACCAATGGTAATGCCGTTCGCATCGAGTACCTTCTTGTTGTACCACAGGCCATTGCCGCGATGCACGCCCACCGTGACTTGATAGACATCGCCGTCCTGGCTCATCATATCGGTCAAGGCTTTGGGCATGACGTCGAACCAGCCCTGTTCTTCGTACAAATCGGTCAGGGGAGCCACAAATTCGGGGGCGACGTATTGATCGAGCAGTTCAAAGCCGGGGTGAACCTGCCAGGTGTCGGGCGGGTCGCCGCCAGCCAGACGGGTTTGCAGCACGGCCCGCGCCGACGATCCACCACCACCGGCTACGGTCGCATTCACAATTTCGATATCAGGGTTGCTGGCGTTGTATGCCTTGAACAAAGAATCCAGCGCAGCGGCTTCACCCCCGGAAGTCCACCACGAGAACACTTCCAGCTTGCCCGTCGCTGCTCCTTCCGGCGTCAAATTCGAGGCACTCTCCGCCGGCGTTTCCGCCATAGCTTCAGTTGGAGCTGCTTCAGCCGCAGCTTCAGCCGGGGCCTCGGTGGGAGCGGCGGCAGGAGCCTCTTCTTTAGCTGCCGGTTCCTCTTTCGGAGCGGGCGCAGCACCGCCGCCACAGGCCATCAGCGTGAAGAGGAGGAGCAGCAGCACGCTTAAACTTAACCAAAGATGCAATCTTCTTTGACTGGTCATTTTCTTCTCCTACAGTTATTCTCGACAAATATGGTGTAAATGGTACAATAAAGGTCGGTTGCGGAGCATGGACGCAAAAACGCGCCCAGGGTTCCAAACCGATGCTACCGAGAGGGGATACCGTTCACTCGCCAAAGTCAAGCGGTATCTCCTCTTTTTTGTTGGTTCGATCCTTATGCATGAGTTATTTCACTAACTGCACCTCCTTAAAGAGGCGATGACGGGTGAGGCGAGGAGGCGAAAAGATGCTGCGCCTCACTCATCATCGCGTCCTCGCGTCATTCTCTACCTCACTTCTACCCAGCGGCCTTCGCTTGAGGAGCGCAGGGCGGCTGCCATAACCGCCTGGACCTTTAACCCATCGGCCAGGGTAGGCGCAGCGAGGGTGTCGTTGGCGACGGCTTTGAGGAATTGATACTGACATTCGGCGTGAGTGCGGACAAAGCTGGGAGTCATCGTCCAGTCGGGGCTTTTTTGGCCTTCGTATCGTTGCACCGTTTCTACCCGGCGAAAGCCACGCAGCCCGCCACTGGGTTGATCGGGGTCACGCACATCGTAAACTTCCAGCCAACTGGGGTCGGCGGCGTTGAAGCGCAGCGCCCCCCGCTCGCCAAAAATTTCAATCTGCAAATCGTTGGTTGCGCCGGTGCCCATGCGCGAGATTTCCACCAATCCCAGCGTGCCGTCGGCCTGACGCAGGTGCAGTAGGGCCAGGTCATCCACATCCACCGGCCCTTTTTCGCTGGAACCGGCGGCGATAGGCCGCTCTTTAATCAACGTTTCCAGGGTGGCCTGGACCGACCCAAAATCGCCCAGTAAGTAGTAAATCAAATCCAGCACATGCGCGCCCAGGTCAAACAGCGCCCCGCTGCCGGAGACATCGCGCCGCAGCCGCCAGGAGAGCGGCTTATTGGCGTCAATGTAACTGGCCCGATAATAGCGCCCCCGGAAGGAGAAAACCCGGCCCACAAAACCGGCTTCGATCAGTTGGCGGGCGCGGATGATGGCCGGGAAGAAGCGAAAGTTGAAAGTCATTTGGGTTTTGACCCCGGCTTTGGCCGCCGCCGCAACCATCCGCCGGCCTTCTTCCACATTCATCGCCAGCGGTTTTTCGCAGTAGATATGCTTGCCGGCAGCGGCCGCCGCCAGCACGATTTCCTCATGGCGATGATTGGGCACGCAGCAGTCAATCACCTGCACGTCGGGGCGGGCCAGTAGTTCGTGATAGTCGGCGGTCCACATGCTGCAACCGATTTCCTGAGCGGCGGCTTGGGCTGTTTCGGGCCGAGTGGTGGCCACGCCGGCAATTTGGAAGGTGTCGGCGGGCAGACCGTAGTGAAAGAGAATATCCCGGTAGGCCATCGCGTGGACCCGCCCAATGCCGCCATAGCCAATCATCCCAATGCCGAGTTTTTTCATTATTTACGACCTCTTCGACCCGTGTTGGGCTGGTATTTCAGGTGTTCTCACTTTTTAAACCGTTGGTATCTCGATACAGATCGCTGGCTGCGTTCATCACGGCACGGAGTTTTTTTACGGCGGCTTCGATCTGGCCGGTACCGGGCACAAACTTGCCCTGCGGCCCTTTCAACAGCGGCGAGGAAAACTCGCCAACGGTCATGCCGGCCTTGATAAAATCGCCAACGTTGCCGGTGTTGAGGCCGCCGTCTTCCATCAGTTCCATCTGGCCTTCCAGCCCGGCGGCGACAATCATCTCGTGCATGCGTCGAATGTTGTCAATCATAATGTCGTCCATCGTGTGCGGGCTTTTGCCCGACTCTTTGACCCAGAAGTGCGCCCGGCTCTCATATTCGATGATGTCAATGTAGGGCAGAACGTATTGCTCAAAGGCCACAATCGGCACGCCCTGCCAGGCCCACACGCCGACTTTCAAGCCCAGGGCATCTTTGATGTAGGTAATCGCCTGGATCGGCAGTTCGCCCATCGTTTCGAGGGGAGGGTGATCATATTCACGCCCAGGTCGGCCAACTGCTTGAACACGTCGAAGCTGGGGCGGACCATCTGGAGTTGGGCTTCGATTTCCAGGTTGGTGCTTTTGCGGGTCGCCTCGATGATGTCGAAGCCGCCGCGCGGCATGCCAAAATCCATATATTTGCCGTCGCGCACCTCGATGTGAATCCAGTCTACCCCGGCTGCTTCCAATTCCTGCACCTGCGCGCCCAGTACCGCATAGTCGGCCCAGAACAGGCCGGCGGAGATTTTGCATTTTTGGCTCACTTTGCCAATGGTGTCTTTGGTCATTTTTATTAAAATCCTTTCGCTTAGATGATTAGTAGTCAGTAGTCAGAGTCTGACATCTGACTACTATTTGTTGGTTTTCCAGCCCAGATGTTTCATCAGGCCGACAATCATAGTAACAATCTCATTCGCTTCTGCCAGTAGGGCGTCTGCGGATTGATCTGTTAGAAAAGTAAGACCCGGCCAATGTGAATAGCGGTCATCACCTCATAGCCCGAACGCAGGGCATATTGCAGGAAACGACAAAACTCCTGGTTTGAGTCATTGCCTGCTCCTTCGGCAATATTGAGCGGGATCGAAGTTGCAGCGCGTCGAATTTGGCTAATCAACCCAAACCTCTCATCACTCGGCTATTTTTGACTCGCTTTATAAATGGTTACAGTGAATGCCATTGCCCGCTGCCAAACCTTGAGTTCACGATACTTGTGCATCTCCCTCTCCTGTCTGGCTACTGACTACTCCCCGTCTCTACCAGCACCTTCATCCCTTGCCCCGACCGCATTAACTCGACCCCCTGGGCCAGTTGCGACAGGGGTATGCGATGGGTGATAAGTTGTGAGGGCTGCAAGCGGCGGCTTTCGAGGAGTTGGATGGTTTGCTCAAAGGGATTGAGGCCGACAAACGTGCCGTGAACAGTCAGATCGTAGCGGGTGATGGTATATTGGTTGACTGGCGGATTGTCGTGGGGACGCAGGCCAAACAGGATGACCTGCCCGCCGCGCCGGGCCAGCTTGATGGCCGTACCCATCTGGTTGCCCACTGCATCTACGACAACATCCGCGCCCAGCCCGGTGATCTCCTGCACCGCTTTTGGCAGGTCCACCTGAGTCGGGTTGAGAACCACGTCCATCCCCATCTCTTCGGCAAAACCGAGGCGGTAGGGCGAGATGTCGGCGATGATGACCCGGCCCGCCCCCAGCAGCCGGTAGGTTTGGGCAAAGAGCAGCCCCATCGGGCCTGCCCCGATAATCACCACGTTGTCCCCGGCCTGAATCGGCGCACGGGCCACTGAACCAACCACACAGGAGAGCGGCTCAAAAAAGGCTGCGTCGTCACGCGGCACGTTGGCGCTGATTTTGTACAGGGCGCTCTGGGGGGCACGCAGGTAAGGGGCAAAGGCCCCGTCTATGGTTGTGCCGATGGTGCTGTAATTGGTACACTGGTTGTCCAGTCCGCGCCGGCAATACCGGCACTGGCCGCAGGTCAGCCGGGGCGCTACCACCACCCGGTCGCCAGGCTGGAGGCCGGTTACCCCAGAGCCAACCTCTTCCACCACCCCAATGCCTTCATGGCCGATGATAATATTTAGATTAGCTTTGTGAGCGGGTGGGGTCGCCAGAATGTTTAAATCGGTGCCGCAAATTCCACACGCCTCAATCCGAACCAAAACATCGGCTGCCTGATCGGGTCGGGGGACAGACCGTTCTTCGTATTGCAACCGCCCCTCTCCCTTAAAAATAGGAACATACATCGTTGTCGCCATATACCTATGATTCCTTTAGGGTTACCCACAAAGGGGTTAAACCCATTAGCGAGTTTTAATTGACGCTTGACGATTTGATTTCTTCCAATCGTCAATACTAAAAATTCTCGTTTAAGGACAAAACTTCACGAGCAGCCGTGTCGTCGGTACAGAGGACGTTGATGGCCCCGGTGCGGAGTCCACCCAGGATGGCTTTGGCTTTGGGCAGACCCATCGCGATGGCCAGGGTGATGGGGATGTGTTTGAGTTCGGCCAGGGTGACGCCGATAACGCGCTGGTTGTATTCGCAGTGGTGGCACTCGCCGTTCAGATCAAAAATCTGCCCTGCTACATCGCCAACAGCTCCCCCGTTAGCTAATTCAGCCAGTTCAGCCGGGGTGATAAACCCGGCTTTGAGCAGACCGGAATAGTTGGGGTCGAGATTGCCGATACCCAGCAGGGCCACATCGGCCACGCGGGCGGCCATAAGCACCTGTTTGATATGACGCTGGCTACGCAGCACCTCCGCCGCTTCGACGCTGTCGGCCATCAGGGGAGAAGATAGGTAGAGTACCTCACCGCCGAGCTTTTGGGCCAGATGGCGAGCCAGAGTGGCGCTGTCAATATCCTGCATCGAAAAAGGCATACTCCCCATCGCCTGGGCCACCCGCACTTTAGCCTGAAATCCAGGGCTAATCGCATGAATGGCTTCGTAGGTGGAACGGCCCAGGCAAACGGCCAGGGTTGAGTTATCGGTCAGGATTCGTTCCAGGTAGTTGGCCGCTAACTGGCCTAAAGCCGGTAATGCGGCGGATCGGTTGGGGGTAAGGGTTTTTAGAACCAGGGCATCTTTCAACCCAAAAGTTTGGCAGAGGTCTTTTTCAAGACTGGGGTCTCGTTCAATCAACCAGTTAATTGTGATTTCAACGATACCCTCGGCCTTGGCCTGTTTGAGCAGCCGATAGACCTTAACCCGCGACAAGCCCAATTGAGTGGCGATGTCGTTCTGGGTTAAATCTTGTTCGTAATACATCGAGGCGACCTGGGCCAGCAGGTCGTGCAGGCTACTGTCTAACATTGATCAAAACTTACTGTGCATTTGCACGCTATATAGTATATTTGCACGTATCATATCATGTACCTGGTTATTTGTCAAGAGATAGAAATTGTAAAGTGTGTGGACATTGGTTTTTGGAAACGCATGGGACGGTCTATGGCGATTTCCAGCGGTACTTTCCATAGGCGGTGGGGTAATCCAGCCACCAACATTTGGTTGCCCTGCTGCTCCAGATGGTCTAACCGGTCAACCCTGATGTGGTCATTGAGGTAGCCCCGGATGGTTTTACCGTCAATCACCTCGACCAAATCGTGACAGACTGCTTCTATCGTCCGGCGGGTGACGGCTGCCCGGATTACCATGATCTATACCCACGTTATCAAACGGAGTGGTCTGGCCGTGCGCAGCTCCCTCGACGGCTAAACCCCGACAAAACAAAACGGGGCGCGTCCAGACGCGCCCCGTTTTGTTGGCAGGTAGAGGTGGGCTTATCCTTCCGGGATACGGCTGTGGGCCATGGCTTCTTTGACCACCGGCGTCAAGCCGATGACCTCGCCCTTTTCGGCCAGCTCTTTCCAGCGCGGGTTGCGGATGGGCGGGCACTCCCAGGCCTGGGGCGGGGTGTTGGCCCGCATGCCCTTAAAGGCGGTCAGGATGCCGCAGTGGTAGCAGTGCTCGCGGCAGTCCACCTTGGTTTCGCCCTTTTCGGCAGCGTACCAATCCATGAGCAGCCAGCGCTTTTCCACCCCGGCGTTGATATGGTCCCAGGGGAAAATCTCGTCGGCCAGGCGGGGCCGCTGGGCGTACCACCACGGGTCCAGGTTGTGGGCGGCAAAGGCTTCGCGCCAGGCGGTGGGACTGTGCCAGTCGCCCCAGGCGTCGAACTTGGCCCCCTTCTCCCAGGCGGTTTGAATGACCGCACCCAGGCGGCGGTCGCCACGGGAAAGAAAGGCTTCCATCAGGCTCTCTTCCGGCTCGTTCCAGTTAAAAATAATGCCGTGCGCCCGGCCAAACTCGTCGCGCATCAAATCCTGCTTGCGCCTGATGTCGTCCAGGCCGGCCAGGCTGGCCCATTGGAAAGGCGTGTGCGGTTTGGGCACAAAGGTGCTCACGCCGACCCGCACCTTGGCCTTGCTGCCGTGGTATTTGCGGCCAATCGCCAGCACCCGCTTGGCCAGCTTGGCAATAGCGATCACATCTTCGTCGGTCTCGGTCGGCTGGCCGATCATAAAGTAGAGCTTGATCAGCCGCCAGCCCCGGCTGTAAACTTCTTCGGCGGTTTGCAGCAAATCATCGGTGCTGATGTATTTGTTGATGACATCGCGCATGCGGTCGGTGGCCGCTTCGGGGGCAAAGGTAAAGCTGCTCTTGCGGCTGCCCTGCAACTGCTCCATCAAATCGGCAGAGAAGGACTCGATCCGCAGGCTGGGCAGCGAGATGTTCAGCGCCCGGTCGCCATACTTTTCGCCAATGGTTTTGACCAGCGGGCCAATCTGGGTGTAATCGCTGCTGCTCAGCGAGAGCAGGCCGATCTCCTCGTGGCCGGTATCGTTCATAATTTGGTCCACCGTCTCGACCAGTTCTTCCAGCGAGCGCTCCCGTACCGGGCGGAAAATCATGCCGGCCTGACAAAAGCGGCAGCCGCGGGTGCAGCCGCGCTGAATTTCAATCGAAGCCCGGTTAAAGACCACGTCGACAAAAGGGACCACAAATCGGGTTACCGGTGGCGGCATCAGCGGGGTAATCCGTTTGACAATGTGCGGCTCAGCTTCCTCCACCAGCGGCTCGATGTTTGAGAGCGTCCCGTCGGCCTCGTAATAGCTGGGGGCATAAAAGCGGGGCACGTACACGCCGGGGATGCGGGCCAACCGGCGCAGTTGTTGGTTTCGCTCCGCCCCCTGCACCTCGCGCAGCGCCAAAATGATCTCGACAATCACATCCTCACCCTCACCCATGACAAAGAAATCAATAAAGTCGGCCATCGGTTCGGGGTTGAACACGGCGTTGCCCCCGGCGCAGACCAGCGGATAGCGGGCGTCGCGGGCTTCGCTGCGCAGCGGCATGCCGCTCAGGTCCAGCAGGGTCAGCACGTTGGTGTAAAGCTGCTCGTAGGGCAGGCTGATGCCGATCAGGTCAAAGTCGCGCAGTTCATGCTTGCTTTCCAGGGCGTAGAGGGGCATGCCCACGGCCCGCATCCTGGCTTCCATATCGGGCCAGGGCACGTAGACCCGCTCGGCCAGCACATCGTCGCGCCGGTTGAGCAGATCGTACAGAATGGCCAGCCCCAGGTTGCTCATGCCCAGGTCATACACATCGGGAAAAGCCAGGGCCACCCGCGTCAAAATTTGCGGGTCCGACCAGTCTTTGATAATGCTGTTGTATTCACCGCCCACATAGCGGGCCGGTTTTTGGATTGTGGCTAAAATGCGGTCAAGGCTGCGTTCGTCAATTTGCATCAGGTTATTCCCCCTTGGGTTGGTATGATAGCACAAAAAGGCCGGTCTTCAAACTTTTGGCTAACTTGTCTAGCTTACTATCAGGTGATATTATCAAAGATATAATTACAATTGTTCACTAGCTTGGCGCTCTGGGTAAAACCCCATGCCATGAAACCAACCACTGTTGATATCGTTGTCCGGTCACTGAGAAAACGTCTGGAGATCCCAAGCTTACGATTTTGGATCATCATCCCGCTGCTGCTGCTGTTTGGGCTGTTGGTGTTGGGGCTAAGTGCGGCCTACTGGTTGACCGGGGGCTTTCCGGCGGCCTTGTTGCTTATTTCGGTCATCTCTTTTGCCGCGCTGATTGGGCCGGGTTTTTGGCTAACCCGGCAGCTTATCCGCCGCATCGAGCGGATGATCCACGCGGCGGAGCAGGTGTCCGGCGGCGATCTGACCATTCGGATTGACGACGAAAGCGAGGATGAAATCGGGCGGCTGGTCAAGGCGTTTAACCAGATGGTCAATAATCTGGACCGGCTGCACCGCCACCAGGATTTGTTGAGCCGGACCATGTCGCCGGCGGTGCGTCAGTCGCTGATGGAAAGAGGGCTGGATTTCAGAGGGATTGCCCAGACGGTCAGTGTGCTGTTTGTGGACATCCGGGATTTTACCCGGATCACCGAGGCCCATCACAGCCCCGAACAGCTTGTTTACTTTCTCAACGATTACTACTCCACCATTGCCAGCCAGGTTCACGGCGGCGGCGGCATCATCGGCAAATATGGCGGCGATTCGATCATGGCCTTTTTCGGCGCACCTGAGCCGGAAGTGCCGGTCAAAACCAGCGCGGCGGCCTTGCTGACGGCGTTGGCCCTGCAATACGCCATCGAAATCGTCAGCGAGCGCTGGCAGGTGCTCGGTCTGCCGCCCATCAAGATTGGTATCGGCATTGCTCACGGGCCGGTCATCGCCGGGCCGATTGGCTCAACCGAGCAGTTTGAGTACACCGTCATCGGCGATGTGGTCAACCTGGCCGCCCGGCTGCAAGCCCTCACCCGCAACGTGTCCGGCTACAGCATCATCCTCAGCTCCGAAGCCTACCAAGCCCTGGAAGAAAAATTAAAAGCCCAGATCAAAATCACCAGCCCCGAAGCTTACCAGGCCCTTAGCGACCCCGACAAAATGCACCGGCCCATCCAACTGATTGATTTGGGCGAGGTGCTGGTCAAAGGCAAAAAAGGCCCGGTCCACGTTTACGGGGTGCCGGATTTTTAGAGGAAATCATGTCATTCCGACCCGCGAAGCGGGGAGGAATCTACTTGACCGCTGCCAAAAATTTATGGCGAAGAAGAGGATTTCTCGCTGGCGCTCGAAATGACATGCCAGAAACCGGACATGTTACAGAGAGAGGAATTTAGGCAATCCTGTACTTAGTTCCGCCTCACTATGCCCCATAAAAAGGCGGCTAAGGCCAAAATCATCAGCCCCACGCCCCAGGGATTCTCCGCGCTGCCGGACTGAAGCTGAACGCCGGCCAGCAGCAGCGCGGCGGCTACAACCATCCAACTCAAGCGATTGACGGCCTGCTCCAGGCGTTGCACGGTTTTGCGGGCGTCGGGGGCCAGCGAGGTTTGCAGGGTCAGGCTGCCGCGCTGGGCCTGGGTCAGCACCTGGTCCAACTGACCGGGTAACTTAAAGATCACCTGGCCCAGGCTAAGCGCTTCTTGCAGCCAGCCGCGCCAGTTTTGCTGCAATTCCTCTTTGGCCAGCCGTTCGGCAAAGGGAATGGTTTCGGCCCAGGGTCAAACTCCGGGTCCAGGCCGGTCGCCATGCCTGATAAAATGCTGATAGCCCGGACCACAAACAGCATATCCACCTGAAACTGAAACGGGGCCTCATTGATAATGTCGCGGTACTCGCGGAAAAAGAAGCGGGCTTCGCTAAAGGCAACCGTGCTCATCTGGCCCAGGCGGACCCCCCAAAAGCGATCAAACAGGGCTTCGTGAATCTCCTCCAGCCGCTTCAAATCCGCGCCGGGCAGCAGCACGCCCGCGCTCACATACGATTGGACCATGCGGTGGGCGTCGCGGGTGCCGACAGCAATGGCATATTCACGCAACGCCGCCCGCAGCCGTTCGGGGATGACGGCGACCATGCCAAAATCCACAAAAACAATCTGAAAGGGCCGGTCGGGTTGGTAGGGGACGGGATCGTTGGGGCCAAAATGGGTTCCCTCCGGTTCATCAGGGTGGGGCAGCGGCTTGACAAAAACATTACCGGGATGGGGGTCAGAGTGGACAAAATTGGTGATAAAAACCTGGCGCATGTAAATGTTGTAAAACTTTTGGGCTACCTGGGATAAATTGATGCCGGCAGCCTTCAGCGTGGCCTGGTCGCCGATTTTGAGGTAGCCGACATTTTCCAGGGTCAGAGTGCGGGCGGCACAGTAATCCCAGTAAACTTTGGGAATGTAAACCTGCGGCTCACCGGCAAAATCCTGGGCAAAGCGTTCGGCGTTGCGGCCCTCGGCGGCAAAGTCCAGCTCGTTGCGGGTCACGGTGGTAAACTCTTCGGCCAGCCAATCCAGGTCAACCCGGCGGCTGACCCGTTTGTAAAATTTTAGCCAGCGGATCGCCAGGGCAATCGCGGCCAGGTCGGTCTCAACCATCACATCAATGCCGGGCCGCAGCGCCTTAACCACCACCTCCTCGCCCGAAGGCAGCCGGGCCAGGTGGACCTGGGCCAGCGAGGCCGCCCCAATCGGCTGGGGCGAAAACCAGTCAAACAGTTCGCTGACGGGCCGGCCAAAATCTTCCTCGATCTGGGCCAGCACAGCTTCCATGCGTTCCGGCGGCACCTCGTCTTGCAGGCCGGCCAATTCGCGGGTCACTTCGGTGGGCAGCACATCCACCCTGATGCTGAGGAACTGGCCCAGTTTTATCAGCACCCCGCCCATTTCTACGGCCAGGGCACGGTAGTTGCGGGCAATTTTTTGCCAGCGCGGCAGCCGGGGGGGGCGCAGCCAGCGCAAACCGGGCCGATTGAGCACAATATCCCACCAGATGACGTGAATAAAGGCTTTGGCAAAAAACCAGCGGACTTTGCGGAAGCGCCGCCAGTCCATTTTGGTCGTATCGGGCACACTTTGGCCGGGGTGAAGCATTTGCTCCAATTGGCCGTGTAATTCCTGCTGAATTTCTTCGATGGTGCGGGAGTGATGGGTAGACAAAAGTTTGGATCGCTTTCGTAAGATTTGATAGTAATTATAGTAGCTTCCCAGATTGTCTCCAATTATCCTGCTCTGACCCAAGTTTGTGGTATAATCCTTCTAAACTCATCTTTCCTGAGTACGACAACCCATAAACATTATCGGGTAATAACAAAATTTTGACAGGCTTAACAAGACCTACGGCAGGATTATTTGCTGTTTTTCATCTTGTAAATCCTGTTAATCTTGTCTAAATTTTATTTCCGATAATTTCTCATGAAGGAGTCATGTGATGAATAGAAAAACCTGGTACTGGATTATCGGTTTGACCCTGGTCGGTTTGTTGGTCTGCGGCGGACTGGTTGGCCTGGGTCTGCTGGTGGCTAGCAGTATAAACAGCGAGGGCGGTCCGGCCTTTGGCGATGCCGTCGCCATCGTGCGGGTCGAGGGAGTTATTTTGCCCGGCGAAGCGCCCGCGCCCAACCCCTTCAGCTCCGACAGCGGCGGAGCCTTCAGCCAGCAAATCATCGAGAACCTGAAGGAAGCCAACGAGGATGAAAGCGTCAAGGCGGTGATTCTGTTTGTGGACAGCCCCGGCGGCAGCGTGTTTGCCTCGGATGAAATTTACCTGCAAATCAAAGAGATGAACAAACCCATCATCGCGGCGATGGGCAGTCTGGCGGCGTCCGGCGGCTATTACGTTTCTGCCCCCACCCAGGAAATCTGGGCCAGCCCGCATACCCTTACTTGCTCCATCGGCGTGATTAGCCAATTTATCAACCTGGAAGAATTTGCCAACGAATACGGCGTGACCACCATCACCGTCAAAAGCGGCAAATACAAGGACACCGGCAACCCCTTCCGTGAGTTTACCGCCGAGGATCAGGCCCTGTGGCAGACCATTATTGACGAATCTTATAACGAATTTGTGCGCATCGTAGCCGAAGGGCGCAAGATGAGTGAGGAACAGGTGCGCGAAGTGGCCGATGGGCGCATCTGCACCGGCCAACAGGCCAAAGCGATGGGTCTGGTGGACAGCCTGGGCTATCTGCCCGACGCCATTGCCCGCGCCGCCGAGTTGGGCGGTATCGCCGGCGAGCCGCGCCTGGTCGAATATAATCGCTCAGTCGGTTTTTTTGACACGTTGGGCAGCGCCTTCAATCGCCCCAGCCCGGTTGAAGAAATCAAGCAGCTTCTTCAGTTCAACGCCGGGTCGCCGTTGATGTATTTGTATATTGCCCCGTAAATACACCATGACACCCGAAGCAAAAGTTGAGTACTGGCTCGACATCGCTGAATATGATCTGGAAACCGCAGTAGCAATGCAGAAGAGTGGTCGCTACCTGTATACAGTTTTCACCTGCCAGCAAGCCCTGGAAAAATTACTGAAAGCTATCCATATTCAGCAAAAAGGGGATGAAGCGCCCCGGACGCATAACCTACTCCATCTTTTTAGGTTGCTTAATCTGCCTCAGCGAGTAGATTATCTCCAGACAATGACAAACCTTAATACCTACTATCTCGAAGGCCGATACCCGGCTTACAAACAAAAGTTGTCACAGTTGCTTGATAAAAAAACAGCCCAGACTTTTTTAGATGAAACAAAGGAAATCTTTCAATGGCTGAAATCTCAGTTGTTGTTGAACAAACCCTAAAAGATTATCTCAATGACTTGGCCAAATATTACCGGCTTGATTATGTGATTCTTTTTGGTTCTGTAGCTCGAGGTGCGGCTAAGCCAGACAGTGATATTGACCTGGCTATTTTCTCAGCCGACGCCACCGACGAAAACCGGCTACAGATTATGGCCGACTGCTGGCTAAAAACCCTACCCTATCCACTCGATATCCAGCCGGTAGTTTATTCGCTGGCTGATTACTATGGCGATAATGACTTTATCCAAAAAGAAATTATCGCTGGTGGAATTGAACTTCCCTTTCCAAAAGGAGTCCCCGATGCGCGCCGTTGATCTCATTGCCAAAAAACGTGACAAACAAGAACTGACCAATGACGAACTCAAATTCTTTGTCGAGGGTTATACCCGGGGTGACATCCCCGACTACCAGGCCAGCGCCTGGTGCATGGCGGTGCTGCTCAACGGCATGACCGAGGCCGAGCTACTGCGCTGACCTTGCACATGGCCCGCTCCGGCGATACGCTGGATTTGCACGCCATCGCCCCGTTTGTAGTGGATAAACATTCCACGGGCGGGGTGGGCGACAAAACCACCTTAGTGATTGCGCCGTTGGTGGCCTGTCACGGCCTGCCGGTAAGGTAAAATGAGCGGGCGCGGGCTGGGCTTTCCGGCGGTACGATAGACAAGCTGGAAAGTATTCGCGGCTTCAACGTCAGCCTGACGACTGCCCAGTTTATGGACA